>NZ_BAABEV010000042.1:0-76352 GCF_039540335.1 Actinomadura verrucosospora | reverse complement strand
TGCGCGAGCCGCCCGGCGGTCGGCGCCCGCCGCGCCGGCACGGCGCCGGCGACCACCTCGTGCCCGTCGGGGAGGCGCCCGCCGGAGCGGACACCGCCGAGGTGCGCGGCCTGGCCCGCGCGGCGATGTCGCTGGACGTCCCCGCCATGACCGACGCGGTCCGGACCGCGATCGCGCGGGACGGGGTCGTGCGGGCCTGGGACGGGCTGATGGCCCCGGTCCTGGTCGGCATCGGCCGCAAGCACGCGGCGGGCGGCGGCTGCGTCGAGGTGGAGCACCTGCTGTCCACGGTGGTGCTCGGCGGCCTCGCGGAGGTGCCGCCGCCCGCGCGGCCGGTGAACGTCCGGCCCGTCCTGCTCGCCTGCGCGCCGGAGGAGCAGCACAGCCTGCCCCTGTACGCGCTGACCGCCGCGCTGGCGCAGGGCGGCGTCGCGGCGAGCCTGCTGGGGGCGCGGGTTCCCGCGAGCGCCCTCGCCGCCGCGATCCGGCGCACGGGGCCGGGCGCCGTCCTCGTCTGGTCGCAGATCGCCGAGACCGGCGACCCGGACTGGCTGGCCGATCTTCCGGGCACCCGTCCCGCGGTGCGGCTCCTGGTCGGCGGGCCGGGCTGGAGGCGGGACCGGCTGCCGGACGCCGCCCGCCTCGTGACAAGCCTTTCCCAAGCCGTCACCGAGATTTTGGACGGTCCCGCGGCGCCCTGACAGGCCGCGAAAGCCGCGTCCCCGCATCGCCCTTCGCCGTGTCGGGCTCGACGCCGCCCACGGAATCGACTATGAACAAGTTTTGAAACGATTCCCTCGGGAAAGGCCCAGCTCATGAACCTGGGAGAGCGGCTCGCGCGCGGGGACGAGACCGCGCTGGCCGAGTGCTACACCTCGCTCGGCCCGCTCGTCCGCCGCCACGTCGTCCGGCTCGTGCCCCGGCACGCCGTGGACGACGTCGTCCAGCTGGTCTTTCTGGAGGTCTGGCGGTCGCGCCGCCGCTTCGACACCGCGCGCGCCCTGGAGCCCTGGGTCCTCGCCATCGCCCGCAGGCGCGCCATCGACCAGCTCCGCGCCGAGGCCCGCCACTACCGCCGGACGCTCCCCCTGGAGGACCACGCGGAGCTGCCGGCCGCGCGGACGCCCGACGCCTCGCCGTCCGTGGAGACCGCCTGCGACGTCCGGGACGCCCTCGCGGTCCTGCCGCTGCCGCAGCGGCAGGCGATCGTGATGGCCCACTTCGGGCAGCTGACGCAGACGGAGATCGCCGACCGGCTGGCCGTCCCGCTGGGCACCGTCAAGGCGCGCACGGCCCGCGGCCTGCGCCGGATGCGAGAGCTCCTGTGACCGCCGCCGGCCCGTACCCGCGCCCCCGCCTCGCGGTGTCGAGCTGCCTGATGGGCGCCCCGGTCCGCTACAACGGCGGCCACAGCCGCGACCGGTTCCTCACCGACGTCCTGGACCCGCACGTCGACTGGGTCCCGGTCTGCCCGGAGATGGAGATCGGCCTCGGCGCGCCGCGTCCCACGCTGCGGCTTCTCACCGACGGGCACCTCGTCGCCAAGGACGGCTCCGCCGACCACACCGCGGCGATGACCGCGCTCGCCGAGACCCGCGTCCCCCAGCTGGAGGTCCTGGACGGCTACGTGCTGAAGTCGCGCTCGCCCTCCTGCGGGCTGTTCCGCCTGCCGCGCTACTCCTCCGGCAAGCCCGGTGAGCGCACCGACGACCAGCCCGTCGACCGCCAGGGCCGCGGGGTGTTCGCCGACCTCGTCCGCGAGGCGCTCCCGGACCTGCCCGCCGAGGAGGACGGCCGGCTGCGCGACCCCGTCCTGCGCGAGCACTTCATCGAGCGGATCTTCGCGCACGCCCGGCTCCGCGAGCTCTTCGGCGCCGACTGGCGGCCCCGCGACCTCGTCGCCTTCCACAGCCGCCACAAGCTCCAGATCCTCGCCCACGACCCGTCCGCCTACCAGGCGCTCGGACGGATCGTCGCCCAGGCGGGGACCCGTTCGCGCGACGAGCTGGAGGCCGAGTACCGGCACGCGTTCAGCGCGGCGTTCGCCGTCCGTCCCAAGCGCGGCCGCCACATGAACGCGCTCCAGCACGTCTTCGGGATGCTCAGCGACCACCTCGACGACACCCGCCGCCACGACCTCCTGGCCGCCATCGACACCTACCGCCGGGGACAGGCGCCCCTCAGCGTCCCCATCGCCCTCCTGCGCCACCACGCCATGGGCGAGGGCCTCGACTACCTGACCCAGCAGACCTACCTGGACCCCTATCCCGCCGACCTGGTCCTGCGCCACTACCTGTGAGGCGGCCCCACGCCGAACGGGCCGAGGCGAGAGCAAGGCTCACCATCGGCCCGTTCGGCAGGCGTTGTCCGTCGCGCAGGCGCCACCCGCTCAGAGGGCGGCGGGCTCCAGGACGCGGTCGGCGGCTTCCGGCGCTTCCGGCGCCTCGGGCGCCTTCACCCGCTTGGGCAGCAGGAACGCGACCCCCACCATCGCCAGGGACAGTGCGGCGCTGATGACGAACGCCAGCCGCATCCCGTCGAGCTGGGCGAGCGCGGCGGCGACCCCGTCGGCCATCCGGCTCTCGGCGCGCCCCGCCATCACGGTCACCACCAGTGCCGTGCCGAAGGCCGCGGAGACCTGCTGGAGGGTGCCCAGCATCGAGCTGCCGTGCGAGTAGAGCGGGGCGGGAAGCGCCCCGAGGCCGAGGGTGAACACCGGCGTGAACGCCGCCGCCAGCGACACCATGAGCAGCGAGTGCAGGCCGAGCACCTGCCAGTACGGCATCGTCGCCGAGATCTGGGTGAACCCGCCCAGGGCGAGCACGATGCCCACCGCCCCGGGGATGATCAGAACCCGCCCGCCGAAGCGGTCGAAGAGCCGGCCCACCGCCGGGCCGAGCAGCCCCATCGCCAGCCCGCCGGGCATCATCAGCAGGCCCGTCTCCAGCGGCGTGAGGCCGCGCAGGTTCTGCAGGTAGATCGGCAGCAGGATCATCGACCCCATCATCGCCATGAAGCCCAGGGCCATCAGCAGCAGCGAGAGGGCGTAGACGGGGTGCCGCAGGACGCGCAGGTCCAGCAGGGGGACGTCGCGGCGCTGCAACCGGAGCTGGCGGAAGGCGAACACCGCGATCGCGACCGCCCCGAACGCGACGATCGACGCGGGGACCAGCGCGCCGCCCTGCCCGAACCTGCTCAGCCCGTACACCAGGGAGCCGAACCCGAGGGCGGCGGCCGCGACGCTGAACCAGTCGATGGTGCCGGCCTGCGGCTCCCCGACGTTCTCCAGCCGCGCCAGGCCGCGCCAGGCGATCAGCGCCGCGACCGGCAGCACCGCCGCGAACAGCAGCCGCCACGAGCCGAGCTGCAGGATCAGGCCCGACACCGCCGGGCCCATCGCCGGCGCGACCGAGATCGCCATGGTCACGTTGCCCATCACGCGGCCGCGGTCCTCCTCGGGCACCACGGTCATCAGCGTCGTCATCAGCAGCGGCATCATCACCGCCGTGCCGGTCGCCTGGACGACCCGCGCGAGCAGCAGCACCTCGAACACCGGGGCGACCGAGGCCAGCGCCGTCCCGGCGAGGAAGACGCCCATCGCGGTGGCGTAGGCGCGGCGGGTGGTGACCCGCTGCAGGAACCACCCCGTCACCGGGATCACCGCGGCCATGGTCAGCATGAAGGCGGTCGAGAGCCACTGCGCCGCCTGCTCGGTGACGTCCATGTCCGCCATCAGCCGCGGGATCGCGTTGATCATGACCGTCTCGTTGAGGATCACCACGAAGGTGGCCAGCACCAGCAGCCGGATCACGGCGGGCGTCCGGGAACGGCCGGGCGCGGTCTCCGGCAGCCCGCCGCTTGCGTGCTCTCGCATCGTCGTCATGCCGGGGTAGACCCGCGCCGCCCGGAGAACTCATCGCTCGACTCGATAATTCTTTCGACCGGTCGAGGGCGACTGCCCGCGACCTGCGAGAACGACGGAACCGGATGATCGCGTACGGCGTCGGACCGGTACGCGGGAACGCCCCTCCGGCCCGCGGACGGGCGCACCTCCCGCGAGAGGGGAACACGGTGCCCAGCTATCTGCAGACTCTTCCGCTCCACACGATCACCGAGGTGTACGGCGAGGCCGGACTCCGCGACCGGTTCTCCCGCGAGATCCTGCGGTTCCGGGAACCCGACTGGCGGCGGCTGAGCACGGCGCTCGCGCTGGCCGGCGACCTGCACCGGCAGGACCGCCGCGTCCGCGAGCCCGTGGTCAACCACCTGCTCCGGGTGACGCTGCGCATCATGTGCCATTACGAGACGGACGACGCGGACCTCCTCGTCGCCGCGCTCATGCACGACTCCGTCGAGGACCACCCCGCCGACCTGGCGGGAGACGGCCACGCCGACCCGGCGGAGGCCGCGCTCGGCGTCCTGTCCGCCGAGTTCGGTCCGCGCGTCGCCGAACTCGTCGGCGCCGTGACCAACCCCGTCTACGACCGGGGCGGGGACGTCCACGCCCAGTACCGGGCCCACGTCGTCGAGAGCCTGGAACGCCACCCGGCCGCCCGCATCATCAAGGTCTCCGACTTCACCGACAACGGCGTCGGCCTGATCCACACCACCGGCCCCAAGCTCCGCAAGCTGGCCCGCAAGTACCGCCCGCTGGTCCCGGAGCTCAAGGACCTGATCAACCGCCCCGACACCCCGCTCAAGGAGCGGATCAAACAGCACATCACCGGCCAGCTCGACCGCGCCGACGAGCGCTTCGCGGCCATCCTGCAGGGGCACGCCGTCGCCGCCCGGGCGTCCTGACCGCCTCCCGCCACACCGAGCACCCCGGTCACCGCGACCGGCCCGCCCTTGCCGGGCGGGCCGGGGTGGGGTCAGCCGGTGGTGCCGGTCCAGGTGGACGGGATGTGGGCCAGGCGGACGCGCTGCGGGTGGTCGCCGACGGGGACCGAGGTGATCTTCTGGCCGGTGCCGAAGTCGATGGCGGTGACCTGGTCGGCGCCGCTCTCGGAGATGACGCAGGCGCGGCCGTCGCCGCTGACGGTGGCCCAGTACGGCTTGGACGCGGTGACGAGGGGGCCTTCCTGGAGGGTGGAGCGGTTGACGACGGTGGCGTAGTCGTCCATGGTCCCGGCGACGCAGAGCCTGCTCCCGTCGGGGCTCATCGACAGGCCGTGGTGGCGGGAGTCGTTGACGAAGGTGGTGCGGTCGTCGCCGGTGGCCGGGTTCTTCGGCAGGGTCTTCACGCGCGTGATCTTGTCGGTGGCCATGTCGTACTCCACGAGGCCGTTGAAGAACGAGACCTGGAAGTACAGCTTCGACTCGTCGGGGGACAGCACCGCGGGCCGGATCGCGTTCGAGAGGTCCTTGCGGCCGAAGGCGTCCAGGCGCGAGCGCATGTCGATGGTCTTGACGACCTTGTAGGTGGAGGCGTCGGCGACGGTGATGTGCCGGTCGCCCTTGGTCCAGTCCTGGGACGGGTCGTCGAGGTCGGTCTCGACGTTCCCGATGGACATGTTGAGGATGTACCGGCCGTCCCTGGTGAAGATGTTCTCGTGGGGCTTGTCGCCGGTGGCGAACGAGCCGAGCTGCTTGCCGGTGGTGATGTCCAGGACGTGGACGACCTTGCCGAGCGAGGCCGACACCGCGACCTTGGTGCCGTCGGGGGAGACCGACATGTGGTCGGCGCGGTAGCCGGAGACGGCGAAGCGCCACCGGACCTTCCCGGTGGTCAGGTCGATGGAGACGACGTCGCCGAAGCTGGGCCGCGAGGCGACCAGGGCGGAGCCGTCGGGGGTGGAGTACAGGTCGTCGACGAGCTGGTCGTGGCCCTCGCCTGCGGTGGCCCGGATGCCCAGGAACACAGCCAGGTTGATCGGGTTGAGGTAGATCGCGGTGAGGCGCTGGCTCTTGTCGGGGACGACGTTCACCCGGCCGATCCTGGCGAAGTCGCCGCTGGACTTGATGACGTCGGCGGTGCCCTCCCAGTTGTTGCCGACGAACATCACCTCGCGCAGGGGGGCGGCGGCGTGCGCGGCGGTCGCGCCGGCGGCGGCGGGGGCGAGGGCGCTGGCGGCCAGGACGGCCGCGGCGGCGATGCTCCGCAGGCGACGGTGCGGTCTGGGGCGGGCGGGGGTGGTCGCAGCGTGCATGCTTGCTCTCCCGGGGGGGTGGGGGTAGCCCAGAGGGGCGGGGGTGCGGAACTCTTCCGCGTGCCTTGCGGGCCGCTGAGGAATCCGCCCAAATCCGAACATCACCGTATTCAGATTTTGGTTACTGGATAGTAGGCAGGGGTGGTGGGCGCCGCAAGACCCGATGGCGGGGGATTTTCGGCCACCTGGTGGGCGCCCGCGCTACGCGGGGACGATCAGCCCGTAGTGCCCGTCGTAGCGGTGGTAGAGGACGTTGCCCCGCCCGGTCTCGGCGTCGCGGAAGAACACCCAGCGCCGGCCGGTCGCCTCCAGATGCTCGATCGCCCCCTCGGCGGTCAGCGTGGGCGCGGGGCGCGGGCTGATCGTCAGCGGGATGGCGCGGGGCGCGCCCGTCCGCTCGCGCGGCGTCGCCTGCGCCAGCCGGTAGCCGTGGTCGGCGGGGTAGATCACGCTGTCCTCGCCGGTCTCGATGTCGGTGAACAGCAGGAACCCGTAGTCGAGCACCTCCATGTCGAAGGCCGCCTCGTCGGGCGTCTCGGCGGTCAGCGTGAACGACTTGTGCCGGATCACCTCCCGCTCCTCCGGGGGGCGCGGGTAGTAGTCCGGACGGTGCGTCGGCTCGGCGCCGTGGCGCCACTCGTGCGGGCCCGTCGCAGGGCTCGTGGGGTAGGCGCCGCGGCGGGCCTCCCAGTGCCGGGAGATCCGGTCGAGCCGGTTCAGCAGCCGGTCGCGGAGCCGGTCGACGGCCTCGGTCATGCTCGGCGCCGCCACCTGCGCCCGGACCAGCCGCCCGTTGAGGTCCAGGTTGGCCTGGGCCGTCGCCGGACGCGGCCCCGCCGGTTCCGGCGACATGATCAGCTTCACGCGCGCGAACAGCACCGGCTCCGGCGCGTGCCGGAACACGGCGCTCACCTTGGAGCGCGCGTAGTCGGCGGCGCCCTCCGGCACCTTCCCCCGGCGTTCCACGGTCACCTCGGGAGCGGTCGTCGCCCCGTCCATGGCGTCCCCCCGTCGTTCTAGCGCTTCGCCCACTCGGCCGGCTGGTGCTCGATGGTGGAGTCCGAGGACGGGAAGAACGTGCTCTCGTGGCCGTCGTCCCACCGCACCAGGTAGGGCGGCTCCCCGTCCCGCCCGTGCACTTCGAGGATCTCGGCCCTGCGGGCCGCCTCGCCCACGTGGTGTCCGTGAACGATCAACCGGTCGCCTTCGCTGGCTCGCATCGTGTCCCCCTCACGTCGCGTCGATTCCATCGTGCGAGGGGGCCTCGGGACGCCACCAGGGCCAAAGGTCCATATTCCTGCAGGTCGGCCGGTATGTGGTGAGTTGGGCTATCCGGTCGAGGGAGGGGAAGAACCGGGACGAGCGGCCGACGACGGGAGGGCGATGTCCGACGGGAGGGCGATGTCCGACAGGAGCACGATGCCGACCCGGATCGTGGCGGGGACGGCCCATCCGGGCCTCGCCGCCGCCGTCGCGGCCGTGCTGGGCCTCCGGCCGGCGCCCTGCGACGTGGAGAGGTTCCCGGACGGCGAGCTGCGGCCGGTCGTGCACGGCGTCCAGGGCGGGGACGTCTACGTGGTGCAGCCCACCGGCCCCGCCGTCGACGACCATCTGGTCGAGCTGCTGCTTCTCGTGGACGCGTGCCGCCGGGCCGGCGCCGGGGCGGTCACCGCGGTCGTCCCGTACTTCGGGTACGCCCGGCAGGACCGCCGGGGCCGGGCGGGGCAGGCGGTGGGCGCCAGGGTGGCGCTCGGCGCGCTGGCCTCGGCCGGGGCGGACCGGCTCGTCGTGGTGGAGCCGCACACCGTCGCCCTGGAGGCCATGAGCCCGGTTCCGGTGGAGATGCTGACGGCCGTCCCGCTCCTGGCGGACGGGCTGGCGGAGCTGACGCCGGACGAGGCCGTGCTCGTGGCGCCCGACCTCGGCGCGGTCAAGCCGGCCGAGCACTACGCGCGGCTGCTGGGGCGTCCGGTCGCCGTGGTGCGCAAGACGCGGCTGAGCGGCGAGAGCGTCCACGCGGAGGAACTGGTCGGCGACGTGGAGGGCCGGCCCGCGGTCATCGTGGACGACATGATCAGCACCGGCGGGACGATCGAGGCGGCCGTGCGCGTCCTGCTGGCGCACGGCGCCGCGCCCGACATCGCCGTGGCCGCGGCGCACGGGCCGCTCGTGGAGGCCGCGTGGGACCGGCTCGGCCGGCTCCCGATCCGGTGCCTGCTGGTCACCGACACGCTCCCGGCGGGCGGGGCGCGGGCGGCGCCGCTCCGGGTGCGGTCCGTGGGCCCCCTGATCGCCGACGCCGTCGCCCGCCTGCACCACGGGCGGTCCCTGGAGGCCCTGCTGATGCGCGGGTGAGGCGCCGGGTCCCTCGCCGGGGGCCGCACAGACGCCGGGCGGGCCGGGCCCCGCAGGACCCGGCCCGCCCGCGGACCCTAGTGACCCGGCCCGAGCGGGATCCCCGGGATCAGGTTGGACGGTGTGGTGTCGCGCAGCTCCACCAGGAGGCCGTAGGTGAGCCCCAACGACTGCGTGATGTCGTTCTCCTCCACGGCCGTCGGCGAGTACACCGCCGTGATGTACCGGACCTGGTGTTCCTGCCTCAGCCACGAGCGCGCCGGCTGGTCCACGGTGCGCATGTCGAGGTAGTACTTGGGGAAGGGCACGCGGTTCAGCACCTGCTCGGCGTTGATCGGCGGCGGCGGGCCCACGGTGAACCTCCGGATGAAACCGGTGGTCTCGTCGAGCGCCGTGAACGTCCCCTTGTAGAAGCTGCCGCCGATGGCGAGGTAGCGGGAGCCGAGGATCCGGCGCAGCCAGGTTCCCTGCCGCTTGAACGTGTGCGGCGGGAACTCACCCAGGTACCCGACATGGGCGTTGTGGGCGGAGAGCAGGGTCTTGCTCTTCATGTGGCGGTACCACCACACGGTGTTCAGCGCCATGGCCTCGTCGCGCGGTCCCGAAAAGTCCTCGGCGGCGTGCGTCTTGGCGATCCAGAACGCGACGTTCGCCTGCTGCTCGGCCCATTCCGCGGCCTCCCGGGGCGCGCCCCGGCGCAGGCTCTCGACCAGCCGCAGGGCCTGCGCCGCCTGGCGCTGCACCCTCAGGCGCTCCCGCCTGGGCTTGGCGTCGTACCGCCGCTCCCAGGTGTTGAGGTCGGTGGTCGGGATCAGCCCGTCGTAGAGGGCCCTGAGCTTCGGGATGAGATCGGGGCGGCCGCGCTCGCGCACGTACCGGAAGATCTCCTGGAAGATCACGATGTTCGTGAAGTAGACGTCGTCGCCCATGAACCGCACGGGCCGCTTCGGGTGCTCGGTGTTGTAGTGCCGCATCCACCTGATGAGCCGCAGGTAGTCCTCGTTGGCGAACAGGCGGTAGTTCTGCTGGAACTCCTGCCGCATGATCGCGGCCGGATCGCCCTTGCCGCGCAGGACGTACTCGTTGAGCCGGAGCCCGGTGCCCCAGTTCAGCTCCAGCATGAACGTCGTGAATCCCTTTTCCTTGACCAGGTATTCGAAGACGCGTTGCTTGAGGCTGAAGAACTCGTGCGTTCCGTGGGTGGCCTCGCCCAGCCCCACCACGGGGGTGTCGCCGATCATCCGGCCGAGCGCGTGCAGGTCGCGCGTGTCGTCGGTCGGCTCGGTGGTCAGCAGGGGATGCGCGCCCCGGTCGAGCGCCCGCACCACCGCCCGCTCGTTCCCGGGGACGGACGGCCGGGCGGACGCGGGCGACGGCGTGAGCGAGCCCACGCCGAGCGCCAGCGCGGCGACGAATGCCGGGAGTTTACCGGCGCGGAGAATTAACATATCTGCCGACCTCGCAAAAGGTGGAACGATGCGGGCCCCACGATGTGCGGCCTGAGGTGATCTTTCCATTCGTGATCTCTGGTCACCGCCCGGAAAAGGTAAACCTTGCATCGAGGTCGGTCGAATGGCGTTTATCCGGCCCATATCCCTAATCTGCGGGCCTTCCGCCGACGCCGGGTCCGGAGGGGAATCCGCGGTCACTCCGCGCACGGCAGGTCACCATGTCATCACTTAGAGTGACAACATGATGACTCTAAGGACATGCACGCGTGCCGGGAGCATCGCCTCCGCCGCCCTGGCCCTCACGGTCGCGGTGAGCGCCGCCGGCAACGCGGCGGCGGTCCAGCCGACGGGCGAGACCGGTGGCGGCGGGTCAGGTAGGGCCCTCCAGGCCGTTCTGGACGAGGCCGTGCGGGAGGGGGCCCCGGGCGCGCTCGCGCAGTCGCGCACGCCGCACCGGATCCTGAACCTCTCCAGCGGGGTGGCCGACCTCACGACCCGGCGCCCGCCGCGGGCGTACATGAAGTTCCGGGTCGGCAGCATCACCAAGATCTTCGTGGCGACCGTGGTGCTGCAGCTCGTCGTCGAACGGCGGCTGCGCCTGAGCGACACCGTCGACCAGGTGATCCCCGGCGTCGTCGAGGGCAACGGCTACCAGGGCGACAAGATCACTGTGCGGATGCTGCTCGACCACACGAGCGGCATCGCCGACTACACCGACAACCCCCGCATCGAGGAGATCGCGGTCACCGACCCGCGGCACGACTTCACCCTGCGCGAACTGGCGGAGGCGGGGCTGGACCTCCCGCCCGACTTCCCGCCCGGGACCTCCTGGCACTACTCCGACACCAACTACGTGCTGCTCGGCATGATCATCCAGCGCGTCACCCGGCGGACGTACGTCCGCGAGATCAACAGGCGGATCATCCGGCCGCTGCACCTGCGCAGCACCTACTTCCCGGGCACGAACCCGCGGATCCGCGGCCCGCACCTGCACGGGTACACGCCCGTGGCGGACGATCCGGCGGAGCTGAGGGACACCACCGAGGTCAACACCACCTTCGCGCGCGCCACGGGCGACATGATCTCCACGGTGGGCGACCTCGACCGGTTCGACTCCGCCCTGCTCGGCGGACGGCTCCTGCCCGGACGGCTCCTGCGGGCGATGCTGCGCCCCGTCCCCGGGTCGCAGCCCTACCCCGGCAGCGACATGTTCCGCTACGGACTCGGGGCGGTCATCGCCACGCCGCCGTGCGGTGTGAAGGTGTACGGCAACGGCGGCACCCTGGACGGCTGGGAGACCTGGACGGGCAGCACGCGAGGCGGCCGGCACTCGATGTCGTTCGTCTTCACCACCGACGGCGTCAACCAGGTCCGGCTCACCGAGCAGGCGGTGACCGCCGAATACTGCTCCGCTAGGGCTCACGCCGCGCCGTAGCCGCCGCCGCCGGGCGTCTCGATGACGAAGACGTCCCCGGCGCCGACGGGCAGCGAGTCGCGGCCCCTCATCGGCGCCACGGAGCCGTCGGCGCGCTGGACCCACTGCCGGCCCAGCGCGCCAGGCCCGCCGCCGGCCATCCCGTACGGCGGGACCCGCCGGTGGCTGCACAGCGTGGTGACCGTCATCGGTTCGAGGAAGCGGATGCGCCGCCGTCCGCCGTCGCCGCCGTGCCACCGCCCCGCGCCGCCGCTCCCGCGCCGGATCTCGAAGCCCTCCAGCAGGACGGGGTAGCGCCACTCCAGCACCTCGGGGTCGGTGAGCCGGGAGTTGGTCATGTGGGTCTGGACGACGTCGGCGCCGTCGAAGCCGTCGCCGGCGCCGGACCCGCCGGCCACCGTCTCGTAGTACTGGTGGCGCTCGTTGCCGAAGGTGACGTTGTTCATCGTGCCGGAGCCCTCGGCCATCACCCCCAGCGCGGCGTACAGGGCGCCGGTCACGGCCTGGGAGGTCTCGACGTTGCCCGCCGCCACGGCCGCCGGATACCGCGGCGCGAGCATCGAGCCCGGCGGGATCGTGACGCGCAGCGGCGTGAGGCACCCCGCGTTCAGCGGGATGTCCTCGGCCACCAGCGTGCGGAACACGTACAGCACCGCGGCCATCGCCACCGACGAGGGCGCGTTGGCGTTCCCCGCCGACTGGGGCGAGGTGCCGGTGAAGTCGATCTCCGCCGTCCGGGCGCCGCGGTCGACCCGGACCGCGACCTCGATCATCGCGCCGTCGTCCAGCTCGTAGGCGCACGAGCCGTCCCGCAGCGCGGTGATCACCTGCCGGACCGCCTCCTCCGCGTTGTCCTGGACGTGGCGCATGTAGGCGTGCACGACGTCCAGGCCGAAGTGGCGGACCATGTCGCGCAGCTCGCCGACGCCCTTCTCGTTGGCGGCGATCTGGGCGCGCAGGTCGGCGAGGTTGTCGAGCGGGTTGCGGGACGGGTGGGGCGCCGAGGTCAGCAGCCCGACCGTCGCGTCCTCCCGCAGCCGGCCGCCCTCGACCAGCAGCCAGTTGTCGATCAGGACGCCCTCCTCCTCCACCCGCGTGCTGAAGGCCGGCATCGATCCCGGCGTGATGCCGCCGATCTCGGCGTGGTGGCCCCGGGACGCGACGAAGAAGGAGATCTCGGCGGCCTCGTCCGCGGCCGCCCCGGACTCGACGTCCCCGAGGAAGACCGGCGTGACGACGGTGACGTCCGGCAGGTGGGTGCCGCCGTGGTAGGGGTCGTTGAGCACGTAGACCTCGCCCGGACGCATGCCCCCGGCGGCGCGGCGGCGCTCGACGAGCTCCCTGATGGACGCCCCCATCGAGCCGAGGTGGACGGGGATGTGCGGCGCGTTGGCGATGAGCCCCCCGCCCGCGTCGAAGACCGCGCAGGAGAAGTCCAGCCGCTCCTTGATGTTGACCGAGTGCGCGGTGGCGCGCAGCCGGACGCCCATCTGCTCCGCGATCGACATGAACAGGCTGTTGAAGATCTCCAGCATGACGGGGTCGGCCCCGGTGCCGACGGCGCGCCCGCCGGGCCGGGCCGCCACCCGGTCCAGGAGCAGGTGCCCGAGGTCGTTCACCGCGGCCCGCCACCCCGGGTCGACGACCGTCGTGGCGTTGGCCTCCACGATGATCGCCGGGCCCCGGACCGCGTCGCCGGGCCGCAGCCGCTCCCGCCGGTACAGGTCGACGTCGCGCCATGCGCCGTCGACGTGCATCGGGACGCGCTCCGCCTCGGCCGGACCTTCGCCGGCCCCGGCGACCGGCGTCTCGGCCGCCCGGTCGCCGTCGCTCACCGCCTCGACCGACACCGCCTCCACGACGATCGGCTTGTCGCGCATGAGGAAGGAGAAGCGGCGCCGGTAGACCTCCTCGAACTCGGCGACCATCGCCTCCACCGTCCCGGCCCGCACCGGCAGGGCGGTGTCGGTGCCCGCGTAGCGCAGGTGGGCGCGGTGGGCCACGTGCCCGGCGTCCGTCCCCTCGCCCCGCAGCTCATCGCGCGCGTCGCGCTCCAGGCTCCCGAGGATCGCGTCCAGCTCGGGCAGCAGGTCCTCGCCCAGCGGCTCCTCCACCGCGTGCTCCCGCATGGCCGTGACGTCGGCCAGGCCCATCCCGTACGCCGACAGCACCCCCGCCAGCGGATGGACGAGCACCCGGCGCATGCCGAGGGCGTCGGCGACCGCGCAGGCGTGCTGGCCGCCCGCCCCGCCGAAGGTGGCCAGCACGTACCCGGTGACGTCGTAGCCGCGCTGGACGGAGATCTTCTTGATGGCGTTGGCCATGTTCGCGACCGCGATGCGCAGGAACCCGGCGGCGACGTCCTCGGGCGGGCGGCCGTCGCCGATCCCGCCGGCCAGGGCGGCGAAGCGGTCCCGCACGACCGCGGCGTCGAGGGGCCGGTCGCCGTCCGGGCCGAAGACGCGCGGGAAGTGCTCGGGCCGGATCCGTCCCAGCATCACGTTGGCGTCGGTGACGGTGAGCGGGCCGCCGCGCCGGTAGCAGGCGGGCCCGGGGTCGGCGCCTGCGGAGTCGGGGCCCACCCGGTACCGGCCGCCGTCGAAGCGCAGCACCGAGCCGCCGCCGGCCGCGACCGTGTGGATGCTCAGCATCGGCGCCCGTATCCGCACCCCCGCCACCTGCGTCTCGTACCGGCGCTCGAACTCGCCCGCGTAGTGCGAGACGTCGGTGGACGTGCCGCCCATGTCGAAGCCGATGACGCGGTGGAAGCCCGCCGCGGCCGACGTGCGCGCCATGCCGACGATGCCGCCCGCCGGACCCGACAGGATCGAGTCCTTGCCGCGGAACGCGTGCGCCTCCGTGAGCCCGCCGCTGGACCGCATGAACATGATCGGTGCGCCCTCCAGCTCCGCGGACACCTGGTCCACGTACCGGCGCAGGATGGGGGAGAGGTAGGCGTCGACGACGGTGGTGTCGCCGCGCGAGACCAGCTTCATCAGCGGGCTCGTCGCGTGCGACTCCGAGACCTGGGGGAAGCCGATCCGGCGCGCGATCAGCCCGATGGCGATCTCGTGGAGGGGCTGCCGGTAGGCGTGCATCGACACGATCGCCACCGAACGGAACCCGTCGTCGTAGGCGGCGCGCAGCTCGCGCTCGACCGCGGCCTCGTCCAGCGGCACCAGGACCCGCCCGTGCGCGTCGATCCGCTCCCTCGCCTCGATGACCCGGGCGTAGAGGAGCTCGGGCAGCACGATCTCCCGGGCGAAGATGCGCGGCCGGTTCTGGTAGGCGATCCGCAGCGCGTCGCGGAAGCCCTCGGTGATGACCAGGACGGTCGGCTCGCCCGTCCGTTCGAGCAGGGCGTTCGTCGCCACCGTCGTGCCGAGCCGCACGCCCGCGATCAGCTCCGCCGGGACGCGCGCGCCGGGCGCGACCCCGAGGAGGTGCCTGATCCCGGCGACGGCGGCGTCCTGGTAGCGGTCCCTGTCCTCGGAGAGGAGCTTGTGGGTGACGAGCGCGCCGTCCGGCCGCCGGGCGACCACGTCGGTGAACGTGCCGCCGCGATCGATCCAGAACTCCCAGCGCGCCGCCATCGCGACCTCCGAAACCGCTTCTACCTGGGCGTTTCCGTTCGGTGAGGATGGAAACACCCTCGCGGTAGAGGAGGGAGACGGCCGATGGAGGACCACAACCGGATGCGCTCCATCCTGATCGGCTACGACGGGTCGCCCGCCGCGGAGCACGCGCTCCGGTGGGCGGCGGGAGAGGCCCGGCTCCGCGGCCTCGCCCTCACCGTCTGCCACGTGTGGCACTGGCCCTACCCGATGCGTCCGGCGGACGAGGAGACCCTGGAGGTCGTCCGGAGCGAGGGCGCGATCGTGGCCGACGAGGGCGTGCGCAAGGCCCGCGCCCTCGCCGGCGACCTGGAGGTCCGCTGGTGCCTGGAGCAGGGGTCGGCCGCGGGCGCGCTGCTGAGGGCGTCCCGCGGCGCCGTCATCGTCGTGGTCGGCTCGCGCGGCCACGGCGGGTTCCAGGGGCTCCCGGTGGGCTCCACCGCGGTCCAGGTGGCGGCCCAGGCGTCCTGCCCGGTCGTCGTCGTGCGTTCGCCCGCGCGGCTGGACGGCGGACGGATCGTGGCAGGCGTGGACGGTTCGCCGGCCGGCGACGCTGCGCTCGGCTTCGCCGTCGAGGAGGCCGCGCTGCACCACGACCCGGTGACGGCGGTCTGCTCCTGGTGGGACCCGGCCACCCTGCCCGGACCCGACCGGGTGCCCTTCATCGATCCGCAGGCCATCAGGCACGAGGCGATCGCGCGCTTCGAGCGGGCCGTCGCGCCGTGGCGGGCCGGGCATCCCGAGGTGCTGATCGAGACCAGGTTCGTCCTGGACTCCCCGCGGCGGGCCCTGGTCAGCGCCACCCACGGCGCCGCCATGCTGGTCGTCGGCGTCCGGGGGATCGGCTCGCCGCCCCCGATGCTCCTGGGACCGGTGCCCCAGGTCGCGCTCCACGAGGCCCGCTGCCCGGTGGCGGTGGTGCCCGCACCCGAACCCGGGAGGTGACGATGCTGGACTTCGACGACCGCGCCGACGCCGGACGGCGCCTGGCCGAGCGGCTGGACGATCTGCGCGACTCGGACGCCGTCGTGCTGGGGCTGCCGCGCGGCGGGGTGCCCGTCGCGTTCGAGGTCGCGCGGGGGCTGCGCGCGCCGCTGGACGTGATCGTCGTCCGCAAGCTGGGCGTGCCGTTCCAGCCCGAGCTGGCCATGGGCGCCATCGGCGAGGGCGGCGTTCTGATCGTCAACGACGAGATCGTCCGTCTCACGGGCCTCGGCGAGGCCGACCTGGCCGACGCGCGACGGCGCGAGCAGGCCGAACTGGACGTCCGCGTCGAACGCTTCCGCCGCGGCCGCCCCCGTGCCGAGGTGAGCGGCCGCACGGCCGTCGTCGTGGACGACGGCGTCGCCACCGGCGCCACCGCGCGCGCCGCCTGCCAGGTCGCCCGCGCCCAGGGCGCCCGCCGCGTGGTCCTGGCGGTCCCCGTCGGCTCGCCCGACACTCTCGCCGGTCTGCGCCGGGTCGCCGACGACGTGGTGTGCCTCCTGGAGCCGGACCTCTTCCACGCCGTCGGCCAGTGGTACCGCGAGTTCGGCCAGACGTCCGACGGCGAGGTGGTCGAGCTCCTGGAACGCGCCGCGACACCGCCGCCCAACGCCCGGAACGACTCCGACCCGGCCGGAAACGCCGAGCCTCCCGGAACCGCGAACCCCTCCGGCGCCTCCCACCCCGGCGGAGCCACCAACCCCGGGGCAGCCTCGGAGCTCGGTTGGGTCAGCCCGTACGGAGCGGGCGGCTCAGGCGGGGCCGCCGACGCTGGCGGGGCCGTCCATCCGGGCGGGGCGACCAACCCCGGCGGCGGCGCCGAGCCCGGTGGAGGCACCGGCTCGTCCCGGGCATCCGATCCTGATGCGGACGATCCGCCGGCCGTCGACGAGGAGGTGTGGATCGACGGCGGGTTCGTGGAGCTCACCGGGCATCTCACCGTCCCCGAGGGGGCCGGGGGCGTCGTGGCGTTCGCGCACGGCAGCGGGAGCAGCAGGCACAGTCCGCGGAACCGGCTGGTCGCCTCCGGGCTCAACCGGGCGGGCCTCGGCACGCTGCTGTTCGATCTGCTGACCGGCGGGGAGGAACTCGACCGCGGCAACGTCTTCGACATCGGCATGCTCGCCGCCCGGCTCGTCGCCGCCACCGGCTGGCTCCGCGACCGGCCGGAGACCGCCGGCGCCCGCGTCGGCTACTTCGGCGCGAGCACCGGCGCGGCGGCGGCGCTGTGGGCCGCCGCCGAGCCCGGCGCCGACGTCTTCGCCGTCGTCTCCCGCGGCGGGCGCCCGGACCTGGCCGAACGCCGCCTCCGCGACGTCCGCGCCCCCACGCTGCTGATCGTGGGCGGTGAGGACCGGCAGGTGCTCGGCCTCAACCAGCGGGCCCAGCGGCGCATGCGCTGCCAGAACCGGCTGACGGTCGTGCCGGGCGCCACCCACCTGTTCGAGGAGCCGGGCGCCCTCCAGGCAGTGACCGCGCACGCCACGGACTGGTTCCTCGCCTCCCTGCGCTGACCGGCCTCACATGACCGCCCGGGGCGCCGACGCGCGGGCCCCGGAACGTGCCGCGGCGCGCTCCTCGGGCTCGCCGCCCGGCTGGAACAGCCTGCGGAGTTCCTCGGGCAGCTTCCACAGCGCCTGCTCGACGCCTCCCGGCGCCATCTTGGAGGACACGACCTCGGTGACGACCGCCGCCGTCTTGGGCACGTCGTCGCGTCCGATGCGCGCCTGCTCGGCGTAGTGGACGATGACCTCGCGCAGGTCGTACTTGCGGGGCACGTGGCCTGGGCTCCACCCGTCGTAGTACACCCCGCGCAGCAGTTCCGGCAGCTGGGCGGCCAGATGCGCCGCCGACTCGACCGTCAGCCGGTCGCGCAGCGTGTGCATCCAGGCGCGGAGCGCCCGGTAGGCGAACCGGCGGTCCTCGGTACCGAACGCTTCGGCCACATCGGCGATCCACCGGTTGGTGGTGTCGATGCTCCGATCCAGCCCCTGTATCCCTGTGAACGTCATCGCAACGGCTCCAGAGCGGTCTCGGCGAACACGGACCATTCCAGCGTGCCGCCGCCCGAGCGCGCCGCGGCAGGGACGAAGGTCCCCAGGTGGGACGTGTTTCCGCAGGTCCGGCGGCTACGAGGGCGGGCGGTGCGCCCGCAGGAAGGCGATCAGCTCGGCCGCGGGCCAGGTGTTGACGACCTCGCCCGCGGTGAGCCAGCCGCGCTGCGCCGTGCCGATGCCGTAGCGCAGGTGCGCCAGGTGGGGGACGGCGTGGGCGTCGGTGTCGACGGCGAACCTGACGCCGTGGCGGCGGGCGCGGCGGACGTGCTCGGCGGGCAGGTCGAGCCGGTCGGGAGACGAGTCGATCTCCAGGACGGTGCCGGTGCGCGCGCACGCGGCGAACACCTCGTCCCAGTCGGCCTCGACCGGCGGGCGCCGGCCGATCTGCCGGGCGGTGGGATGGCCGATGACGTCGACGAAGGGGTTCTCGCAGGCGCGCACCAGCCGCCGCGTCATCCGCTCGCTCGGCTGGTCGAAGTGGGAGTGAACCGAGGCGACGCACACGTCGAACCCGGCGAGGAAGCCGGCGGGCCAGTCCACGCCGCCGTCGGGGTCGATGTTGAGCTCGGTGCCGTGCAGCACCCGCATGCCGCCGCACCGGCCGTCCAGCGCGCGGACCTCCTCGCGCTGCGCCAGCGTCTTCTCGTCGGTCATCCGCTGCATGGCCAGGCCCGGCGCGTGGTCGGTGACGGCGTAGTAGGAGTACCCGCGCGCCGCCGCGGCGGCGACCATGTCCGGCAGGCCGGCCAGCCCGTCGGACAGGTCGGTGTGGGTGTGCAGGTCTCCGCGGACGTCGGTCTCGGCGACCAGGTCGGGCAGCTCCCCGCGCAGCGCCGCCTCGATCTCCCCGCCGTCCTCGCGCAGCGGCGGCGGGATCCACGGCAGGCCGAGCCTGGCGTACACCTCCTCCTCCGCCGCTGACACGATCTTGGCTCCGCTCTCGACGTCGAACAGCCCGTACTCCGACAGCTTGAGCCCGGCGTGGACGGCGATCTCCCGGGTGCGGATGTTGTGCGCCCGGGACCCGGTGAAGTACTGCAGGGCCGCGCCCCAGTCCTCGGGCGGCACCACCCGCAGGTCCACCTGGAGGCCGGAGCCGGTCCTGATGGAGGTCTTGGTGTCCCCGGCCGCGATGACCTGCTCGACCAGCGGCAGCCCCGTGAAGGACCGCATCAGCTCCGCCGGGCGGTCGGACGTGGCGAGCACGTCGATGTCCCCGACCGTGTCCTTCATGCGCCGCAGGGACCCGGCGAACGCGCAGCTCTCGCAGCCGGCGACCGCCGCCAGGCCGGCGACGATGGTCTCGGCCAGCTCCATCGCCGTCCCGAGCGGCACCCGCTGCCCCGCCTTGTCCAGGATCTCGATCCCGTGCCGCAGGTTCTCCTCGGTCCTGGCTCCGAAGCCGGCCAGGCCGTGCAGGCGCCCGGTGTCGAGGGCCCGTGCCAGCGCCTCCACCGAGTCGATGCCGCGCTCGTGGTAGAGGACCATCGCCTTCTTCGGGCCGAGCGTCGGTACCAGCGTCAGCTGCCGGACGCCCGCCGGGATCCGCGCCCGCAGCTCCTCCAGCTCGTGGATGCTCCCGGTGGACAGGTACTCCTCGATCTTCGTCGCGATCGATCTCCCCACGTTCGGGATGCCCCGCAGGCCCGCGTCGTCCAGGCGCGCGAGGTCCGCGGGGTCGCCTGCCACCGACCGGGCCGCCTTCTGGTAGACGCGCACCTTGAACGCCTCCCCGCCGGTGATCGCCAGCAGGTCGGCGTACTCGTCCAGGAGGGCTCCCACCTCGTCGTTGACGCGCATGGCACATCCGTCCCCTCACCCTGGCCGCGGAGCCTGGGAGGTCCCGGCAGTTCAGGCATAGCGGCACAGGGCGCCGATGCCCTGCGCGGGAAGGTCCGGCGCCCCGGGTTCGAGGACGCGCACCTCGGCTCCGGTGAGCACCGCGGCGCGGACGGCGACGTCCACCAGCCGGCCGTGCTCCACCGGCCCCCCGCCCGACTCGGCGAAGGTCGCCCGCCGGTCGGACACCTGCGTCGGCGCGGGGCCGAACCAGGCCGTCCGCCGGTCGGCGGGGTCGTCGGCGACCAGCAGCGTGCCGACCCGGCCGCGGGCCAGCGCCCGCAGGGTGGCGGCCGCGCCCTCCACCGCGAGGCCGGACGGGCCCCGCGCCTCGTCCAGCCGTTCGAGCAGCCCGCGGGTCTCGTCGTCCGCCCACCGGGTCACGTGGTCCCGGACCTGCGTCTGGCGGCGCCGCCGCGCGCCGTCCCGGTTCCGCCCTCCGGAGACGTGGCCGACGGACACCTCATGGCGGACGCCCTCGGGAAGGTGCTTGGTGAGGTACTGCACGGCGCGCACGTCGCCGCCGACGAGCAGCACGTGGGCGCCGGTCTCGGCGAGGTCGTCCGCGAGCGCGTGCGCCACCCTGGTCGCGTTGTGCTCCCAGGAGTCCTCGGCGCGGTGCTGGTGGCGCGACTGGGACCAGCCGCCCGGCGCGTTGCGCACGATCTCGTCGTCGGGGCCGTCGATCGTCCTCGTGGTCGCGGTCCTCGTCCCGCCCCGGCACGTCTCGATGTCGGCGCCCTTGCGGTCGACGAGGGTGAGCACGTACGGCGGACGCTCCTGGAGCCACGCCAGCAGCGGCAGGAGCCGCGGCACGGGCCCGCGGACGGCGAGATCGGGCTGCCGCGCGTCCGCCATCTCGACCACGACGGGCTCCGGGTCGCCGTCGGAGGCGAACGCGGCGAGCGTTCCGGACCCCGGCTCCACCCTCGCGACCAGCCGGCCCAGCGCCTCCACGACGGCGCCGTCGGCCCCCTGCGCGCGGAGCCGTCTGGCCAGGCGTTCCCAGCGCAGCGCGGCGTCCTCCTCCCCGGGAGGCGCGGTCAGGTTGAAGTAGACCGAGGTCACCGGCCCTTCGGAGCAGAGCCGACGCAGGGTCTCGCTGGCGATTGTCTCGTCCGGCTTCATGTAGACAGCCTGTACAGCGGGCCTGCGTCCGATTAGGGACGAAAGTCCGCAGGTCGCCGGACCTTCGTGAGTCCGCCCGTAACGGACGGCGTCGCGCGCCGCCTTCGTCCGCGACGGGCCGTGCACCACACTGAGCGGGAGTCCGGGCGTCCAGGGGGAGGATCCGCGTGGCCCACGACCGCTCGAAGGACCGCTCGGCCGCCCGCTTCCACTGGCTGTTCGGTGACCAGCTGGGCCCGCACTTCCTGCGGCCGGACGCCGAGATCGTCATGATCGAGTCGCGGGCGGTCTTCCGGCGGCGCCGCTTCCACCGCGCCAAGGCGCACCTGGTCCTGTCCGCGATGCGGCACCGCGCGGCCGAACTCGGGGACCGCGTCCGCTACGTCCAGGCGGAGACGTACCGCGACGGCTTGGAACGAGCCGTGGGCGGCGCCCCGGTGACCGTCCACCACCCCACGTCCCACGCGGCCCTCGCCTTCGTGCGGGGCCTCCGGCAGGTGGAGGTCCTTCCGCCGCGCGGTTTCCTCGTCCAGCCGGACGCGTTCGGCCGGTGGGCGGAGTCCGCCGGCGGGCGGCTGCGGATGGAGGGCTTCTACCGGCAGGTGCGCCAGGACCACGACCTGCTGATGGACGGCGACCAGCCCGTCGGCGGGAAATGGAACCTGGACAGGGAGAACCGCGAGCCCCCGCCCAAGGGCGAGGCGAGGCTGCCGGTGCCCGCCCCCTACCGCCCGCGCGAAGACGAGATCGACGAGCGGGTCAGGGCTGACCTGGACCGCTGGGAGCGGAGCGGGGACGTCTCGTTCGTCGGCCGGGACGGCCCGAGGCTCTTCCCGGCCGCCCGCGCCGAGGCCCGGCGCGCCCTCCGCACCTTCGTGGAGAAGCGCCTTCCCACCTTCGGCCTGTGGGAGGACGCGGTGCTGGCCGAGGACTGGGCCATGAGCCACAGCCTGCTGTCCGCGTCGCTCAACCTCGGGCTGCTCGACCCGGCCGAGTGCGTCGAGGCCGCCGAGGCCGCCTTCCGCGCGGGCGACGCGCCGCTCAACTCCGTCGAGGGCTATGTCCGGCAGGTCGCCGGGTGGCGCGAGTACATGTGGAACCTCTACTGGCACTTCGGCCCCCGCTACCGCGAGTCCAACGCCCTGGGCCACGACGCGCCGCTGCCGGGCTGGTTCGCCGAACTGGACGCCGGCGCCGTCCGGGCCCGCTGCCTCTCGACGACCCTGGCGCAGGTCCGCGACCGGGGCTGGGTGCACCACATCCCCCGGCTGATGATCCTGGGCAACCACGCCCTCCAGCGCGGCTGGGACCCGGCGGCGGTGACGGACTGGTTCCACCGCTGCTTCGTGGACGGCTACGACTGGGTGATGCTGACCAACGTGATCGGCATGTCGCAGTACGCCGACGGCGGCCGGATCACCACAAAGCCGTACACCTCGGGCGGCGCCTACATCAACACCATGAGCGACCTGTGCGGCCCCTGCGTGTACCGGCCCACCGAACGCACGGGGGAGCGTGCCTGCCCCTACACCGCCGGGTACTGGGAGTTCGTCCACCGCCACCGCGAGCGGCTGGCTCACAACCACCGCACCGCCCGCGCCGTCAAGCAGATGGACCGCCTCGGCGACCTGGACGAGGTGCTGAGCGACGCCCGGCGGCGCGACCCCGGCGCCGCACCCTGACTACGGGTCCTCTCCTCCGGCGCCCGCCTCCTGGAGGCGGCCCGACCGCAGGTGCAGGACCCGGTCCGCGGTTCCGGGCGGCGGCGGTGTGTGGGTGATGAGCAGGATCCCCGTCCCGGACGTGTCACGCAGAACGTCGGTGAGCAGGTCGCGGGCGGTCGCGGGGTCGAGGTGGGCGGTCGGCTCGTCCAGGACCAGCAGCCGCGCGCCGGACAGGAAGGCGCGGGCCAGCGCGATCCGCTGGCGCTGGCCGCCGGAGACGCGGGCGCCGTGCTCGCCCACGTGGGCGTCCAGGCCGCCGGGGAGGCCGGAGACCCAGTCCCAGACGCGGGCGCGGCGCAGCGCGTCGACGATCTCGGGTTCGGCGGCGTCCGGCCGGGCGAGCGCGACGTTGGCGCGGATCGTGGTGCCGAACAGGTGGGCGTGCTGGTCGACCAGGCAGACCGCGCGCCGGACGTCGTCCTGCGCGTAGTCGCGCAGGTCGTGGCCGTCGAGGGTGACGGCACCCTCGTCGGGGTCGCGGAACCGGACGAGCAGGTGCGCGAGCGTGCTCTTGCCCGCGCCGCTCGGACCGAGCAGCGCGACCCGCTCGCCGGGGCGCAGATCGAGGTCGACGCCGTCCAGCACCCAGGGCGAGCCGGCGTGGCGGGCGCGCACGCCGCGCATCCGGAGCAGGTCTCCGCGCGGCGCGGGAAGCGGGCGGGGCGCGTCGGCGGCGGGCGCCGGACGGGCGGTCAGCGCGCCCAGCCGGGCGGCCGCGCCGTGCGCGGTGAGCAGGTCGCGGGCCGCCTCCGGCAGCGGCCGGACGGCCTCGAACGCCGCGGCGGCCGCCAGCGCGAGGGCGGCGAGCAGGACTCCGGGCAGCGCGCCCCGATGGGCGGCGTTCAGCCCCACGACCAGGACGGCGAGCGTCGCCGCGGCGGTGAGCAGGGTGATCGACGCCGAGGTGAAGCCCGCGGTGCGGGCGTCGCGGCGCGCGATCCCGGCCAGGGCGGCGTCGGCGGCGCCGATCCGGCCGAGCTGCTCGTCCACCCGCCCGAAGGCGACCAGGTCGGGGGCGCCGTGCAGCAGCTCCACGGTCTCGGCGGCGCGCACCGCCCGCGCCTCGGTCCGCCGGGACGCGGCGGTGCGCATGAGCGCGGCGGCCGCGGCGGGCAGGACGAGCGCGGCCGGGAGCAGCCCCAGCGCGAGCCAGAACCCGGCGGCGGGAAGCAGCCACGCGAGGGCGGCGACCGTCCCGGCGCCGACGGTCAGCGCGACGAGCGGCGGGGCGAACCCGCGCAGGTACAGATGCTGGACGGCTTCGACGTCGGCGACGAACCCGCTGAGCAGGTCGCCCGACCGGGCGCCCGGCAGACCGCCGGGGACGAGCGGCTCCAGCCGCCGGAACCACCGCACCCGCAGCTCCCGCAGCAGCCGCAGGGACGCGTCGTGCGAGACCAGGCGCTCGGCGTACCGGAACGCGGCCCGCGCCAGGCTGAACGCGCGCACCGCCGTGATCGCCACGGCCAGCGCGACGACCTGCGGGCGGAGCGCGGCCCGGGAGATGAGGTAACCGGAGGTCGCCATCAGGGCGACGCCCGACCCGAAGGCGAGCGCGCCGCACAGCGCGGCCCCGGCGAACCGGTGCGCGACCGGCCGCGCGGCCGCCACCGACTCCGCCAACGGCGCCCGGCTCATGTGAGGGCCTCCGCGCGGGAGACGGGCAGGTCGATCACGTGGTCGGCGCCTGCGGCGAGCCGCGGGTCGTGGGTGGCGACCACGACCGTCCGGCCGCTCAGGGCCAGTACGGCGTCGGTCACCTGCCGGGCGGTGGCCCGGTCGAGGTGGGCGGTGGGCTCGTCCAGCAGGAGGAGCGGCGCGGGACGGGCCAGTGCCCGCGCCAGGGCGACGCGCCGCACCTCTCCGGCGGAGAGCCCGTCGCCCGCTTCGCCCACCGTGCGGTGCACCAGCGACCCGGCTCCGGCGAGTTCGGCCGCGGCGACCGGGCTCATCCCGCCGGGCCCGGCCGGGGCGATCGCCTCCAGTACCGGCCCGGGGCGCAGGCGCGGGCGCTGCGGAAGCCAGGTGATCAGGCGCCGCCATTCGTCCGGGTCGAAGCCGGCGAGGTCCGCGCCGTCCACGGTGATGAGCCCAGACGCCGGCTCGACGAAGCGCATGAGCAGCGCGAGCAGGGTGCTCTTGCCCGCGCCGCTCTCTCCGACGAGCGCGGTGAACCCGCCGGGGCGGATCTCCAGCGAGAGCCCGGACAGCACGGGCGGGCCGTCGTACGCGGCGGTGACGTCCTCCAGCCGGACGGTCCCGAACACGGCCGGGCGAGGGCGCGCCGGGGGCGGCACGGCGGGCGGCAGCGCGAGCAGCGCGGACAGCCGCCGCGACGCGGTCAGGCCGTCCGCGCCGGCGTGGAAGTCGGCCGCGAGCGCGCGCAGCGGCCCGTACAGCTCCGGCGCGAGGACGAGGACGGCGAGGCCCGCCTCCAGGCCGATGCCGCCGGTCGTCAGCCGGAGGCCGACGCCGACCGCGACCAGCGCCGTGCCGAGGGTGGCGGCCAGCTCCAGGACGAACGCCGACAGGAAGGCCGTGCGCAGGACGCGCATCGTCTCCCGCCGGTAGCGGTCGCCGGTAGCGGCGATCGCGGTCGCCTGGGCACGGCCCCGGCGGTGCGCGCGCAGGGTCGTCAGCCCGCTCACCACGTCCAGGAAGTGCCCGCTCATCAGGGCGAGGGCCCGCCACCGCTCCCGGGTCCGCGCCCTGGTCGACGCGCCGATCAACGCCCCGAACAGCGGCACGAGCGGCAGGGTGGCGGCCATGACCAGCGCCGACGGGGCGTCCCGGAAGGCGGCCCACGCGAGGATCGCGGGCGGCGCGAGCGCGGCGGTCGCCAGCGACGGCAGGACCCGGGCGACGTAGACCTCCAGCGCCTCGACGCCGTCCGTGGTGACGGTCACCGCCTCGCCGGACGGCACGCTCCCCGGGCGCGCCCGGACGATCCGGCGCAGCACCCGCCCGCGCAGCTCGCCGACCATCCGGGACGCGGCCGTGCGGGCGCCGGTCTCCGCCGCCCAGCCGAGAGCGGCGCGCGCCGCGCCCACCCCCGCGAAGCCGAGCAGGGCGGGCAGGACGTCCCGGGCGTCGCGGCCCCCGAGGAAACCGGCGACGACGAGGTGGGAGAACAGCGCGGCCTGCGCGACGGTGAGCGCCGCCGAGCACGCGGCTGCCGCCCCCGCCGCCGCCAGGAACCGGCGGACGCCGGGGACGTCCCGGGGCAGCCAGGGATCGAGCGCCCGCATCCGCGCCCTACTCCCCGCCCTCGGCGGGCGCGCCCCCCGACGACGACCCGGGCCCCTTCGCCCCCCGCGTGATCATGTGCAGCGGGGTCGGCGGGCGCGCGAAGTCCTCCCGCGAGAGCCGCGCCCGGAAGACCCACAGCGCCCAGACCTGGTAGACGAGCACGACGGGCACGAACACGCCGGCGATGATCGTCATCGCCACCAGCGAGTAGTGGTTGGACGCGGTGCCGTAGATCGTCAGGCTGGGCGAACCGGCCGTGGACGACACCATGACCCGCGGGTACAGCCGGGCGAACAGGGCGGCGACCAGCAGCACGGTCGCGGCGGACGTCCCGGCGAACGCGGCCAGCGGGCGCCTCACCAGGGCCAGCGGCCCGGACGCGGCGGCCGCGACCAGGCCCAGCCCGAGCAGCGCGTAGACCGGTACGGGATAGGGCGCCGACGACGACGCCTGCACCGCCGTCCACACCGTGAACCCGATCAGCAGCACCGCCGCGACCGGGTAGAGCGCCAGCGCGAAGCCGCGCGCCCGCTCCTCGAGGCCGCCGTGGGTGCGGACGGCGAGGAACAGCGCGCCGTGCAGCGCGAACGCCGCCACGAGCGCGCACCCGGCCAGCACCGAGTAGCCGCCGAACAGCACGCCCTGCCCGCCGGTGACCTCGCCGCGCGGGTCCATCGGCACGCCGCGCGTGATCGAGGCGAACACGACGCCGAGCAGGAACGGGATGGCCAGGCTGGAGACCGGCATCGCGACGTCCCAGCGCCGGCGCCAGGCAGGCGCGTCATGCTTGTTGCGGTACTCGATCGCGACGCCGCGCACGATGAGCGCGACGAGGATCCCGAAGAACACCAGGTAGAAGCCGGAGAACATGCTCGCGTACCAGCCGGGGAACGCCGCGAAGGTCGCGCCGCCCGCCACGATGATCCACACCTCGTAGCTGTCCCACACAGGCAGGATCGTGGCGAGCAGCGCGTGCCGCTCCGGGTCGTCGCGGCCGAGGAACGGGTAGAGCATCCCGACGCCGAAGTCGAAGCCGTCCAGCAGGAAGAACCCCATCCAGAGCACCGCGATCAGCACGAACCACAGCGTCTGGAGATCGAGATGCCCTGCGGTCTCCATGGTGAGTGCACCTTCCGGATGGCAGGTCAGTGGAGCATGGGCGGGAGCGCGTCCTCGCGGGTCACCTCCGGGGCGGGGCGTTCCGGGCCGGCGCGGACCGCCCGGACCATCAGCCAGCCCATGATCGCGGCGAGCACCCCGTAGAGGGCGGCGAAGCCGGCCAGCGTGGCGATCACGTGGCCGGTGCCGACCGTCGGGGAGATCGCGTCGTGCGTCCTCAGCAGCCCGTGGACGATCCACGGCTGGCGTCCCATCTCGGTGACCAGCCAGCCGGCCGTGTTGGCGAGGAACGGCAGCGCGAGGAACGCGTAGGCCGTCCACGCGAACCAGCGGGGCGACGCCCACCCGCGCCGATGGATGATCCACAGCCACGCGGCGCTGTACAGCAGCACGAGGAACCCGACGGTGAGCATCACCCGCCACGACCAGTAGACGCTGCCGATGACCGGCGTGTAGTCGCCGGGGCCGTACCGCCGCTCGTACTCGCGCTGGATGTCGTTGATCCCGCGGATCTCCCCGTTCCAGTCGTTGGTGGACAGCACCGACAGGCCGTGCGGGATGACGATGTCGACGTTGGTGCGATCGGGGTGCTTCTCCCAGGGCCCGATCGCCAGCAGGGACAGCGGCGCCGGCGCCTGCGTCTCGTACAGGGCCTCGGCCGCGGCCATCTTCATCGGCTGGTACCTGACCAGGAGCTGCGCCTGGAAGTGCCCCACGCCGATCACCACGACGGACGCCACCGCCGTCACCCAGAGCGCCCCGTGCGCGGCGGCCCGGAACAGCGTCACGTCCGGGTCGTCCGGCCCGGCGTCCTCCCGCCGGGCCTTGCGGAGCCGGTACGCGGCCACGGCGACGACCAGGAGCCCGGCCGTCACCAGCGAGGCGGCGATCGTGTGGAAGAAGTGGGTGATCTGCAGCGGCTGGAGGAGGACGTCGCCGAGCGACGTCATCTCGGCGCGCCCGCCCTTCATCGCGTAGCCGACCGGGTGCTGCATCCAGCTGTTCGCCGCCAGGATGAAGTAGGCGGACGACGACGTGCCCGCCACCACGAGCCAGATCATCGCGAGGTGGACGCGCGGGGACAGCCGGTTCCAGCCGAACAGCCACAGCCCGATGAAGGTGGACTCCAGGAAGAACGCCACCAGGCCCTCGATCGCCAGCGGCGCCCCGAACACCGATCCGACGAACCTGGAGTAGACCGACCAGTTCATGCCGAACTGGAACTCCTGCACGATCCCGGTGACGACCCCCAGCGCGAAGTTGATCAGGAAGAGCTTCCCGAAGAACCGCGTCATCCGCAGGTGGTGCTCCCGGCCGGTGCGGTACCAGGCGGTCTGCATGCCCGCGACGAACCAGGCCAGGCCGATGGTGAGCGGCACGAACAGGAAGTGGTACACGATGGTGACCGCGAACTGCCACCGGTCGAGCACCGCTGTCGTCTCCACCCCGCTTCCTTCCCGTCGTCGGAGATCTCGGCGGCGGAGCGCCGTCGGGAGGCCGCCCCCGGCGGGCGCGCACTGGGCAGGTTTCCCGGCCGTCCGGCCGGAGAAAGGCAGTCCGCGGTCAATCGTTGATCAAGTTGTCGCGTCGAGGTGCCGGGCCCGGAGCCTGCGGGTGCGCAGCGCGGCCTCGATGGCGAACCGGGTGCCGGGGTCGGCGAGCTCGTCGCCGAGAAGGTGTTCGAGCACGCGCATCCGGTACCGGACGGTCTGCACGTGCACACCGAGCTCCTCGCTGATCCGCGTCGCGGGCGCGCGGGTCCGCAGCCAGACGGCGAGCGTGTCGACGAGCGGCAGCCTGCGCCGCTCGCTGAGCGGGGCGAGGGGCGCCAGGCCGCGGCGCGTGATCTGCTCCATCAGGGCGCCGTCGGCCAGCAGCCACAGGCTCATCAGATGGTCCTCGCACAGGGTGAGGGTGCCGTCGTGCAGGACGTCCTTCAGGTCGAGGAGGCGCCTGGCCCAGCGGAGCGAGTCGGCGGCGCGGGCGCGCGGGACGGTCAGGCCCACCGCGGCGCGCTCCCCGGCCAGCGCCGCTTCGAGCATCGCCCGCCGGTCGCCGGTGAGCGGGCCGGGGACGAGGAGGTAGGGCGCCGGTTCCGCCGGGTCGAGCAGGACGTCGGCGTCCAGCAGGGGGCAGACGGGCAGCGTCCCGGAGGGCAGGGCGACGAGCGTGACCTCGTCCGGGAGCGGCCAGTCGGCGGCCGGGTCGGGCTCGACCGGCGACGCGGAGCCGGCGAGCGCGCGCAGGAGGGCCAGCCGGGCGTCGTCGCGCGCCTGGCACGCTTCCGCCTTGGCCCGCTCGTAGCCCTCCCGGGACAGGGCCGCCGCGTCGTCCATGTAGGCGATCACGGCCTCGGCGAGGGCCGAGACCGCCAGGACGGACGCGACCCGGTCGTCCAGCATCGCCCGGATCCGGGACCAGGCCACCTGCATCGCGGCACGGTAGGCCGACTGGAGCACCGTGAGCGGGCGCCCCTCCATCACCTCGAACGCGCCCATCTTGCGGCACAGCTCGTCGCGGCGGTCGAGCGGCTGTGCCGGGTCGGCCAGCCAGTCCAGGAAGCCCAGCACGTTGCGTTCGACGGCCATGCGGATGACGTGGTTGTACGCGCTTCCGGGCGGCCGGGCGTAGGCGGGGATCGCGGCACGGATCCTCTCCACGATCTCGTCGACCAGGCCCGGGACGACGGTCGCCCGGACGTCCGGCGACAGCGCCGCGACGAGCTCGCGCAGCTCGGCGGACTCCTGCGGCGACAAGCCGCCCGGAGAGAACGGCCTCGGCATCGCACACGCTCCGTGGGGGTGGGTGTCAGGAGGCGGGGTTTCAGGAGGCAGGGCGGCCCGGCGGCGTCCGCCGGCGGGCCTTCAGGACCGCCTCCAGGACGAAGCGCGTCTCGGGGTCGTCGAGCCGGCCGCCGATCTCCTTCCTGATCTGGCGGAGCCGGTACCGGACGGTCTGGGGGTGCAGGTGCAGCCGGCGTCCGACGTCCGCCGCCGTGCTCCACTGCTCCAGCCAGACCCGCAGCGTCTCGGTGAGCGCGCGCCGCTTGCCCTCGGGCAGGCCGGCCAGGCCGCCGAGCCGGCGCCTCGCGATCTCCTCCACGAGGGGCGGGTCGCACGTCAGCCACAGGTCCAGCAGGTGGTCCTCGGCGCGAATCAGCGGCGCGGGGTCGATCACGCCGTCCTCGGCGAGGGCGAGCACGCCGCGCGCCCAGCGCAGCGCGTCGGGGATCTCGCCGAGCGGCACGGTCAGGCCGACCACGGCCGGCCCGCGGTCGAGCGCCGCGCCGAGGAGGGCGCGCCGGGCCTCGTCCACCCCGCCGGGCACGAGCAGCCAGGGCGCGGTCCCGCCGAGGGCCGACAGGACGTCGCGGCGCGCGGCGGCGGGCCGCCACCGCGTGCCGCGGCGGACCGCGACCGGCGTCGCGGTCTCCGGCACGTTCCAGCCGAGTTTCGCAGCGAGGTGCTCGATCGCCTCGCGGGAGGCGACCGGGCGTGTGGAAAGGCCCCGCATCAGCAGCCTGCGCGAATGGACGAGGTCGACCGGCGCCTTCAGTCCCTGGTCCAGATAAGCCTCGACTATCGGGTCGATTATCTGGTCCATGAAGGCCATTTGGAATTCCGCGACGCGGGCCAGGTCGGCGCCCGACACCTTGTTGCGGACGCACACCTCGGTGATCCGGTGCCAGGAGGTGTCGAAGGCGATGTGGATCGCGGCGTGCAGGGTCTCCAGGCTCCGGTTGCCCGTGACCTCCCTGCGGCCGAACGAGTGCAGCAGCTCCAGCAGCCCGTCCAGCGGCTCCGCGGGATCGGCGAAGCGCGCCACGTAGGTGCGCATGGCCTCCCGCACGACCCGTTCCGGGCTGGGCGGTCCGCCGTCGGCGACCGCGAAGTCGGGGACGGTGGCGCGGACGGCCGTGTAGATCTCCTCGGCCAGTCCGGGGAGCCCGGACCGCAGGACCTCCACGAGTTCGGGAGGCGCCGGCTCGGGTGGCACGAGCGCGCCCTCCCGCCCGAGCGCCGAAGCGGGCTGCCCCACCGGAAGCGACATGCCGTTCAAAATACCCATGGGCCCCTAGTCGGAAAAGGCCCCGGAACGGCGGCGTGAAAGGTCATAGGGTCACTCACAGGCATTTGTTGCGGAAAGTCAACGGCGTCGCCAGTATCGGTGAGGCTCCATGGTGTATTCCGGTCCGACCGCTTCGAGGGCCCCGGCGCCTCCTCATCGGCGCACAAACTCCGCGAAGCGATTTACTCATCCGTTGACAGACCTTGCCGGAATCGGCGTCGACCCCGCGTCCGAACCTTGTCCGCCGTGAAAATCTCCGCTTACCGTACCGGCTAGTAGGTGAATGGTGAGCTCACACCCACCCACGCAGGAAGGCCCGTGCCTCTCCCCAGGCACCCGGTCCCACCCCCAGGAAAGGTCATTCCCGTGCGCAAGATCACCTCTGCGGCCCTCGCCGCCACGAGCGCCTCCGCCCTCGCCCTGTTCCTCGCCGCCCCGGCCCACGCGGCCAACCTCACCGCGACCGTGACGAACGGCGGCTCGGTGACCGCCACGAACTCCGGCAACCTCGTCATCACCGACACCAGCACCGGCATCGCGGTGACCTGCACCACGTCCACCGGCTCCGGCAGCATCCCGAACGGGACCAAGAGCGGCGCCTCGCCGCTCCAGGTCGGAACGATCAGCGCGATCTCGTTCACCAACTGCAACGGCGGCGGGTTCTCCTTCACCGTGACGCCGAAGGCCCTCCCCTGGAAGGTAAACGTCACCGGCGCCACGTCGGGCGGCGTCACCCCGGGCAGCCTGAGCGGCATCTCCGCGCACGCCTCGGCGGCGGGCGGGCTCTGCCAGCTGGACATCGCCGGCACGGCCTCCGGCACCTACACCAACAGCACCGGCAAGCTGACGGCCACCGGCAGCGGGCTCACGGTCAGCAACGTCACCTCGGGCTGCCTCGGCATCGCGCACAACGGGGACTCCGCCTCGCTGAACGGCGCCTACATCGTCAAGAACAGCGGCGGCACCTTCCCGCAGATCAACGTCACCTCCCCGTGACGCCCTGATCCGCGCACGACCGCGGAGACCGCCCACCCCCTAGGCCTCCGTACCGCACAGGCGAGCCGGAAACGCCGACGCGTTTCCGGCTCGCCGCCTGTCCGGGGGACGCCTCCGAGCGCGGGCGTGGCCCGCGCCCGGCGGTGCGGCCGGGAACGTTCCGGTGGACCGGTTGGCCGGTAGCGGCCCGTTCCGACGATCTTGCTTGACTCCGGACACTCCAGCGTTTCTATTGGCCCCCGTGGTCGTTCACGATCACCGTGGTCCCTCGCGGCCACCGTGCTCCTTCGCGACCACCGCTACTCCTGTCGGCTTTCGGGGATGAGGAACCATGGGAGGCGATGGCATGCGCCATCGACGTACACGGGCGGGATCGCTCGCCCTCACCGCGGTGCTGGGCCTGAGCCCGCTCGCGGCGGTGCCGCCGGCGTCGGCCGACGGCCAGGTGACCGAGGTGGCGCTGCCGGTGCCCGACGTCGCGCCGGTCGGGCTCGCCGCCGGACCGTCCGGCACCCTCTGGTACGCCGCGAACGCCGGCGGCATCGGCCGCGTCGGCGCCGACGGCAAGGTCACCGAGTTCACGATCAGTGAGAACTCGCAGCACCAGGCCGGCGTCCCCGACGCGATGACGGCCGCGAGCGACGGCGCGCTCTGGTTCACCGACATGTCCTACAGCGTCCCGCGGGTGGGGCGCGTGAACCCGGCGAACGGCGCCGCGACGCTCTTCGAGCTGCCGGTGACGGGCGACGTGAACTTCGCCAACGCCCAGGTCAACGGTGTCGCGCCGGGCCCGGACGGATCGGTGTGGATCACCGGCGGGTACTCCGGCACGATCGGCCGGGTCGACCCGTCCGGGAACGTCACGGCGTACGCCACGGGCCTGTCCCCGTACGCGGTCACCGTGGGCCCGGACCAGGCGGTGTGGTTCACCGACACCAGCGGCCGGATCGGCCGGCTCGACCCCGCCACCGGCCAGGTCACCCCCTACGACACGCCGTTCACCTTCCAGGGCTACCCGGGCATGGGCGACATCGTGTCCGGCCCGGACGGCAAGCTGTGGTTCACGCAGCCCGGCGTCAGCCGGATCGGCAGCATCGACCCGGCCACCGGCGAGGTCGCCGAGTACGCCACGCCGCGCCCCGACTCCGACCCGACCGGCATCGTCGCGCGGGACGGCAAGCTGTGGTTCACCGAGGCCGCCGCCAGCAACATCGGCAGCCTCGACCCCGCCACCGGCGAGATCGCCGAGTACCCGCTGCCGGCGACCCTCTCGGCGCCGACCCGCATCGTCAACGGCCCCGGTGGCCACCTGTGGTTCACCGAGCCGGGCCGCGGCCTGATCGGGCACTTCGACCCGGCCGCCCCGCCGTCCGGCACGTCCCACCCGGCGCTTCCGGCCGCGGCCCCGGGCAGCAGCCCCACCCCCGCCGCGCGCTTCCAGAACCAGTGCGCGGTGGAGTCCCTCTGCCAGACGCAGGTCACCACCGGCGGCGACGTCAAGATCGGCACCTTCCGGCAGAGCCTGCCGAGCGGCGCCATCCGCATCACCGGCTCCCTCGGGGCGCCCGACGAGACCGGCGACTTCGTCCTCGACCCGCCCGTGGTCGGCGAGCAGCTCATCTCCAAGCAGGTGGAGGTGCCGGGCGGCCTCATCGCGCAGCTGCCGCTGATCGGCCCGATCCTCGGCAAGTCGCCCGCCGCGATGTGGGACGTCAACCGCCTCACGATCAGCCAGACGCTGGCCGGCAAGGTGCACGCCTACCTCACCGACACCGGGCTCGGCGTCCGCGTGCCGCTCAACGTCCACCTGAACAACCAGCTGCTCGGCACGACCTGCGTCATCGGCCCGATCACCGCGAGCCTGCCGACCACCTTCCTGGCCGGCTCCCCGAACGGCGACCCGCACCTCGGCTTCGTCCCGGCGGCCGTCTCCCTGGAGGCGCCGATCGAGGTCCCCGCCGCGAAGGGCTGCGGCCCGTTCGGCATGCTCGACGGCGTCATCAACCAGCTCATGGGGCTGCCGTCGCCCGCCTCGCAGAACTCCATGAAGCTGACCGGCGTCCTCAACCTGGGCAACGGGATCAACGCGAGCAACACCCCGCAGAGCCTGGCGTCCGGCCCGGTCGCCGCCAAGCTCAAGCAGATCCTCAAGTCCGGCAAGACCCCGCGCAAGACGGCCAAGGCCCCCACCCCGGCCCCGAAGAAGGCCACCTACAGGATGAAGGCCCGCCGCTAGCGGCGGAGCACCGGGCGGAGGCGCCCCCGAAGGCCCGTCCTTCGGAGGCGCCTCCACACCGTCCACACCCTGTGGACAGAAAAGCCGGCGCCGTCATCGCCGCCTGACGCGATCGCCCCACGGACTGGCGTTGGGCGGCGCGCTTCAGGGCGCGACCGCGAGCTCCTTGGAGTTGGGACGGGACGGATGGCTGCGCGCGAGCGGTCCGGCGGCCATCGCCCGGACGAGCGTGTCGGTCACCCGCGTGACGAAGGCGCGGCCCGCCTCGTTGACGCCGTGGCCGCAGGCGCGTCCCCGCATCGCGCACACCCAGCGCATGGTGCCGGTGGCGAAGACCCCGGCCCCGCTGCGGGTCGTGTAGTAGGACGCGTGCGCGACGGCGCTCCCGGTCCCGCAGCTGATCGGGGACCGTCCGACGATCTCCAGTGTCGGCGGCGTCGGGCCGCCGGGGGCGATCGCGTCGGCCTCGGGGCCGACCATGCCGGGGAACCGGGTTCCCGCACGCACGCCGGTGCCGCGGAACAGCCAGAAATCGGGCCGGTAGACGGTGAACGCGCCTTCCGCCGGAAAGCACATGTACTGGATGCCGATGATGTCGCTCTCCGGGCGCGGCTTCGGCGGCAGCCGCCAGTCCTGCGTCGACTCGGCCGGGTTCGTCCGGGCGACGGGGTCGGCGGAGGAGTCCTTGTAGCAGACCACCAGCCGGTCGGCCCCCAGTGCCGTCGCCTCGAACCGGATGTGCCGGTTCACCGCGTTGGCGCCGAGGAACGCGATGTTGACGCCGTGGTCGCGGGCCTCCGTGGCGCGCTGGCGCATGGCCGACGACCAGTACTCGTCATGCCCCAGCGTGAGCAGGCCGCGCGCCTTGCTCAGCAGAGCGGGATCGCTGTGCAGGTCGTTGTCGGTGGCGTACGCCAGCGGCACGCCCGCCTTCTCGGCCAAGGCGATCGCGGGCTGCTCGTAGGTCAGGAACTTGCCCGCCCCGGTCTTGTCGTAGGGCCGGTCGAAGCTGACCGCGTAGGACCGGTCGTCGTACCCGGACGGCCCCTCGTACAGGTCGTGGCCGCCCCACATGTTGTACGCCTGCCAGGTGGTGGTCGCGTTCAGCACCACGACCCGCCCGGCGGTGTCCGGCGAGCGGACGGTCACCGGCACGTACCGCTGGGCGCCCGACACGGCGGTCAGCCTGACCAGGTAGCTGCCCGCGGGCCAGCCGGACGTGGCGACCGTCATCGACGGCCGCCACGGCGCCGAGACGGTGCGCGTCTTCCGGTCGATCCGGGCCGCCGCCTGCCGCACCCCGGCGACCTGCCCCGACCGCCACACGCGGCGCGCGTTCGCGCCCCCGTACCAGCCCATCCGGAACGCCTCCGCGCTGAACCCGGAGGTCGTGGTCGAGACGAACAGCCGGAACGACTGGCCCGGCAGCACGCTCACGCGATCGGCGTACCCCTCGATCTCGTGCTCGGCCCCCCTGCGGCGGACCTGCCAGTCCGTCGTGCCGGGCTTGGCGTTCTCGGGCGTCTCCACGGTCGCCGCGCCCGCCTTGCCCGGCCGGTCGGCGGACGAGCGGCGGGACGTCGAGCACGCGCCGACCAGAACGAGCGCCGAGATTAACGCCAGCACGACCGGATCACGGAGTACGCGCGGAGACACGCGTCCGTCTAAGGGACGTCCCTCTTCTGCTTCCGTCACGGCGGACCACCCTCCCCTGAACTCCCCTGCGGGCAACCCGTCCACCGCCACGTATTAGAGATCGTCTTCCCGCCCCGCGCCCGCATAACCGCCGGCCCTGAACGAGTCCGGGGGACGCACCTGTTACATGACAGTTCGCGCCATTATGTCGCCGAGCCGGTCGTCCAGGAGGCCGGATACGGCGCCGACCCGGGCCGCCGCCCCCGCGCGCCGGTGCGGCTCGCCCAGGCGACCGGAGTCACCGTGGCCATGGGATGTGGCGGCTCCGCGGCCGTGGCGCCCGAGCGCCGTCCCCCTGGCCGACGGCCGCGGCCTTCTGCCGCGGGCCCTCATTCAGGGTCCGCGGCGCCGTACCGGACGGCCGCCCGCCTCTCGAAGGCGACCAGGCCGAGGAGCAGCCCGCTCACCAGGCCGAGTGCGGCGAGCGCGGGCAGGAGCCGGGCGGCGGGGATCAGCAGGAAGAACGCCGCGGCGACGACCAGCGGCGCCGCCGGAACGGAACGGACGGTGAGCCTGGCGAAGGCAGCCCGCCCCAGGAGGAACACGGCGGCCCCCGCGTACAAGGCGGTCAGGACGGGCCACTCCAGGGCCCGACCGTGGTCGGCGGCGTCGCCGGACAACTCTGCCAGGACTTCGTGGGCGCCGAGGGCGATGTAGAGGGCGCCGGCGATGAGCGGGAAGTGGACCATGGTGTAGGCGTCGCGGGCGATCTGAGCACGGCGCAGGCCGGACGCGCGTTCCAGGACGCCCTCGGCGGCGTCCGCCAGGCCGCGGAAGTACAGCAGCCACAGGCACACGACGGCGACGAACCCGACCAGCGCCGCCAGGAGCACCATGGCACCGGCGATCGAGTCGCCCGCCCCCGCGCCGGCGGAGATCAGGGACTCGCCCAGCGCGATGATCAGCACCATGCGGTGCCGTTCGGCGAAGTGGCCGGCGCTGCGGACCGTCCAGCCGCCGAGGCCGGAGGCGATCCGGCCCCCACCGAAGTCGACGGCGAACGCGGCGGCCCACAGCACGGTCTGCCAGGTCCCGCCGAGCACCGCCCCCGCGATGAGGGCGGACAGGGAGATCGTCTGGGGGACCGCGTCGAGGAGCAGTTGGTCGCGCAGCCCGCGGTCGCCCGCCACCGACGACAGGTACAGCCCGAAGTAGACCACCCGGACGACGCAGAAGGCGCCCGCCAGGACGAGCGGGGCGTCGACCCCCGCGGCGTGGCGGCCGAAGGCGTCCGGCATGACCAGGGCCGCGACGAACAGGGCCGCCATCACCGCCAGCATCCCGGTCCGGACCACGCCGCGATCGGCGCGCACCCGGTTGCCCAGCCAGGCGTACGCCGCCCAGGACCACCAGAGCAGCAGGAGGAGGATCAGCCCGCGCACCAGGGACAGGGCGGACGGGGAGTGCGCCATGAACGAGACGACCCGGGTGATCGCGAACACGAAGACGAGGTCGAAGAAGATCTCGAAGGAGGTCGCCCGGTGGGTTTCGGGCGTGATCGCCGGGCGCTGCCACGGGAGGTCTGCCACCGGCACAGGTTACCCGCCTGGTGATCAACGTCGCCGCTGGTCAGCGGGCGCCGGAGCGTGTCGCCCCCGGTCCGGCGGCGTCGGGCTCGAGCGGCCCCTGCCGCCGGTCGCCGGCACCGGCTTCCGGTTCGACCCTCGTGAACCTGCCCCCTGCCGCGTGGCGGGTCGGCGCGGCCGGCCGCCTGGAGCAGGCCCGCCTGCACGCCGAAACCGCGCTCGGCGCGGGCCTGCCCGGCATCTCGCCGCGCCTCGCGCTGATCACCTACGGCGCGCTCGCGATGACCGCGTCCGGCGAGAAGGAGGCGGAGGACATGTACGCGCGGGCGGAGTCCGCTCCGGCGGCGGCGGGCTTCCCGTTCGAGCCGGCCCGCGTCCGCCTCGCCCGCGGCGTCCGGCTGAGGCACGTCCAGGGGCCGAGACGGGCGGCCCTGCGCGACGCCCTGGCGAGGGCCGGCGACAGCTGACCCCTAACGACTCACATCGGGTCTCACCATCAAATGACGGGTGTGGCCGCTCTCCCTTCGGGCGAGAGTCGATGACGACGCACGGAATCGGCACGGAGGGGCAACATGATCAACAGACGCGCGTCCGGCAAGGGATCGGCCAGGTCGCGGGCGGGGCCGCCGCCTCCCCGGCCGGCCTGCCGGACGCCGCGGCCTTCGCCCAGGCCGTCACCGGCGCACACCGCCTCTGACCGCGAACCGCACCCGACCGAACGGAGGAACCACTCATGGCAAGGACATGGCTGATCACCGGAGCGTGGCGAGGACTCGGACGCCACCTCACCGAGGCGGTCCTGGACGCCGGTGACCAGGTCGTCGCGACCGCCCGGCGTCCGCAGCAGTTGGACGACCTGGCGGCCAGGCACGACCAACGGATCCGGGCGGTCGCGCTGGACGTCACCGACCCCGCCGCGGCCGCCCGTGCCGTGGAGGAGGCCACCGTCGCCTTCGGCCGTCTCGACGTCGTCGTCAACAACGCCGGCTACGCCAACAGCGCGCCCATTGAGGAGATGGCCGAGGACGACTTCCGCGCCCAGATCGAGACCGACTTCTTCGGCGTCGTGAACGTGACGCGGGCCGCGCTGCCCGTCCTGCGCGCCCAGCGCTCGGGGACCTTCGTGCAGGTCTCCTCCATCGGCGGACGCGTGGGCGGCACCCCCGGGATGGGCGCCTACCAGGCCGCGAAGTTCGCCGTCGAAGGGTTCTCCGAGGTGCTCGCGGCCGAGGTGGCGCCGTTCGGCGTGAAGGTCCTCATCGTCGAGCCGGGCGCGTTCCGCACCGACTGGCAGGGCTCGTCCATGGAACTCCACCCGGTCGGCCCCGACTACGAGGAGACGGTCGGCGCCATCAACAGCTACCGGCAGGCCAACGACGGCACCCAGCAAGGCGACCCGGCCCGCGCCGCCAAGGCCGTCATCGACGTGGTCGCCGCCGACGATCCGCCCCGCCGCCTCATCCTCGGTGGCGACGCCCTCGCCCTGGCCCGCAGGTCCGCCGAGGCCCGCGCCGCCGAGGCCGAGCAGTGGGCCGCCGTGACGCGCTCGACCGACTTCCCCTCGGACGAGCCCTAGCCGCGGGCGATGTAGAGATTCATGCCGGTGAAGTCGAGGGTGACGGTGTACGGCTTGAAGAAGGGGTGGAAGAACGCCCCCAGCGAGTCGAACCCGGCGCGAGGGGGTCTACCGGAGGGATTCGCCAAGCAGTAGACCTCCCTGGCGACGGCGTCGCCAAGGCGGATCTCGTCCGGGTAGCAGGGATAGGTGACGACCGGGTGGCTGTGCGCGAAAGTCTCCAGCGGGCGGTCGTAGTCGGTACGGATCCGCAGACGCTTGGCCGTCTCCTCGGGCATGGCCACGGCGCTCTCGCTGGTTCCACCGATCGACAGTCCCACCAATCGCGATCCGGAACCGCCGATGCTGCCCCTGCTGTACAGGCCGTGCTCATCGGCCAGCCACAGCGGCAGGGGCCTGGCGCCCGCCCGCGCGGCGTCGCGCCGTACCCGGCGGACGGCTTCGGGAGTGGGACGGCGCAGGATCAGCGACCGGCCCGCGTAGTCGAAGGTGGTCAGCAGGTGGTAGAAGACCCACGTGCCGATGATGCCGTCGCTGGGCCCCCCGGGCGAAGCCTGGTCCGTCTCCGACCACTCCACGGGGATGTTGCGCAGTTCGACGTCGCCCAGCCTGAAGGATTCCAGCACCCCGAAGTACTGCCACGCGGTGCCGTCCAGGTAGTCGATCTGCTGCTCGGCCACGGCGGTCAGCCCGGCCTCCCTCGCCACCTCCGCGGACATGCCCAGCCATGGGGCGCCGGTGTAGAGCATGAAGCGCTTGGGCGGTCCGCCGTTGACCGACCCCTCGACCTGTGGTGACGGGTCCATCTGCTGCCACGGCAGCCGGGCGGCGTCGCCGTGGACCTGGTACGGCTCGCCCTGAACCGCCCCGAACCACGTGGCGAAGACGTCCTTGCCGGCCGCTCGCCAGTGCGGCACGGACTGGGAGAGTTTGTCCTGACGGATGTAGCAATCGCCCAGAAGTCGATTGGTCTCCTTGTCGCTGGGCGCCAGTCTCAGAGCCGTGGCGAGATAGTGCTCAGCGTCGGAGAACTGGTTGGTCAGTAGCGCGACCTGGCCGCGCCGACGGGCCGCGTGCACGTTGGCGGGGTCTCTTTTCAGGATCGCCTCGTAGGCGCGGCCGGCCTGTTCGAACTTCCCGGCCTTGAACAGCGCGTCCGCGTCACCACCGTCGGCGTGGGCCGCGACCGCGACGCCCGCCGGCGTCGCGGTCGCGGATGCGCCGGCCACCACGGCGGCGCCTCGCAGCAGCGAACGTCGATCCCACTTCCCGTCATCAGCCACGGCTTTCTCCTTTCGTGGCCCCTTCCGCCGCGATGTCGGACGGCGATGCCTGCCGCGATCGCTCAAAGGGAAAGGAGCATCGCGCACGGCCTCCCTCGTTCGGGGACCTTGCTCGGCGATCAGATTGGGCAGGCTCGAACGCTACGACTCGGCACCTATCGTCGGCGTATCGAAAACGCCCCCGGGTATGGGGAGGCGTGCCCAGGGCGTGATCGCTACGGTGCCTCGCCGTGCCGGGGCGGATGAGCGGCGTACGGCCGGTTCACCGGTCCTCCTCCGCCCCGAGAGCCGCCTTCACCAGGACGACGGCGTTCATGGGGCTGTCGGCCTCGCACATCCAGATACCGTGCTGGACGAACCACCAGCGATCGCCGTCGTTCGCGCGGCGCCGGCACTCGACCTCCACGCCGGACGCCTCCGGCTCCTTCGCCACGCGCAGGCGTAGAGCGCCGACGTTCTCGACCGCGAGCTTGTGGCCTCGCAGCAGATTCCCGAGCGTGGTCGTGAACTCCGCGCCCTTCGAGCCCTCGCCGACGCCGTCTGGAACCGATGGAGTCATGCCGCCGCCGCTTTCGATCCCGCGTTGCGGGATCACGCTCCGGGCGCCCGGCGGGAGCCGTCCGGGGAACGTCGGTTGTTCTTCATGATCGGCCTCTTCTGGTGCGGGGGACTGGTTTTTCCTGTTGATATGGCGATGTGCGCGGAACGGGCGCCATGTCCGGCTCGCCGTGATCGCGGATTATCGCGTTTCACTCCCGTGCTGACTCCGAGTAGAGCACCATGAAAGCAAGGTCCGCAAGCGGTCGGATCGATTCTCCTGGCGAGAATTTTCGCAGGTCAGAGACCTGTTGCGGACCGGGCGAGGGGATGCTTTCATTCCGGGTGAAAGGCGGCCCCGAGATGCGAGAGGGAGGTGATGTGAGTGTCGGAGGCGACCACGGGTTCGACCGTCCCCCGGCGGCAACTCGGCCGGTATCTCCGAGAACTTCGGATAAATGCGCGCTTAACCGTACAAGCTGCGGCGAAAGCGCTTGAATGGTCCGAAGCAAAGATGTGGAGGATCGAGACAGGCCAAACGTCCCTGCGATCTCACGACGTGGAGACCATGTGCCGCGTGTACGGCGCAACCGAGGAACTGAAGACCGCCCTGATGGGCTTGGCCAAGGAGACCAAGGGAAAGGGATGGTGGCACGCCTACGGCGACGTGATCCCTGAGGGATTCGATCTCTTCATCGGCCTGGAGGAGGCTGCGAGCAGCCGAGAGGAGTACTCGCCGGAGCTGGTCCCGGGCCTCTTCCAGACCCCCGACTACCTCTACGCGCTCTTCAAGAAGAACCGACCAGATCTGCAAGCCGAAGAGGTCGAACGACGGGTCCGGCTGCGAATGCAACGGCAGGCGCTGGTCACGCGCGTCACGGCCCCGCCTGACCTGAAGGTCGTCCTGAGCGAGGCGGTGGTCCGCCGGGTCATCGGCGGGCCCGCGGTCATGGCGGCCCAGCTCGACCGGCTGGCACAACTGAACGACTGCCCCAACGTGGCCATCCGCCTCGTGCCGTTCTCGGCGGGCTCGCACCGCGGCCTCGACACGGGGGCGTTCATCATCCTGCGGTTCCCGACCAAGGAGGACGGGCGCGATCACGAACCGCCGACGGTGTTTGTACAAGGCTTCACCGGCGCTCTATATCTGGATAAACCCCGCGAGATCGACCGCTACGCCGGGGCGTTCACGGTCATCTGGGACAACGCTCTGCCCCAGGAGGACAGTTCGGCGTTTTTCCGGCAGGTAGCAAGGGAGATGAACGGACGATGAGCACCGACGTCGCCGCTGCGGCCATCTGGCGCAAGAGCAGCCGCAGCAACACCGAACAAGAGTGCGTGGAGGTCGCGATGCTTCCGACCTCCATCGGTATCCGGGACAGCAAGAACCCCGAAGGCGGTCACCTCCCCCTCGACCACACCGCGTTCACCGGTCTCCTCGCTCGCGTGAAGGCCGGGACCTTCGACCTCTAGGCATCAAAAAGGGTCCCGGCGGAGACAAACCGCCGGGACCCTTCTTGCGATCGGCGGGAGAAGGCGACGCCGGTTCGCTCCAGCGGCAAAGCAGCGGGCTTTCCTCAGCGGTCGATCCGCCTCGCTCCAACGTGCTGTAATCGTCCAATGACTTGCGGTGTTCTTCAAATCTCGGGGCGCAGACGCCCCGTCTTCACATTCACGCTGGTCCTGGCGGCCGGGATGGCTGCGGGCTGTGGTGACGGCGGCGAAAAGCCCGGCATCCGCGTCCCGAAGACGGGCACCTTCGCAGTGCCGCAGCCCCTTACCTCCGCCCCGCCTGTCGGTGCCCCGCGCATAGAACGGCTCATGCATGAGATGGAAAAGGCCACCGTCAGGGCCGGGGGCGTGGCCGCGGAGACCAAGACCCGATGCGACACCAACACGAGCCGAATCGGCACGCGCCCGGAAACCTTCACGTGCACGGTGTCCTACAGAGGCAAGACCGCCGAGTTCCGCACCAGTGTCTCCATAGTGTCGAAGCGGCTGACGGCCAAGCCCGGGGAAGACTTCCCAAGCGGCACCGAATACCGGTACAGGCTGTCGGCCGTCGCGACGAAGCTCGTGCTCACCCGGGAAGGCGTCCATCGTCAGTGGGGCTACCACCCGTCCGGCGGCGACGACGAGTACCGCTGCGACGCCGACATCCCTGAGGTGGCCGTCATGCCCCCGGGGCCTACGCCCTACCGCTGCTACAGCCTCTACCGCCCGGGCTTCAAAACCAGAGTCGCCTCCTACCGCGTGGTCCTATCCGCAGAAGACGGGGAACACCCCGACGGAAGCCTCTCCTTCAAGCCGGCCAATTCCCAATCCTCCGCCTGAAAACCCAACGCCGCGGCAGGCCGTGCCGCCCGTCAGGACGTCGTGGGCGTCGCGCTCATGCGCGACCTGGTCCCTGCCCCGCCCGTGCGCATTGATCATTGACGCTATGCCGCACCTCGCATGCGCCCACTGCACCCGAAGGCTCACCACCGAGATCGAACTGACCGAAGCCGCCCGCGGAGACGTTCCCGGGCAGCCCTATCTTCCGCGAGGTGCTTACGTCTCCAGTTGGGAAGGCGGTTTCGTGGTCAACTGCGACGACATCGTCGGAGCGGTCCGTCACCCCGACCAAGCGCGTTCGGCCGGCTGTTGCGGGCCCACCGGACTCGACGGACCGAACCTCGTCTGCTCAGGATGCGGACGGGAGGTCGGGACCGAAGAGTCGGACTGCTGGAAGCCCCACCTGGTCGTCACTCGACCTGGCGCCACGAGCCTGATCGTGAGCGCGCACGAGCGATCCGCGTAGTTCAACGAATGCGCCAGAGCGCCGGTCAGATGAACGGCTTGAGCCAGGTCTCGAAGCGTGCCCCGAATTCGTCTCGGGCCGCTTTGATCAGGTCGTTGGGGTCGCTCACCGGGTCCAGGCCGAAGTGCTGCTTCAGCCATGCGACATAAGCCGCGTGCGCCTCGGGGGCGCCGTCGCGTTCGCGGTGGTAGCCCTCGTACTCGGCGAAGTAGGCGTCGCCCCAGTCGACGGACAGCGGCCGGTCGCTCGCGAGCTGGCGGAACAGGTCCCGAAGGTCGCGTGCGGTGAGATGGATCCCCCCTTCGTCGCCGAACGCCGCGATCGGCAAGGCGGCGAGGTCCGCGCGGTCGTCCACCCGCCACAAGGCATAGAACGAGCCTGAGCCGGTGGCGGCCGCGAAGGGGAGGAACGCCTCGACGAACTCTGGGGCGTCCGACCATGAGTCGTGCTGCGGCTCTCCGAATTCGAGCATCTCGAACCCGTCCGAGATGAACTCTCCGCCGAGGCTCTTCTCAAGTTCGCTGAGCAGGTTCAGCTCCGGCACGGGGGAGTAGGCACTGTCCATCGGGGCGTCCGATCGGCTGGAAGCGAAAGGCGAGATCGTCCGCGAGAACATACCTGCTCCCGCCATTGGCCGCACCAGCGCATCAGCACGAGTCGTCATAGCGCGCGGCGATGGCGGCGGCGCGGTCGCGCAGCGAGGTGCGCAACCACTGCGGGGCGAGAACCTCCGCGTTGTCGGCGACCTGCCACAGCGCCCAGACGGCGTGCCTCGAATCCTGGAAGGTCACCTCCAGCCGCAGCCAGCCGTCCGCGTCGTCCTCCTCGGCGAGGACGGCCAGCGCGGTGCCGACCAGATCCTTGCGCCGCGCCGGGTGAACCCGTGCGAGGACGGCGACCTGGTCGCCGCCCGTCCGGAACCGCGTGCTGCGCTCCTGCCACGCCCGGTCCAGATCGACCCGTTCCCTCCGCTCTGCGGGTTCGTCCAGTTCCTCGGCGGCCCCGATCCGCGACAGCCGGTACGTCCGGTCCTCGCCGGACCTCGTGGCCAGCAGGTAGCCCAGGCCGCGGACGGTGACGAGGCCGACCGGGTCCACCGTGCGCCACTTCGGGCTCTGATCCACCGCCGCGTAGTGGATGCGCAGCTTGTGCCCGGCGAACACCGCGCGCCTGACCTCGGCCACCACCGCCTCAGGCACTTCCTCGGCGACCAGCCGCCGCGCGAGAAGGTCGGCGTCGGGTTCGATGAGCAGCCGCTGGGCCGCGTCGGCCGCGGTGTCCCGATAGCTCTCGGGCAGCGCGTCCACCACCTTGAGCATGGCCGATGCGAGCGCCGAGCCGAGGCCGAACGCCTCCGCCCCGCGCCGCGATCCGGCGACCAGCAGAGCGAGCGCCTCCTCATGGTTCAGCCCGGTGAGCTCGGTCCGAAAACCGGGCAGCAACGCGAAACCACCGTGCCGCCCACGTTCGGCGTAGACCGGGACCCCCGCCGCGGACAACGCCTCGATGTCGCGCAGCACCGTACGCGTCGACACCTCCAACTCCCGGGCCAGTGCGGTCGCAGACAGCCGACCATGCTGACGCAGCAACAACACCAGCGAGACCAACCGGTCAGCACGCACACCAAGAACCTACTCAAATACATGACACAGGATGTCGTGATTCGTTGGAAGGCTCTTCCCAACGCCAGAGGGCGGCCATCGAGCCGTCCGATGATGCACTTCCAACGAATCGAATGGAGCTAAAAGGCAATGGAGCGTACGACGGTCAACCCGTGGACGTGGTCGGTGGACCTGGGCTACAACCAGGGCGAGGTCGTCTCCGGACACACCCGAACCCTGTACTGCTCAGGCCAGACCGCGATGAGCGGCGACGGCAAGCCCCAGCATGCCGGCGACATGGCTGCCCAGCTCGCACTGAGCATCGACAACCTTGAGGCCGTGCTCGCCGAGGCCGGCATGTCCCTGGCGAACCTCGTCCGCCTCAACGTCTACACCACCGACGTCGACCTCCTCTTCCAGCACTACGGCATCCTGGCCTCCCGCTTGGCCGCCGCCAACGCAGCCACGAGCACCACAATGCTGGGCGTAACCCGCCTAGCAATCCCCACCCTGACAGTAGAACTAGAAGCCACCGCCGCAGCCTGACCCACCCTCCCCGCCCCTGCCGCTCGTGCCCACCCAAACCGACATGAGTAGCAGGGGCAACTTCCATCCGGTACCCAAAGACACCGCTCACAGAAGACTCGCCCCACTGCCACGGAGAACGTGGCACACGGCCACTCGGTGGGTCGTCAGTATCAAGCCCCAGGACATGCGATTGAGGTCTATTTCTGCCGACCCCTAGATGTCTAGTTCAGCTTCCACGAGTCGCGGCGGCATACCTGCCTGGGCTCCCAATGCCTCGGCTGTGTCGCGATTGCATACGGGCCGAATGAGATACGTACAGCCAGCCTGCGGCGTGGGACACTGAACCATCTCGCGCCGGTCATTTCCCGCGAGAGCGGGAGGTGGGACGCCACAAGGCGGCTTCGACTGTCTCGTGGTTGCGAACTCGTAGGGTCTCGCGGAAACGCAACTGGCGGCGCTGGTTCCCATGAACGAGCATCGTGTGGTCGGCGGAAACCTCATCGGCGATGTTCAGAAGTCCTCGCCGGTCGGCGTGGGCGGACAGGCGAAGGGCCGCAACGCGCGCCCGTACGGGGACCGTCACTTCGCCAGAGTGATCTGGAAGGGTGAACCTGCCCCCTACTTCAGGCACCTGCCTCAGCTGCGCACCGGGTGACTCCTCGTCCTGATAACCGGAGAGGAAGAGTGCGCTACCTGACTCGGGCAAGATGCGCGCCGCCCATTGCACAGCGGGGCCGCCGGTCAGCATGCCGGACGTCGTGATGATGACGCCGCTCCGGAAGGTGTCCAGTTCGGCGGGGCGGTTCGCGGGAGTCGCTGCCGGCCCGAAGACTTTCAGCGGCCGAGCAGAGGAGGCAGTTGCGGTTTCGAAGGCGGTGGTCAGCTCGACCGCCATTCCGTCGATCCTCACCGGCACTTCGGGGAGATGGCGGCGCATCAGGAGAGCGACCTCCTGGGCGCGTCCGAGCGCGAACGCGGGAATGAGCACCCGGCCGCCGTTCTGATGGATCTCCTGAACCTCCCGGATGAAATCGCCGACGCGTCGTCCCCGGTCATCGTGGTCCTCACCGCAGCAGGTGCTTTCCATGACGAGGATGTCCGCGCCGATGGCCGACTCGGGTAGCGCGTATCCGTCCACGCTTTCCTGCGGGAAGCCGGAGATGTCGCCGGTCACGACGACACGACGGCCTCCGGCGCGGATGACGACTCCAGCCGCCCCCAGGATGTGGCCGGCGGGGAAGAGTTCGACGGTCAGTTCACCGATGCGGCGCGGAACACCGTAGGGGACCTCCTCGCACCGTGCGGCCGCCGTGTCGACGTCGTCCGGGCCGTACAACACGGCTCCGTCGGCTCCCCAGCGGTTGAGCTGACGCGTCCGGCCGCGCATGAGCTTGGCGGTGTCGTTCCACATCACCGGCATGAGCCGTACGGTCTCGGGGGTCGCCAGGACACGAAGACCGGGATTCCGGGATGCCAATGCGGGCACGTACCCGCAGTGGTCGCTATGGGCGTGGGTGACCACGATCCCGTGGAGCTCACCCGACATGGCCCGCTCGATGTCGCGAGGCGGCCTGGCCTGATCGCCGGGACGCAGCCCGGCGTCGACCAGTAGCCGGGTGCCCCCCGCTTCGACGAGCAGGCATGAGCCGCCGATCTCGGTGTCACCGCCGAGAGGCGTGACTCGGAGATCGAGCTCTTGGACGGCGTGGACCGAGCGCGGACCCGGGGAGACCATGGCGCGGACGGCGGCCAGCAGCTTCTCTGGTGGGAGCGCGGAGGCCTCCGCAGCTCTCAGAAGCGTCTTGTTGTAGTGGCCGGATGGAGCGGGTTCGTTGTGTGGGTCTCTCGTGGCGGAGTCATCCTTCGGCGGGGAGGGCGGCTGCTCCAAGAGGTGCAGCAGTGCGGCGGCCACCGCCTGTGGGTCCTGGAAACGGCGCTGTTCGATGGCGAGTCGGCGGTTGAGCTCGTCGACGCGCTCTTCCAGGTCTGCATTGGCATCGCGGGTCTCGGCCAGCAGCAGCTCGGCCTTCCGGACATCCTCCTCGGCATAGTCACGCCGCTGCCTTTCAGCCGCGAGCTTCTTCCTGAGTTCGGCGATATTGCGCGCGGATCGTTGAGCGGCGCGGTCCTTGGCCGGTGGAGTCGCCAGGTCGAGCGCGTCGATCGCGGCCTCCACCACGGCGCCGTCAGGCGATAGCAGCAGCGCGACGAGGGCGCGGGTCCGGTGGTCGGGCCCGGCGGTGGCCATGCTCTCGGCGGCCCTGGCCCGGACGACGGGGAACCGCCGCATGGTCTCCAGCAGCCAGGGCAGCTGATTCTGGACCAGCCAGTCGGGATCACTGGGCAGATGCGCGGTGCTTGGCCGAGACCGCACCACCCGGGCCACTGCGTCGAGGATGGGCGCGGCAGCGGTTCGGACGTCCTGGGACTTCAACGTGCCTCCGCGACCTGGGTGGCCTCGGCCAGCACCGGTTCGCAGCGGAGCAGTCCTTTGAAGGGCTCCAAGGCATCCAGAATGCGTAGGATCTCCACCAAGTCGGCGGTGTCTGAGTACCCATGTGAAGCCAGTGCCGGGAGCGTCAGGTCCGGGGTGTCGTCGTCGCCGTGCATTGTCAGCAGGTCGGCCAGATCATCAGAACTCTGCGGCTCCTCGGGCGCGATGTCCGAGACCAGGACCTGCCACGCAGCGGCCAGACACGCGTCCGCCTGCACCCCGGTGTCCGAGATGAGGGCGGCGGGGTGCGCGCGAAGCTGGTCCCGGCAGTAGGCGAGAGCCTGGTCCCGGTCTTCGCCGTTGTTGAGCCGGCTGACCACCTGGCCGATCAGCGTCGGCCACCCTCCGGTAAGGCGGAGCAGGTCCTCCTGCTCCCCCACACCGGGGAACCCGTTCGCGTCCTCCCACATCCACTGGCGGATGGCGAGCTGGTCGAAACGGCGCAGCTCGACCACGTCGACGCCGTCCTCGGACAGCAGGTCCAGCCAAGAGGAGGCCATGTTCGCTCCGGTGACCAGCACGATGGCGAGCGTGCCCTGGCGAGGCCGGGCCACCGCGTCGCGCGCCTCGCGGAGACGCGTCGCGAACTGCTGCGCCGTCTTGCCCGCGGTCATGTTCGCAACGATCACGGTGTGTCCGTCATGGCGGTTCGCCCGGGAGAGGGCACCTGCCATGGAGTACAGGCCCTGGCCGGTGCCGACGGGAAGGACCTTCACCCCGGGATGCCCGGACTCCTCCGACTCCAGGGCGGCGGTGACCCGTTCGACATGCAGGGCACGTGATCCCGCCACCACGTGGACCAGATCATGGGGGCGGAGCAACGCCGTGAGCTGGCGGCTGCTCAGGGGCGAGCGCTCGGGACCGTTCTTGAAAACCCCGCGGTAGGAGTGGGCGTCGAAGCTGTCGGGCTTCTCGAACTCTCCCGCGTTCTGCAGGACGTCCTCGACCTCCGCGGTGCCGCCGAGCAGGTTGAGGATGTGCGGGGTCCGCAGCCGGTAGCGGTCGGCGTCCAGCCCGAGGACTCCGAGGTTGACGCATTCGTCGAGCAGGCTGCGGAAACCGTCCCCGGTGCAGTCCTCGAAGCCGGACTCCCACCAGTAGCGGCACTGCTCCGACAGCTCGCCGACACTCAGGGTCGCGTCCGCGCCGTTCGCCAAAGCGTGCAGCGCCACCGTGTACGCGATCACCTTGTACCGCTTGTCCAGGTTGAGCGTCCACTCGAAGCGGTCGCGGAACCCGCGGGCCAGCTTCTTGTCCCGCCACACCTCCGCCACGTCGGCAGGGGTGATCTCGCACGGGAAGTGCCGGGTCGCGCGTGGGTCTCGACGCATCCGCTTCAGCAGCGCCTCCGCGAAGAGTTGGACGAGCGCGGGCGCGTTGTTGGCTTCGGCGATGACCCGGGCGGCGAGGGTTTCGGGGAACCGGAAGCCGAGGGTCTCCAACGGGCGCACAAGAAGGTTGAACGCGTCCTGCGGCTCCAGCGGGCCCACCGCGATGGGCGTGCCGAGGTGGGCGAGCGGCTGGTTGGTCAGGCTCTGGAACCGGGCGGTCTGATGGAGACCGGCGAAGACGACCTTCACACGGCGGTCGGTCTCGTTCATCAGGTCGCGCAGTGCGATGACGTTCTCGAACTTCGCGCCCTTGGCGTCCCAGTTGAGGAAGTGGTCCGCCTCGTCCAGCAGGATCAGCAACTGGCGCTGCGGGTCTTTGCGGATCCAGGCCCGCACGGCGTCTCGCACCTGCTCGCGGTGCACTGGCCCCGCCGAGAACACGCCGGCTTGGACGAGCTTGTCCGCGAGCTTCGACCACAGCGAATCCAGCGGGGCCACCTTGCCGACCGTCTGGATGTTCTCGAGGATGATCTTTCGATCCTTGGCGGTCGCCTGGATGTGCCGTTCTGCCTTGCGCAGCAGCGCCGACTTGCCCAGCTGGCGGCCCCCGTAGACGAACGACGACCCGGTGCGGTCGGTCACCTCGCGGAGCTGGTCGGCGCGACCATAGAACATCTCGTCCGGGACGTCGCCGACCGGCGCGTACGGGTCGGTGCCGGTGAACGGCGCCATCAGCGCGACGGCGGTGGCCCAGTGCGGTTCGGGCATGCAGGCCAGGTAGGCGATGGCGACGTCGTCGAGCACGCCTGCCACCGGAGCGGGCCGCCGGCGCGCGGCTGCCGCGAGTTGCTGCCGCTCCTCCGGGGACAGGACGCCGAAGTACCACACCAGGACGGTCTGGTCTTCGGGCTGCTCCTTGAGCAACTCGATGAGCTTCTGCGGGCCTGGACGGCGCCAGACGAGCAGGAGCCGGAGCCGATCGCCGGACGGGCTCATCCGGGATCCGAAGGCCGGCAGCAGCGCGTCGCCCACCGTGCGGACCTGCTCCAGGTCGATCCATTTGCGGTGCGGCTCCTGGGCGCCGTGGCGCTGGGCACCCTCCAACCCGATCATGCGGAGGATACCGGCCACCGCCGTGCGCAGATTGCCCGAGGTCTTGTTCCACCCGAGGCCGCAGGCGGCCCACTGGCGGAGCGCCTCCCCTGCCTCCGCGCGACGAGCGTTGCGGATGGCCGGGATGTTGATTCCTGCGTTGTGCAGCAGCTCCGCCAGTCTCGGGTCGTCGACGTCCTTGTTGGCGTTCAGGGCGTTCTTCAAGGCGTTGAGGTACTCGCTGGACTCCTGCCTTCGGGCCTGGTTCCCGGCCCTGGCCGCGTCGTCGGCGAACGCGCTCGGGAAGGCGGGGTAGAAACGCTCCAGGTGGTCGATGCCCTCCGGCGCCTCGTGCAGTTGCCGGTCGGCCCGAATCTGGGCCAGGTACTCCCGCGCCGTCGTGAGGTCGCCATCGTGTATGCGCTCGGCGATGCGGTCGCGAAACGCCGCGATCTGCGCGTCGTTCTGAGCCTGTTCGTCCAGCTTGGTTCGCTCGCGTTCGATCGCGGCCGCGCGCCACTCCTCCAGCTGGGCGGTCAGCTCGTCCAGAGAGCGATTGATCCGATCGAAGTCGCGCCGCTCGCCCGCGAGGGGGGCAAGGGTCTCGTCCGCGCGGCGAACCTCATGCTCTGCCAGCACTCCGTCCCGTGCCCAACCGGCCACGCAGTCGCGGAGCTTATCGATTCGCGCGTCGGTGGCCTTCCGGGTGCTCACGATCAGTGCGGCACGGCGTTCTCGCAACTCTGCGGCGAATTCCGGCTGGCGGTGTTCCAGCACACTGATGATTCCCAGAGTGCCCTCGTGGTCGCCGCGCTGCGCCCGCTGCTCGAACGCCGCGCGCCACGCCTGGTCGTCGGCTTGGGCGACCGGAATGAGCTGGTCCACCGAAGGTGGTTCGACGGGGTCGAACGACGCCGGTTGCACCGCGACTTCGGGGGCGAGCAGTAGGTCCCGGTTCAGCACGTGGGCGGCTGCCGGTTCGGTCTGCGGAACGGGCGCGCCGTCGAGCATGTCGAGGGTTCGCGTGAGGAGATCGCGGGTGGCCTCGGCCGCGGCGGCCGACACACTCTCCGGGGAGGACGCCAACTCGTCGAACGCGGAAATGATCTCGGCGCGGTGCTCGATGACGGACTCCTGAAGTTGCCCGAGAGCTCCGAGCCTCCAGTCCTGAATGGCAGTGGGGTCCGGAGCGGCGGTCTCCTTCACGGCCCGGACCCATTCGCCCACCGTGTCGATGGCGGTCTTGGCCTTGCCGATGAGCTGTGCGCGGGCACCACCAATGATCTTTTTGGCGCGTCGCCGCGCGGCGATGCGGTGATGCGTATCGTCGATCATCCGCTCGATCTCGCCATTGGTGCGCAGTCGGGTGATCTCCTCCGTGGCCTCGACGACGCGGGCCGGGTCGTCCTGCGCGGCGATCGACAGCAGCTTCCCGATCGTGCCCTCGGGCAGGACCAGTGCCTTCCAAACCTCGGTGGCCAGCTGATAGTTGATCTTGCGACGAGGCTCCTCCTCCAGCAGGCGGGCCGCCTCGCGCGCCGCGTGTGAGCGGATCATCATTGCCTCGGCCCTGCCGCGCGCACGGCCGACGACGCCCGACCCGAGATAGGCCCCACTGCGGGCCGCGCGCGCGAACGCGTCTCCGCACAGCATCAGGGTGGGATGGCCCGAGACGAAGACGCCGAGTTCCTCCAGAAGCCTGGTCGACTCCGGCGTGGGGTGAATCAGGCCGCCTCGGATCGCGGCCCCCCACGCCAGCAGGCGCCCCGCGGGATCGTCGGCCAGGGCTTCGGCGCTCACGTCGACGGCGGCTGCGACGAACTCGGCCGACAGCGGTCCCGCGAAGACCGTCATCTCCGCCGCGATCGCCGCGCAGCGCCGCGCCGCCTCCTCCGCGATCGGCCTGCCGGCCGCGGTGCGCATCCAGCCCGCCAATCCGAGCCGCCCAGCGCTCAACGCCGCTGCCTCGGCGGCCTCGAACTCCGGCTCGGCGACGGCGGCCGCGGAGAGCTTCCGAGCCGCCTCGCCTTCGTCTTGGTCCGCTTCTCCCGCCACATCCGGCTCAGTTCTCTGTGAGCTCGGCGTGTCCTCCTTCGAGACGGGCCTCTCCTCCGGCGCCCGCTCCTCCGCGATTCCGTCATGGATGCTCTCAGCCATGACCTCGTCATCCGCATGGTCACCGGAATCGTCGCGGTCCTCGGACCGCCCGATCCGGGGGCTGGGGAAGGTTACTGCGATGTGCGCGTCGAACTCGTCTAGGTCCTCCTCGGCCGCCCGGTCTGCATCGCCTGCGGGGGCCGGTTCGGAGTCGTTCGCTGGCGAGGCCTCGCCAGTAGCCTCAACGTCCGGCTCATCCGGCTCGGCAGCGACGGGCATCTTGGCAGCGGTGGATGCCTTCGCCGCTGTCCCAGCTTCCGTCGGCGGTTGACCGATCTTCAGAACGCCCATCAACGCTAGGTCGACGAGCTTGCGGCATCCGGCGGGCAACAGTTGCCGGGCGGATTCGGCGAGAGCGTGCTTCCGCTCGAAGGCGTCCGGTCCCCCGGCCGGCTCGATCAGTTCGGCGAGGTCCGCCAGGCCTTCGCCCGATCCGGTACGGGCCATCCGGCGCACCGCTTCGATGGCCTCGGCGACCGCCTCGGGTCCTTCAAGGCCCGTCAGCCTGCGGATGTGCCCGGCCTGCGCCTCGGCGGACTGCGCGGTCTCCAGGACGGTCGCCAGCGCCGTCAGGTCGGCCGCCGGTTCAGCGACGTGCGCAATGGCCGCGACCTGTTCATGGAGAGCGTCGAAATCGGTCACCGCCTTCCCGATCAGAAGGAGGTCGTGCTCCCCGGGGCGTCGTCCGGCGCGAAGATCGGCAGCTGCCCTTTCGGCTGCGTCCGCCGCTTCCTGAAGCCCGAGCCGGAGCTTGTCGAGCGCGTCGGTCATCTGCTGAAGATCGTGCCCTGCGCTGGCGTGGTCCTGGGCGGCGGCAGGGGCGGTCGTGTCCGAGACCAAGGCGGATTCGCTTTCGTGGTCGTGAGAATCAAGCCGAGCCATCTGTTGCAGATCGACGAGGCCGACAGGTCGTTCCGGAAGGGCGTGGTGCCGTTCACGCAGGGCCCTCCATGCTGAGGAGACGGCGTCCGCCGCGCTGCCCAGACGTCCCGGATCGGCGGCGAGTAGACCGAGCGCCACGGGAGCGAGGGGACGATCGGCTTCGACAACACGGGCGAGACGCCAGGTCACGATGGAGATGGGGAGCGGGGTGGCCAGGCAGGCGCGCATCACGGGGGCACGAGCGAGAACTTTCGCCGCCGAGGACGAAGACAGCAGAGCCCGGCAGTCGGAGTCCGTGAGGCCATCCTGATTCCCGAAGCAGTGCAGGCAGCCTCCGCTGATCACTTTCTGGAGTGCTCCGCGGCGGCGCGGCTCTCCGCCGCGCAGCGTGCGCAGCACCATTTCCGCTGTACGTAGCGAGATCCTTCGGGAGTCCTGCAGGCCGACCTGGCTCAGCACCGCACGGAGAACTCTGGACGGACAGCCGTGAAGGAGTGCCTGTACGTCCTCGGCGGCGACGGTGGCCAGTACGCCGTCCGCGAGACCCGCGGGTCTGAAATCCCAGTCGGGCCCCGCAAGAAGGCCTAACGGGGCGGGCCCTTCATGAGCGCACGGACCACCGGTTTGCCGCCCCATCGCCACCTCCGAAGCCGACTCGTCCTTGAGCGCGGTGTGTGTATGACGCGTCCATGCCTACATGGGATGACAGACACCATCGTTAGCCCGATATCGGGGTTAAACGTGTACGCGTCTTATCTCAGGATGAACGGCCCTGTCTCGGACTGTAGGGAACGCGGTGGTCGGTCACCTGCCGACGGCCAGGTGAGGACACCTGCCTGTGTGCGATTGCAGAAGCTCGAGGGCCCAGTTTCCTGTGACCGCAGGCGGGGGCGCTGGTGAAGGTCTGGCGGAGAGCGGCCGAGCGGGATGCGGGCGCTGGGGCTCGCCGGCCTCGCGGGGCCGGTGTGCTGGCCGTGTGGGTGGGGGTGGCGGGGGATGGGTGGCCGTTTGAGGTCAGGGGGTGGTGGGGGGTGATCTTGCCAGTGGATACTGGCGTTGTTGGTCGGTCGTTCTAGGAGGCGCTGTGGATCGAAGCCCGCTTAATCCGCTGATGTCGCGTCGGGTGTTCGGGGTGGGGGGTGCTGCGCTGGTCGGGGCCGCCTGTGCCGGGCCGCTGGGTGGGGTTGCGCGGGCCGAGGCGCCGGCGGCGGGGGAGTGGGTGGATGTGCCCGCGCCGCCGCTGGCTGGGCGGAATCATCTGCTCGGGATCGCCGCGCCGGACCCGTGGCACGTCTTCGCCGGGGGCGCCGAGAACGTGTACCAGCCGGACTCGCGGGCCGTCATGCTGCATCGGACCCCGCGCGGCTGGACGCGCGTCGCGATGCCTGAGGGGTTGGCTGTCGTCAACGATGTCCGCGCGCACCACGCCGCGGACGTGTGGGCCCTTGCCGCAGGTCAGAACGCCAAGGAGCGCACCGACCTGCTGCACTGGAACGGGCGCCGCTGGACGACGGTGGCAGGTCCCGTCGGCGAGCAGCTCCAGGCCATCGACGTCGACCGGACGGGCGGACTGTGGGCGACCGGGATCCACGGGGACGCCACGACGGTGTCGGTGCGGCGGCACGGCGAGTGGACGAGGGCGCTCACCCTTCCGCAACCCTCGGGCCTCAACGCCATCGCCGCCGGAAGCGCCTCGGACATCTGGGCCGGGGGATTCGGCGAGTCGCAGATCGGCCCGACCCCGCTGTGGCACTTCGACGGCACGGACTGGACGCGCACACCGTGGGGATCGGAATGGGCCCACTGGATCCTGCAGATCGAGTACGTCGCTCCGGACGACGTCTGGTTCTACGCCCTTGAGCAGAGCCCGTTGTTCCCGCCGCCGACGCTGCACCACTGGGACGGCTCCGCGTTCACCGTGCATCGGCTTCCGAATCCGTCCGATCCGCTCGGCGAGGTGCGGCCGAAGTCCGTGGTGGGGTTCCTCGGCTCGATCGCCTCCGATGGACGGGGCGGCGTCTGGGTGTCCAGCCCGTTCGATCCCGCGCGTCTGCTGCACTTCGACGGTGCTTCCTGGACCAGTGCCACCCCGCCTATCGCGGTGACCGCGTACTCGATGACGCGGGTGCCGCACACCAGGGCCGTCTGGGCCGGTACTCAGGTGGGCACCGTCTGGCGTTGTTCCTGAGGGCGGGTCGTTCGTGCCTGGCCGGGCTGGTTTGCTTGGTCGATGATCTCTGACGACGGTGCGGTCGACTACGCGGACCTGGCCCGCGAGCTCGCCAACATGGCTCATGGCTACCCCTACTGCGATCCTTTCGCGCTGCTCGGTTCGATCGCCGCGGAGGTGAGGTCCGACCCCGGCTCGCGGCACGGGCGGGCGATGACCGCGGCGCTCTGGGCGAGCCGCTGGTACGCCAGGTGGAAGGTCACCGACCCCGCGCTCGTCGACGACCTGATCGAGGCGGCCGGACGTGCCGGGACGGTGCTGGAGGCCGCGGGCTGCGCGGCGCCCGGCGAGCACGAGCACCCGCTGGTCGCCGACGATCCCGAGGAGGCGGGCGACGTCGTGGCGCGCATCGGGGATCCGGACGGGTGGCTCGCAAGCCACCCGGACGACGAGGACATCGAGGCGTACGCGTGTCCCGCTTACCTCGCGGGGCTGGCCGCCGAGGCGGAACAGGTCTTCAAGGACGCGCGGGCGGAGCGCTTCGACGCCCCGGACACCGGGCACCTGGACGAGCGCTTCCTGACGGGGGACGGCCGGCTCGACATCGACGCGCTGATGACCGACATCGAGCGGCAGAAGGGCAGCAGGACCGATCCCACGGCCGAGGCCGCGGCGCTGTGGGCGGCACGCCGGCTGCTCGGCGACGCGCGTCCCGGGGAGCGGGCGTCGCTGGCACTGGCCGTGAGCCACCTGGCACAGCACTGCGCCTGGGGCGTCGCAGCCCCCGGCGTGGTCGCGCTCTACCGCGACGGCCTCCAGACGTTCGATCTCTCGGTCCTCGACCGGCCGTGCCCGCACCCGGAGGGGCACCGTGGGATCAGTCTCCGCGACGTGCCGCCTCTTGCCCGGGCGGTGGCGCCGGACGCCGCGGGGGCGGACGACCGCGAGGGATGTCCCCACCGCATCGCCGCGCATGTCCGGAAGATGATCGACTACACGGGCGGATACCTGGGTGTCGAGGGCTGACGCGCTCCGCCGCCGCGGGCGCGGAAGGCTCGGCGGTAGGCGTGGGGGCTGACGCCGGTGGTGCGCTTGAAGCGGTCGCGGAAGGCGGTCGGCGAGCCGAAGCCGACCTGGGCGGCGATCCGTTCGACGGTGTGCTCGGTGGTCTCCAGCAGGTGCTGCGCCTGGTGGACGCGGGCCCGGTGGAGCCACTGGAGAGGCGTGGTGCCGGTCTGCTCGCGGAAGTGGCGTATGAGGGAGCGGGCGCTCATGCCGGCGCGCGCGGCCATGTCGGCGACGGTGAGGGGACGGGACAGGTCGTCCTGGAGCCAGGCGAGCAGGGGTTCGAGGACGGAGCCGCGGGGCGTGGCCGGGCACGGCTGCGCGATGAACTGGGCCTGCCCGCCCTCCCGTTCGAGCGGCATGACCGACAGGCGGGCGGCGTCGGCGGCGACCGCCGAGCCGTGGTCCAGGCGGATCATGTGCAGGCAGAGGTCGAGCCCGGCGGCGGCCCCGGCCGAGGTGAGGATCCGCCCGTTGTCGACGTAGAGGACGTCCGGATCCACCTCGATCCCGGGATGGGCGGAGGCCAGCAGGGCGGCGGCTGACCAGTGCGTCGTCGCCCGCAGGCCGTCGAGCAGCCCGGTCGCGGCGAGGGGGAACGCGCCGGTGCAGATGGAGGCGATCCGGGTGCCGCGGGCGGCGGCCGCCGTCAGCGCGTCGTGCACGGCGGGCGGCAGGGGCGCCGTCGGGTCCGCGGCGCCGGGGACGATGACGGTGTCGGCGTCCCGGAGCCCGTCCAGTCCCCAGGGCGCGCGGAGCGTGAACGCCCCGGCGTCGACCTCGGGCGTCTCGGCGCAGACGCGGACCCGGTAGGCGGGGCGGCCGTCCGGCAGGCGGGTCCGGGTGAAGACCTCGATCGGGGTCGACAGGTCGAACGGGATCACGCCGGGGAACGCGAGGACGGCGACGGTGTGCATGGCGAGAACGTAGCCGACCACAGCGCCGCCGCCACGGGTGTCTCCGGCCGTTCGGCTCTGTCAGGGGGGTGCCGGGCGGCTTGGCGGTATTCCGCTGGGAGGTGGCATTTCCGCCACTGGGCGGTGTGATCGCGGACGGTTAGCTTCGGTCCCGCATGACCGGGCCCACCGAGGAGAGCCGATGCTGATGACCGTCCTGGCGCCGATCCTGATCGGCGCCGCCTACGCCGCCGGGATGTCGTTGATCAGGGAGCCGCACCGGCGCCGGTTCAACGCGGTCATGGTCGCCGGAGCGGGCGCCGCCTACCTCAGCGGCGGCGGTCTCGGCGGCTGGGAGTTCCTCTTCACCGCCGCCGTGACCTACTGCGCCTACCGCGGGCTCGAATCGTGGACGTTCATCGGCGTCGGATGGCTGCTCCACACGGCCTGGGACGTGGTGCACCACGTGAAGGGCAACCCGATCGTCCCGTTCGCGCACGGATCCTCGCTCGGCTGCGCCATCTGCGACCCGGTCATCGCCCTCTGGTGCTTGGCGGGCGGGCCGTCCCTCATCGCGCCGTCCGTCCGCCGGCTGTGGCGGCGGACGACGGCCGGCGAGGCCTGAGCGCCCCGGGTCAGCTGTTGAGCGAGGACGTGCGCCGTCGCGGCCTGCGAGAGGGGGCGGCCGTGTGGGAGTTCCCGCGCTGGGAGCCGGCGGCGGGACGCGGCTTGCGGGGCGGGGCGGCGTTCGGAGCGGCGGCGGCGCGGGCCGGCGGGCGGGCGCCGGTGATGCGGGCCAGGTCGGCGTCGCCGGGGCGGACGCGGGAGACGCGGGGGGTGATGCCCGCCTTGGCCATCATGGCGTCCATCTCGCGGCGCTGCTCGGGCAGGACGAGGGTGACCACGGTCCCCGCGTTCCCGGCGCGGGCGGTGCGGCCGCCGCGGTGGAGGTAGTCCTTGTGGTCGGCGGGCGGATCGACGTTGACGACGAGATCGAGCTCGTCGATGTGGATGCCGCGGGCGGCGACGTTGGTGGCGACCAGCACGGTGACGTCCTTGCTGTGGAAGCCGTTCAGCGCGCGGTTGCGCTGCGACTGCGTCTTCCCGCCGTGCATCGCCGCGGCGCTGATCCCGCGGGCGGTCAGCTTGCGGACGAGGCGGTCCGCCTGGTGCTTCTTGCCGACGAACATGATGACGCGGCTCTCGCGGGCCGCGATGTGCACGGTCGTCTCGTGCTTGTCCTCGTCGGCGACGTGCAGCAGGTGGTGCTCCATGGCGGTGACCGCTCCGGCCGGAGGGTCGACCGAGTGGGTGACCGGGTCGCTGAGGAACCGGCGGACGAGCCGGTCGACGCCGCCGTCGAGCGTGGCGGAGAACAGCATCCGCTGCCCGTCCTGCGGAGTCTGCTCCATGAGCCGGGTGACCTGCGGCAGGAAGCCGAGGTCGGTCATCTGGTCGGCCTCGTCCAGCACGGTGGTCCGCACGGCGTCGAGCCGGCAGTCGCCGCGCTCGATCAGGTCGGCGAGGCGCCCGGGGGTGGCGATCAGGACGTCGGCGCCCCGCGCGAGCGCGTTCGCCTGCCGCGCGATCGGCAGGCCTCCGACCACGGTGGTCGTCCGCAGGTCCACGGCGTCCGCGTACGGTTCGAGCGCGGCGGTGACCTGCTGGGCGAGCTCCCGGGTGGGGACCAGGACCAGGGCGAGGGGACGGCGGGGCTGGGCGCGGAGGCCGGCGGTGCGGGCCAGCAGCGCGAGGCCGAACGTGAGCGTCTTGCCCGAGCCGGTGCGTCCCCGGCCGAGGACGTCGCGTCCGGCGAGGGCGTTCGGGAGGGCCGCGGCCTGGATGGGGAACGGCGCGGTCACGCCCTGGCGGACCAGCGTCTCCTGGATCGGGGCGGGCAGCGCCAGCTCGGCGAACGACGCCACGGCGGGGGCCGGGGGCGTGGACTTGGCGGCGGGGGCGGAGGCGGGCGCGGGCTCGGATGCGGGCCTTCGCTGCCCGTCCGCCGGACGGCGGGCGGGACGAGACCGGGAGCCTCGGGCGCTCGATCGAGGGGTGCGGGGCATGGTGAAGCCTTCCTTGGGAGCGGTGCGTGTCAGGGAAGTGCTCCGTCATGCAAGACCCCGGACTCGACGCGAGCCCGGGGGGAGGATTCTCAAGAACGAACCGGGTGCGGCCCAGCGGGGGGTTCCGCCGCGGGCCGGGAGAGAGAGGGCGCGGACCAGGGGCCCGACGCAGAGCGGTGCGCGACCCTCGGGGCCGCGCACCGCCGATACCGCTATCAGGCGGGGACGATGTTCTCCGCCTGCAGGCCCTTCTGGCCCTGCGTGATGTCGAAGGACACCTTCTGGCCCTCCTGGAGCTCACGGAAGCCCTGGGCCGCGATGTTGGAGTAGTGGGCGAAGACGTCGGCGCCGCCGCCGTCCTGCTCGATGAAGCCGAAGCCCTTTTCCGCGTTGAACCACTTGACGGTGCCGGTGGCCATGGTCGTCTCCTTCAGGGTGTGCCCCGTCCGCACACCGTGTGCGGGCGAGGACGCCGCGATGGCCCATCCGGAAGATCCAGAAAAAACAAAAGTGCGCCTGAGGTCACTTCCAACAGGCGCACGCACATGTCTATGGGAACCGCAACTGCCATCTACTGTACCACACGATTTCGGGCGGCCGATCGAGGCGGTGTCCGGCGCGATAATTTACCAGCCTGGTCTGCGAGAAGGCTTCAGGGAACCGCCCGGTACGCGCATAATGAGGTAATGAAACCCACCGGTCCCGCCAGACGGCGACACCTGCCCACCAGCCCCTTCGCGCCTCCGCCCGCCGCCCCGCCGGCCAAGGAGTTCACCCTCGACGACCAGGTCACGCACGACAAGTACGGGCTCGGGCGCGTCCTGGAGGTCGAGCCGGGCAACGCCGTTCTGGTCGACTTCGGGACGCGGAAAGTAAAGATCCTCTCCCCGTTCACGAAGCTTTTCCGGCTCTAGGAAGACCGCCGGAGCCCCCGGCGCGCCAGGGCCCGAAACCACGGGACGGGCGCCGTCGGCCGGGCCCGGACAGGCCTGCGGAGGCCGTTCCCCAGGCGGCGAAGGCGCCGCCGCCGCGTCGGACTCAGCCGGACGACCGCGGTTGCAGGGGCGGCTCGGTGACTCCCGGCGGGGCGCCCGGGAGGCGCGCCCCCGCCACCTCGATCAGCCGGGCGGCCATGTCGGAGAACAGGAGCATCTGGCGCGCGGTCGCCGGGCTGAAGGGCTCCGCGCCGACCCGTCCGAGGACGGCGAGCACTCCCCGCGTGGCCTCCCCCGTCTCCAGCGGCAGGATCAGGATGGGGCCGGCCGGAAGGCCGGTGAGCGTCTGATCGGCGGCGATCCGCGCGGACACGGCCCGGCGGGACGTGAACGCCCGGCCGAGCATCGACCGGCCCCGCCGCACCGTCAACCCGCGGATCCGTTCGCCGCCGGGTCCGTCCGCGACCTCGACCCGCAGCGTGTTGCCGTCCTCGCCCGGAAGGGCGACGAACGCCAGCGGCACGCGCGCCAGTTCCCGGGCCTGCGCCGCCACGAGGGCCAGCATGCCCGGCACGCCGGTTCCGTCCAGGACCACCGCGCTCATCAGCTCGAACGTGGCCGCGAGGCGCCGGCGGTCCGTCTCGCTGGGTGCGGTGCCGGCGGCGCCCCACCCGATCGATCCCGGGTCGCCCGTCATGTCGTCCTCCCGTCCGCCCGCTACGCCCGGGCCTGGCCGCGCGTTCAGGCCGCGGCCGATCGAAGGCGCGCGGCGTCGACGGTGGGGCGGACGGCGAAGACCCGGGCCAGGCCGCTGACCCGCAGGAGCCTGGCCATGTGCGGGCGGGGCGCGGCGAGGACGAGCGCGACGCCCCCCGGTTCCGTGAGGCGGCGGGCGCCGGTGAGCAGAGCCAGCCCGGCGGCGTCGCAGAACGTCACCTCGGACAGGTCGATGACCACGTGGGGTCCCGCGTCGCGCAGTGCGATCTCCAGGGGCTCGCGCAGGGACGGCGCGGAGGAGACGTCGAGGTCGCCGGTGATGGTGATGACGGTGTGTTCCGCGAGCGTCTCGCGGCGCAGCCCGGCCTCAGGGAAGGCGGTGCCTGCGGTATCCATCTGGGGCTCCGATCAGGAGTGTGCGTGTGGCCGGGACCGCTCAGAGACCCGCGGTCGCCGCTCCGCGGCCCGGCCGGGCGGCGGATCCGGCGCCGGAAACGGGCGTCCGTGTTCGAGAGGGACGGTGGAGCGGCGTCATGCGCGCCGGCCTGTCTGGCCTCGGGGAGACCGATCGTCGGAACCAGGGGGACGCCGGCTTGGCCGCCCGCATCGGGAACCTCTGGCTCAACCAGAGTCTACGCCTTCCGGCCCGAGCCCGCCGGAGTCCGCCGCCCGGCCGCCTCGCCGGACGGCCCTTGGGGCGGCACAAGCGAACGGCGCCGCGCTGACCAGCGCCGACGCCGGTGAGCCGCACCCGCCCGCCTGGACGAGCGCGCGGAACGCGCGGCAGGGGAGACAGGGCGTGCGGGCACGGGACACAGGGCGTACGAGGCCCTCGATCCGGGCAGGGGACGCACATGAGCGAAGTGTGGATCTCCGCCGCCGAGGGTGACGACCTGATCCGTGCCGACGCGATCGTGATCATGCGCATGGACAGGACGGGCCGGCTGACCGCGCAGCTCCGCGACGAGGCGAAGGTCAGCGTGACGCTCCTGGAAGGCTCGCCGGGCGGCACCCGCCCGCCCGCGGACTTCCACCGCCAGTTGATCCGGCTGATCGCCGAACTCGCGGACGCCAGCGGTACGCAACTGGTCCGCGCGCGGCACGAGAACGGCGCGTGGCGCTGGACGAGCGAGAGCCTGTAGCCCCGGCGCGGACCCGTCCGGATGCCATCGGCCGGTGGAGAGAAACCAGGAATGTGATCTACGAAACTCTGTAGCAGCCGATGTAGATTTTCGAGCCGGGACCGGGTAGTGTTCCTTCCATCGAAGAGAGACGGGTCCATGAGAAGCGGCAGAGGACGAACTGCCGGTACGGATGGATGACACCGGCCGGGCGTGCCGGGGCCAGCGCAGTGGAAGGGGCCTCGGCAGCCGGTCGGACCGGTGGCGGACGAGCCGCCGGCTGTAGTGGTGAACAGCAAGAACGCAGTACCGCAACACAAGGAAGTACCGCAACACAACGAAGTACCGCAACACAACGAAGTACCCGAACACGCAGTACAGGTAGTGATGTCGAGGAAAGGAGGGATCGGCGCCATCGGGATCGCCCGCAGCAGGCTCCAGTCACGCCGCGCGGGTACCGCAGTTCCCCGGATTGGACGGTGGTCTACGGTCACGCATACGCGATCCCCGCGTCCCCGCCTCTTGTGCGGCCGACGCGGAAGACCGGCTCAGCAAGGCCGGTAGATGGTGTTGTACCTCTGGGCCCCGGCGCCGCAGTCTGGCGTCGGGGCCCCTTGCCGTCGCCGCCTTCCGATTTCCCGGCAGTACGGAAGGTTTTGTGAAAGCACTCCACATGACTCAGACCGGCGACCAGCCCGGCGGCCCCGACCGGCCCGACGACTCCGCGGCGCTTGAGGACAAGTTCGACGACGAGGACTACCCCGCCTACAGCATGGGCCGCGCCGCCGAGATGCTGGGCGTGACCCCGGCGTTCCTCCGCAGTCTCGACACCGCCCGGTTGATCGTCCCGCAGCGCTCGTCCGGCGGGCACCGCCGCTACTCCCGCTACCAGCTGCGCCTGGCGCAGCGCGCCCGCGACCTGATCGACCAGGGCACCCCCCTGGAGGCGGCCTGCCGCATCATCATCCTCGAAGACCAGCTCGCCGAGGCCCAGCGCATCAACGCCCGGCTGCGGGAGGGCCGGCCCGAGGGCGGGACGCCGCGCCCGCCGGCCTAGGGACGGACGACCGCCCGAGCCGCGGGGCGTGATCGCAGGCGCTCTCGCCGCGACGTGACGCAGACCGGACGCATGCGCGAGATGCGCCCTGTTCCGGAGGTGTGCCGGTCGGAGGGCTTCCCCTCCGGCCCGCCCCGGATCGTCCGTATGCCCATGCATTGGCATTCGCAATTTGTGATGCACAAATTCGCTATCTCGACGTACTTCAGATTCGTCACCCGGTATGCGTCACCTGACACGATTGAACAAATCTGAACGCGTGCGAACTTGTTTGTTTTCGCAGGTCATTCGGGTGTGATGTTTAGTTTGGTGTAGGCGTTCCGACATGCACCACTTCGTCCGAGTTGAGATGCGGGTGAGATGTGCTGCTTGTCGGTCGCGCGGTCTATGCTCCCGATACCGAGGCGGATCAATGCCCGTGGTGAACCGGATGTCGGCGCCACCGGCCCGCTCTTCGGAAATCACGCTCGGCCACCGACGAAGACAAGGATGTGTAATGGAGCTCATCCAGCCAACGCTCGCGAGTTCGGCACGGGCCCCGCGGAATCCAGCAGGGGCAAGGCCGGCGGGAGGTCGATGACAGACGCGCCGGTTCACACCCGACCTGCTCATGAGCCGCTTGCTACGGGCGCCGGGCAAGAGCCCTCGCGATGTCGAGGCGTTCCTGGCGGAGACCCATCCCGGCGCGGACGCCCACACCCGGCTGCACGCTCTGATCTGCTGCGTCTACCACGCTCCCCTCTTCGAGGGGCGGGGCAGCAGGCAGACGGTCGCCGGCAAGGCGGCGGCGCGAGGCGTCACCTCCGCCAAGCTCCGCCAGATCGTCGCCGGTGACCTCACCGGCATCACGTGGTCGGCGCTGGAGGCCGTCCTGACGGCGTGCGGTGCCTTCCAGGCCGACATCGCGGTCGCCCAGGAGCTGTTCAACCAGGTCCAGACCGCCGATCCGCACACGATCCCGCCGGCCAAGGCCGCGCCCCTGGTCGATCCGCTGGACGACTGGGCCCCCGTCCAGCCTCCTCGCCGGCCCCGTTCCTCCCGCACCGAACCGGCCGGCCCGCCACCGTGGGCCTGGCCGGAGGAGAACCCCCGGCCGGACACCCCGGCCGAAGCGGTGCCGAACGGACCGGCCCCCGCCAAGACATCCGTTCCCACACCAGCGCAGGACGCGGCGCCCGACGCAGAGAGCACAGGTACCGGGAGCACGGGCTCCGCAGGCGCGAGTGCCGGGTCGTCGGTGCGATGCGGTCCGGACGTGCCGGGGTGCATCGCCGCCGCCGGAGGCACGACCGCAGGCGGCGCGGACGTCGAATGCCAGGACGCGACCGAGGCGGCGACCCCGGCGGCGCAGGCCCCCGTTTCTTCGGCGGGAACCGCGAAGGCCGATCACGCAGAGATAGAGGTCGACCCGTGGACGGCCGGTGACCCCGGCGGGTTCGTGGCGTTGATGCGGAAGTTCCGCCTGCTCAAGGGCGAGCGGCCCTACCGCGAGATGGCCAAGGTCTGCGCCCGGCATCCGGCGGTGCCGCGGCCCTACGCGTTCGCCAGCTTCTGCACCATCGGCAAGAACGGGAAGCTGCCGCGTCACGACCTGGTCCGCGCCTACATCGCCGGGGCCGGAGGCACCGACGCCGAGATCGACCAATGGCTCAAGGCCCACGCCCGGCTGGCGATCCGGCCGGGCGGCGCCTCCTCCGCGGACGAGGCATGACCGGCCGTTCGCCAGTCCCGAGATAGACGGGAGCCTTCTCGCGCCCACAAGCGCAGCGAGAAGGCCCCGCCCGGATCGCCGCCTCGTCGCACCGAGGCGACGGCTCCTTTTCATCGAGAAACCCACCGCATGCCAGAAAGGCAGGTTCTCTTCATGCCCACCCTAATCCCGCGACTCCGCGAACCAATGACCACCGTCGGACACTTCGCTCCACCGCCGGTCTGGCGTAAGAGCAGCCGCTCGTTGGGCGGCACCGACTGCGTCGAGACCGCGCGTCTGGACTCGATCGGCCACACGGTCGGGATCCGCGACAGCAAGGACCCGTCCGGCCCGCACATCGCCATCACCTCTGCCCGGTGGCGGCTTCTGGCCGAGCAGATCAAGCAAGGCCGGCACGACATTCCCTAGAACGACACCACTCGGCTTTCCACCGGGTCCCTACGCCCGGCCCCGGTGGAAAGCCGTCGGGCGAAGCGCGCACCGCGGCTCGCCCGCCGGAAAGGGAGGTCAGGGGAGGCGGGTGAAGCGGTGGGCGGCGTGGAGGAGGGCCGCGGTCGTCAGGGCGGCCATCAGGGCGCATTCGAGGACGAGCGGCGGATGCCAGGAGCCCAGGGCCAGGGGGCGGAACAGGTGGTGCGGGGCGTCCGGCAGGTAGGCGGTGATGGTGCGGCGCATCACGTCGACGGCGTAGGTGAGCGGGTTCGCCAGCGCCAGGCCCTTCATCCAGACGGGCATCGCGCTCAGCGGGAAGAACGCGCCGGACAGGAACACCATCGGGGCCATGATCACGGTCAGGACGGTCCCGAAGGTCTGCGGTCGGCGGAGGATGGTGGACAGCAGGACGCTCAGGACGGTCATGGCCAGCGAGACCAGGACCAGTTCGCCCAGCAGGAGGGCGATCAGGGCGCCGTCGAGGGGGACGCCGACCGGGGCGGCGGCGGCCAGGAGGATGGCGGCCTGGCAGGTGGCCACCGTGGTCCCTCCCAGGCACTTGCCGACCAGGAGCGACGCGCGGCTGACCGGGCCCGCGAGCATCTCGCGCAGGAAGCCGCCCTGCCGGTCCCACATGATCGAGGTGCCGGTGGCGAGCGCGGGCCCCTGCGCGGCCGTCACCAGCGCGCCCGAGAAGAGGAAGAGCTGGTAGGCGTCGCCGCTCGGGCCGGGCATCAGGTTCGACAGGCCGGTGCCGAGGACGAACAGGAAGATCAGCGGCTGGACCAGGGAGAGGGCGGCTCCGACGCGGTCGCGCCGGAAGTGCAGCATCTCGCGCCGCCACACCATCCCCAGGGCGCGCAGCTCGGCGCGGAGCCCGCCCCTGCCCGGCTCGGCCGCCGACTGGACCCGCATCGGGCGGGCGGACGGCTCCGGCGGGGCCTCGTCGCGGATCCGGTGCCCGGTGTGGTGCAGGAAGACGTCGTCCAGGCTGGGCGGGGTGACCCGCGCCTCGTACACGGGGACGTCGAGCTCGGTGAGCAGCCGCGGCAGCACCCGGGCGCCGTCGGGGACCTGGAGGCGCAGCCCGTGGCGGTCGCGGGTCACGTCCAGGCCGAGGCGCTCGGCGATCAGCGCCGCCGCGGCCGCGTCGTCGCCGGTGCGCAGTTGCACCCGGTCGGCGCCCAGCACCGACTTCAGCTCGGCGGGGCTGCCCTGCGCGACGATCCGGCCCGCGTCGATGATCGCGATGCGGTCGCACTGCTCGGCCTCTTCGAGGTGGTGGGTCGTCAGGAAGAGGGTGACGGACTCGGTCTCGCACACGTGCCGCAGGTGGCGCCAGACCTGGGCGCGGGCGTTCGGGTCCAGCCCGATCGTCGGCTCGTCCAGGAAGAGGATCTGCGGGCGGTGCAGCAGCGCGCGGGCGATCTCCAGGCGGCGGCGCATGCCGCCGGAGAAGGTGTGCACGGCGCGGTCGCGGCAGTCGGTCAGCCCGACCAGGGCGAGCGTTTCCTCGATGCGCGCCGCCACCTGCCCGGGCGGGACGTTGTACAGGTCGGCGTGGAACCGCAGGTTCTCGGCCGCGGTCAGCTGGACGTCCAGGGTCGACTCCTGGAAGATCAGCCCGATCCGGCGGCGCGCCGCGGCGGCGTCCGTCCGCGTGTCGTGGCCGGCGATCTCGATCCGGCCGGACGTGGGCACCGCCAGCGTGCACAGCATCGCGATCGTGGTGGTCTTGCCCGCCCCGTTGGGTCCGAGGAAGCCGAAGCTCTCGCCGGGAGGGATCGTCAGGTCGAGCCCGGCCACCGCCTCGACGCCGGGGTACCGCTTGCGCAGCCCGACCGCCCGGATCGCGGGCGTCGCCGCGGCGGGTGCGGCCGCGCCGGGCGCGGCGGTGGCGGGACGCGCCGTCACGACCGGCCCGCGATGGCGTCGAGCCAGGTGTCGGGGACGTGGCAGCCGAAGCTCCACCGGTGCCGGGGCGTCGGGTTGACGATGCAGTGCCAGAACAGGCGCTCCGGGTCCTGCTCCACCTTGAAGAACCGCGCCAGCCGGGGACGTTCCCGCAGGGTGACCAGCTCGGCGGTCTCCGGGTGCTGGTAGCGGAAGAACGAGGTGTGCTCGGCGTCGGGGAAGGGCTCGTCGAAGTCGATCAGGTACATGCGCCACCCCGGCTGGTCCTCGTTGGTGTGCCACAGCCGGTAGCTGGACGGCGGGTACCACAGGTTGCCGGACAGCCTGACCTCGCCGCCGAAGACCTTCTCCAGCGCGTCCACCAGCCGGATCTTGGCCGCGTAGTAGTCCTCGTAGTCCGCGTGGTCGGTGTGGGAGTCCAGGTTGACGAGGTGGAAGTCGCGCCGGCGCCGGGTGTCCAGCGCGGCGCGCCACCGCCGGTACTCCGGGCTGTTCGGGGCCAGGGAGGTGGAGCGCAGGTCGTCCGCGCTGAACTCGGCGTCGAACTCCGCGAGGTCGACCGTGGACGGCTTGATCTTCAGCGCGGGCAGCACGTCGAGCACGGCGTCGAACCCGGGAAGGTCGGCCATGTCGTACTCGTAGTGGTAGAACGCGGTCGCTTCCGTGGTGGGCGCCGCCGTGGCGGGCGCCGCCTCCGATGCGGCCGCGCCGGGCTTCGGGCCGGCCGTCTTCTCGGACGCCGCCTCGGGCGCGGCCTCGGAGAAGTCCGGCGAGGACGACGCCGCCGCGAGGTCCCGGGCGTCGAACAGGTAGCCGTGCGCCCGGCCGAGGCGGACCATCTCCGCGACCGCGGTCATGGCCTTCATCTGCTGCCTGATCCCGGTGTCGTGGACGGCGAACCGCAGGAACGCCGCGCAGGATTCGACGGACATAGGTCAGTTCACTCCTCAGATCGACGCGGGCGGGGGGTCCAGCAGGAGCGCCGAGGGGACCCGCTCCGGATGGGCCAGCCGCAGGAAGTGCATTCCGAACCCGGACATGCCGAGCATCAGCCCGGGGAAGAACCCGGTGGCGGACGCGGGCGGGGCGTCCTCCAGGTTGCGCCACTGCGCCTGCACCTGGACGTTGGCCTCCAGGCGGAACGCGGGCTCGTCCGCCAGCAGGGCGAACCGCAGGAACAGCTCGGCGTTGCCGGACCGGCCATGGCACAGCGAGTCGTTCATGAGGCGGGGGAAGTTGCGCATCGTCGCCGTGAGCGCGCTCCTCGCCTCGGTGAGCACCGCGTCGTCGTCCTTGCCGAGCGCCGCCCAGCTCTGGATGCGGCTCAGCCCGATGCCCGCCGCGCCGTTGCACCAGGCGTTGGCGTAGTGGCGTCCCTCCCAGAGCATTCCGCCGGGGAACTCGCGCAGGTCGTACCAGTCCTGCGCGCTCTGGTCGAAGTGGAGCGCCTCGTAGGCGAAGGCGCGCCGCCCCGCCGAGACGTACTCGGCCCGGTCCGTGAGCCGGCCCAACGTGATCAGCGCCCAGCCGACACCGCCGGCGCCGTGGGACAGCCCGGTCAGGTTGGCCCCGGCGGCGCCGAGGTCGGAGCCGGGCCAGGACAGGGTGTCGCCCTCGGCCTCCGCGCGGCGCAGCAGATGCGCGGCGCAGTGGTGCGCCTGCTCCAGGCCCCGCCCGTCCGCCACGCCGGCCAGGCCGATCAGCACCGGGATGAGCCCGGCCGCGCCGTGGAAGACGTCCAGGTGGTGGTCCCCGTCGATGCGCCCGGCCAGCTCGTCGCTGAGTTCGAGGGCGTGGTCGAGCAGGGGGCGCTCGCCCCACAGGCGGTACAGGTGCGTGAGGACGTAGATCATGCCGCCGAGGCCGGTGAAGGCCCCGATGCGCCGCCGCTCCCAGGCGGCGACGGCGTGGTCGAGCGCCCGCCGCGCCGCCGCGCGGAACTCGGGCCGCGGGTCGAGGGCGTCGAGGTAGGCGAGGAACAGCGCGATGCCGCCCGAGCCGTTGTAGAGGTCGCCCTCGATGTCGACCTCGTCCCGCCCGTCGGGAGTGATCACGAAGGACGTCCAGGGGGCGGGGGCGCCCGGCTCGCGGAGCATCGCGCAGAGCTGCTCCCCGAGCGCGGCCGCGCGCCCGACGCACGTCTCGGCGAAGTCGGCGCTGGTGACGTCGCCGCCGGACAGCCCGGCGGCGATGTACTGGCGCTGCTGGGCGCGGTTCCGCGTCGACAGGCCTCTGATCCGCGAAGCGGCGTGGTCGAGCGGGCTCGTCTCCAGGTCCGCGCCGACCGCGGACGCGTGGTCGTGGACGAGCCCGGTGCTCCCCGCCTCGACGCTGAACAGCGGGACGTCCCGGCGCCACATCGACGCGACCTCCCAGTCGGGGAGGGCCGCGTCCTGGTCCCACTTGCGCGGGAAGGTGCGCACGGTCTCGATCAGCAGGTCGGCCTCCAGCGGCTCCAGCAGGCAGCGGGGGTGCAGGGCGGCCGCGAGCAGCTGCGAGTAGACCTGGGTGCTCCAGTTGACGAAGCGCACGCCCGAGCCGGAGAACAGCTCGCGGACGCAGTCGGTCGCCTCGTCGGGCCGCCGCCGGAACCACTCGTAGACCTGGTCGAACCCGGACCCGATGGCGTCGACGAAGTCCTCGGCGTGCGTCAGCTCGTCCCCGACGAAGATCCGGTTCGAGGCCCCCGGGTCGACCCGCACCCCTTCGCGGTAGCTGACGGACGAGGCGAACGACACGGCGCGGTCGACCTGCGGCACCGGCATCGGCATCTCGTAACCGCCGCCGCCGGTGTACCCGCTGATCCGCATCTCGCCCTCGGGCGCCGCGCCGCTCCTCGGCCACTCGATCAGGCCGGTCCTGAAGACCGAGTCCATCAGGGTCCCGGACGGGCGCGGCCACCCCTTGGGCAGCGCCCCGAGCACCGTCTCGCAGTCGCAGATGAAGGCGTGGCCGTCCGCGACGAGGACGTTCTCGAAGTGCAGGTCGCCGCCGCCCAACACGTAGAAGATCGCCAGGTAGCCGCCGAGTTCGGCGTAGACGCGCTCGGCCTCCTCACGGGTGGCGACCCGGTTGCGCCCCGGCGGGATCAGCGCCTCGAAGCCGTAGCCGTCCTTGGGGAGCACGGCCCGCTCGGCGTAGTCGAGGACGCCGTCGTCGCGCAGCCGCGCCAGCAGCCCCTGGAACCCGGCCTCGCCCTCAAGGCCGCGGGGCTTGTAGACCACGGACTCGTGCGCGCCGTCCGCGAGCTCGACCTCGACGATCGCGACGCTGCGGCCCCCGGCGTGGTGGTCGGAGCGGCCGAGCCGCGCGGTGCGCACGGCCGCGACGGGCCGCCCGAAGAACGCCTCGGACAGCTCGGCGGCGCCGTCGCGAAGCCTGCCGATCATCTGGGCGCCGTGCTCGGCGAGCTGCCCGGTCGTCTGGGCGAGCCAGCGGCCCAGCAGGGGGAACTCCAGGTAGAAGCGGTGGTAGGCGGCGGCGTCGGCGAACGTCTTGTCGAGGTAGGCGAGGTAGTCGTCGCGGGTGGCGGCCGCCGGGTCGATCCCGTGCAGCCGGCAGTGCACCTTCGCGTCGGTCTCCACCGCCCAGGCCAGCGCCAGCTCGAACCGGTCGAGCAGGTAACCCTGGAAGTCGGTCACCAGCCGGGAGTCGACGCGGACCGCGGACGCGCCGGCGTCGATCGCCCGGGTCAGGCGGTGGCCGAGCTCCACCAGGAAGGGCTCGCAGGCGGTCGCGAGCCGGCCGTGGTAGACGTCGTCCGCGCGCCAGTCCGCCGCCGCGAACGCCTCGTCGCCGGGGTCGAACCCCTCCAGCGTCTCCCGGTAGACGGGCAGCCAGCCCTGGTGCAGGTCGGCCAGCATCCGGCCCAGCGGGCTCCCGGGGTCGGCGAGACCGAGTTCGTGCGCGCGGTAGGCCCGCAGGTTCTCGCGCAGCGACTCCTCGGTGTGGCGCTCCGGTCGCGGGCTGGTCTCCGCGCCGAACTTGGCGGCCAGCTTGGCGGCCAGCCGGTCGATCCTCCAGGCGTCGAAGGCCTCCAGCGGCTCCGCGCCGGACGGCGGGCCGAGGGCGGACACGATCCGGATCCGCTCGGACAGGTTCGCGGCCCGGGCCGCGAGGTCCACGGGAAAGGTCGGCTTCACTCGGGCGGGCTCCTCGCCTGGGAAAGTTCGGGGTGATGGGCCGATGGCTTCGGCCCATCGGTGCTTCCGCGAGCCCGGCGCTACGGCCGGGCGCTAACGCCGAGGCGTTACTTGGTGCTTCCGTCGCACGCGAAGGTGAACGGCCCCGAGCTGCACGTGGACGCGCAGGCGTAGGCGTCGACGGCGGCGACGCCCTCGGTCCAGTAGCCCAGCGAGGCGGTGTCCGGCTGCGCGACGGCGGCGGGGACGGCGGCGGCGGGCACCCCGAACCGTCCCGCTCCGGCGAGCAGTTCCGTGCGGATGTCGGCGTCGGCGGCGGCGTGCCGCAGAATCGTGCTGGGTGACATTTCTTCCTCCTGGTTCGTTGCTGTTCACTCGACCGTTCGAGGCGCCAGCCTGATGCCGAGTCGGCGCTCGGCCTCCTGGAACTCCTCGACGGCGATGTCCATGCTCGGCTTGTCGTTCTGCCAGTCGATCAACTCCCTTTCCTCGGGGGAAATGCCGACCCGAGTCCAGAAGAACTCGAGCCAGGTCTTGGTGGCCTGCGGGTGGAGGTCGCGGATCGGCTCGACACCGTCCGGGAACTCCTCGTTGCGGACGTCGAGCGCGAGCCTGAGCATCTCGCGCGCCTTTCCGTCCGGGGGCAGCACCGAGCACAGGACCATCAGGAACTGGATCTGGCGGACGGTCTCGATGCCCTTGTGCTTCGTCAGGTCGCTGGGCGGCTTCGGGCCAGACCTCACGGCTCACCCTCCTTGCGTTCTCGGCCGCCGGACGCGCAATTCTTCGGTGCCATTCGAGCGGCCCGCGGGACGGACATCAGGAAAACTCTGCGTGCGCATTCCTTTACGCAGAGTGACCATAACAAGGGGGTGCGGGACAGGTCAATGGCGAGAAAGTCGGCCGCGCCGATCCGCCGATACCGGGAGAACGGGCCAATTCGACGGCCGTTTAGAGGCTTCCAGCCCGCTATGCGAGTACTTCACCTGACCGCCGCGGTCAGGTTTCAGTTCCCCGGGGAGACCCTTCCACTTCCCGGCCTCGGCCCGCCGGGGGAGTCTCGCGGCGACCCTCCGCCGCCGGGCCGCGCCCCCGGACGGCGGGCGGCGCATCGCCCGAATGGTGCGCGCCGAAGTTGCTCGGATCCGGTGTGCATCCTCGCTTTCGAGGAAGAAAACCCCGTTCGTCCCGGCCGATATCCCGAGCTTCCGAAAATGCCTGGAACGGTCCCTATGAAAACCTTCTGAAAGATCCGGTGAAGGTAGTGGTGCGACCACCCCTCGGATACGGTCGGCCGATCAACAGTTACCCGAAAGGCTGACCGTGCCGGACACCATCTGGGGCCTGCCCGTCCACCCGCTCATCGTCCATCTTGTGGTCTTTCTGGTTCCGCTGACCGTGGTGGCCGCCCTGGCGGTGACGCTTTGGCCCAAGGCGCGGCGACCGGGGGCTCCCTGGGTTCTCGGCCTGGCCACCATCGCCCTGATAACGATCCCCCTGGCCACCGACAGCGGCGAACACCTGGAGGAGCAAGTCCCCCGCTCTTCCCTGGTGGAAGAGCACGCGGAACTGGGAGACACCCTGCTGCCGCTGGTGGCCACGCTCTGGGTGGCGCTCGCCGTCATCGTCGCCATCGGTTTCCACGTCCGGCGGAAGACGGAACGACCGCCGAACTGGACCAAGGCGGTGACCCTTGTGGCCGTGGTCATCGCGGTCGGCGCGGCGGTCGTCTCGGGCGTGCAGGTGGTCCGGATCGGGCACAGCGGCGCGAAGGCCGTCTGGAGCGATGTGGGCAAGGGTCAGGGCGACTGATACGCCTTGGGCAGCCGCATGCCGCGCTCGGCCATGATCCGGCGTACGCGGTCGGGGTAGTCGGTGATGACGCCGTCCACGCCCATGTCCATCAGGGCCTCGACGGTGGCGGGGTCGTCGCAGGTCCACGGGATGACCTTCAGGCCCCGGGCGTGGGCCCGCGACACCATCGCGCGGTCGGGGTAGAAGCGGAACCCGGGGTCGCCGACCTGGCCGTTCTGCGGGAACCCGTAGTTGGGCGACAGGGCGGTGACCCCCCTGACGGCGGCGGCGGCCCTCACGAAGTCGCCCCCGTAGTCGTCGACGTCGAGGCCGCCCAGCCAGGGAGAGGCGCCGGGCCGGCCGACCTGGAGGAAGTCGTAGTTCGTCAGCGCCACCAGCGGCCATCTCGGCGCGAGCCGGTGCATGCGCTCCAACGCGCCCCAGTCGAAGGACTGGATGGTGACCTGCCGCTCGATCCCTGACGCGCGGATCTCCTCGAAGACCCGGCGGACGAACAACTCGCGCGGCGCGGTCTGGTCGGGCGCCCCCGCCTCGACCTTGGTCTCGATGTTGAGCTTGACCTGCTTGGCGCGGTAGCGCTTGACCAGGTCCAGCACGTCCTTGAGCTCGACCATCCGGAAGCCGTGGACGACCTCCTGCTCGGGGAAGCCGGGCAACTGCCGGTATCCGCAGTCCATCGTCCTTATCTGGGCCAGTGTCAGATCCTTGATGTACTTGCCGACGTAGGGGTACATCGGGTCGCCGGGGGCGACCGGACCGGTGTCGCGGCATTTCTGGGCGCTGATCTGCCGGTCGTGGTTGACGACGACCTTCTGGTCCTTCGTGACGTGGGTGTCGAGCTCCAGGGTGCTGACCCCCAGGCGCATCGCCTTGCCGAACCCTTCCAGCGACTCCTCCGTCGTCATGCCGAGGCCGCCACGGTGGGCCTGTAGATCGAACTGGGTCTTCTGAGGAAGTACCCCGGGGCCTCCGGCGGTCGCCGCGCGGGCGGGCGCCGGCGCGGCGACCGCGGACGCGAGGGCCAGGCTCGTCAGGACAAGGCGCACGGACATCGAGACCTCCGCTCCGTCGTGCTCCGATCAACTCCCGCGACGCTAGACCGGGGCCCGGCACCCGTGGTTGACGTGGCGTGATGGCCTCATGAACTCGCGAAGGACACGAGCCGGATCACCCTCCATGCCGAACGCGTCGCCCGCCCGACCGGACGCCCCGGCCGGAAGGAATCCGCTCGGCGTGCCGTAGGGGCGTCGCTCAGCGAAACCGCGAAGCCCACCTCTGCGATTTGGATAGGTTTGCCTTTTGCCCGAGACGTGATCGTCAGTACCCAGAAAGGTGCGCCCTGTGCAGGAGCAGCCGAGGCGGACGCGACTGCCCAGCGGTGGCGAGCCGCTCCGGCCCGGCGACCCGCCGGCCATCGGGGAGTACGAGGTGGTCGGACGGCTGGGGGAGGGCGGCATGGGCGCCGTCTACCTGGCCCGGGACGGCGGCGGGCGACACGTCGCGATCAAGGTGATCCGCGCGGAGCTGGCGGCCGACGAGGGATTCCGGGCCCGGTTCCGCGACGAGGTGCGCAACGCCCGCCGGGTGGCCTCGTTCTGCACGGCGAAGGTGCTGGACCACGGTGAGGAGGCCGGGCGGCCCTACCTGGTCACCGAGTACGTGGACGGCACCCCGCTGGACGCCTACATGGAGACCGGAGGGGCGCTGCCGGACGGCACCCTGAACGGCGTCGCGGTGGGGGTGGCCGCGGCGCTGACCGCGATCCACGCCGCCGGGCTGATCCACCGTGACCTCAAGCCGCCCAACGTGATCCTGTCGGTGTCGGGTCCGCGGGTGATCGACTTCGGTATCGCCAAGGCCGCCGACGCGCCCTCCGGGCACACGCTGGCGGGGTTCGTCGTCGGCACGCCGGGGTGGATGGCGCCCGAGCAGGTGATGCTCGGCGAGGTGTCCACGGCCGCCGACGTCTTCGCGTGGGGCTGCCTGGTGGCCTTCGCCGGGACCGGACGCCACCCGCACGGCACGGGCACGGTCATGACGATGGCGGCCCGCGCCGAGAACGGCGAGCACGACCTGACCGGCCTGGCCGAGCCGCTGCGGACGCTCGTCGAGCGGGCCCTGAACCCCGACCCGGCGCGCCGTCCGGAGGCGCAGGAGCTGCTGCTCGAACTGGTCTCCGGCGCGTCGCCCGGGGCGGCCTCGCCCAGCGCGGCCCAGGCCGCGGTCGACGCCGCGCTGACCCGGAACTGGCAGGCCGACGCGCTGCCCCCGCCCTGGATCCCGCCGTCCCCGCCGCGGGGCGTGCAGCCCCGGACCCGGGTCTACGAGCCCGCCCCGCCGCCGCTGGTTCCGGCGCAGCCGGGGCCCATGCCGCCGCCGCCCGCGGCGCCTTCGACGCCGCCGCC
>NZ_BAABEV010000041.1:0-81034 GCF_039540335.1 Actinomadura verrucosospora | reverse complement strand
GGGCGCGGCGGGCACCGCGGGCACGGCCGGTGCGGGCGGCGCGGGCGGTGCGGGGACCACGGGCGCGGCGGTGAGCAAGGGCTTCCTCGCCACCGCGGTCGGCAAGGGCACGATGGCGGCCGCGGGCGCCGCCGTGGTCGCGGGGACGGCGGGCGGCGTCGTCTACGCGGTGCAGGACCAGAAACCCCAGCCGCCCGCCGCCGCACCCGCCCCCGTCGTCACCCTCGTCGCCGACAACCGCAAGCTCACCGGCCCGGCGATCGTGGTCCAGAACGCGCGGTACCCGAAGGTCACCGGACTGAAGGACCCCGCCCTGGAGCGCCGCGTCAACGCCGAACTCCGCGGGCCGGTGGACCGGCTCGTCGCCTCCGCGAGACGGCTCGCCTCCCAGGTCGACTGCAAGGGCAAGCCCGTGAAGCTCGGCACCGAGACGAGGCTCGGGCTGCGCGGTCCCCGCCTGGTGTCGGTCCGCTACTTCATGCTGTCGGACAACTGCCAGCAGGCGGACGGCTCCCCGGGCGGCGAGGTCGTCACCGTCGACCTGCGCACCGGGCGCAAGCTGACCGCGGCCGACGTCTTCCAGCCCTCGACCCTGACCGCGGACGGCGTGCGCCGGCTCAACTCCCTGGTCCCGCAGAAGCCGGCTCCGAACGAGCGCCGGTGGCAGGACTGCGGCCCCGACGGTCCGTTCGAGCTCGCCGACTTCTCCCCGCGCAGGGACCGGCCGGCGACGCTCGGCCAGGTGCCGTTCCTGTTCCCGTTCTTCACCCCCTCCGGATTCGAGCTCTCCTTCCTGGCGGGAGGCAGCGACGGCTGCGGCAACCTGAACTTCGGCACCTCCTACGCGAACGTCCGCGGCCTGCTGAAGCCCGAGATCGCCGCGCTGCTGCCCTCCGGTCCCTCCCCGTCCCGGACCTGACCTCGGGCGCGACGCGTCCGCCGTGTACCGCCGGGTAGGTATGCCGGACGGGGCATATCCGGGGGGCGGTGTGCAGACCTTTCTGCCGTACGCGGACTTCGCGGCCACGGCCGGCGTCCTCGACCGGCGGCGGCTCGGCAAGCAGCGTGTCGAGACCGTCCAGGTCCTGCGGGCGCTCACCGTGCCCGGCTACGGCTGGCGGCGCCACCCGGCGGCGCTCATGTGGACGGGGTACGAGGAGGCGCTCGTCCGGTACGGCCTGGAGATCTGCGGGCGCTGGTGCGGGCTCGGCCACGGCGACACCTGCGCGGCGACGCTGACGGCCGAGCTCGCCGACGTGCGGGGCGTCCGGGGCCCGCGCGCGCAGGAGCGGCTCGCCGCGGCGGGGGAGCTGCCGCCCTGGCTCGGCGACCGCGCCTTCCACCTCAGCCACCGGTCGGCGCTCGTCCGCAAGGACCCCGGCTTCTACCGCCCCCTGTTCCCCGGCGTGCCCGACGACCTGCCCTACGTCTGGCCCGCCTCGGACCGGATGCCACATGGACATGCCGCGGGAGGGTAGTGTCCTGCGAAAAGGGGGGAATGCGGTCCTGGTGAGAGGTGGTCCGCCCGCGGGACGGTGGAGTGCACGACCCCCGAGAACCCGAGCAGGCAGGGCGGCGAACCGATGCTGAGAGAGCTGCTGGCGGCCAGCCATCTGATGTCGATGGAGCAGTTGCCGGGCGCGGTGGCCCGGCACGCCGGCGCCCGCGGCCTGCATGACGCGATCATCTACGTCGTCGACCTCCAGCAGACGGTGCTGCGGCTGCTGACGGGCGAGGGCCCGGACGCCGGGCGGAACCCCGGAGCCGAGACCCCGGAACTGAGAATCGACGGGACGGTCGCGGGCCGGGCCTTCCAGACGATGGAACCCACGGCCGGGCAGGTCCTCGACGGCGGGAACTGCCAGTACTGGGTGCCGATCCTCGACGGGGCCGAGCGGATCGGCGTGCTGCGCGTGACCGTCCGCCGCGACGACGCCCGGGCCTACCAGGAGGCCGAGTCCCTGGCCGGCCTGGTCGCGTTGATCATCGTCAGCAAGGGCCCGTACAGCGACTCCTTCTCCCGGCTCGTGCGGACCAGGGACATGACCGTGTCGGCGGAGATGCAGTGGCGGCTGCTGCCCCCGATGACCTTCGCCAACGACCAAGTGGTCATCGGCGCCGCGCTGGAGCCGGCCTACATGCTGGGCGGCGACACCTTCGACTACGCGCTCGCGGGCGACACCGTCCATCTCACGATCTTCGACGCCATGGGGCACGACACCGCTGCCGGGCTCACCTCCAACCTCGCCGTCGCGGCCTGCCGCAACGCCCGCATCCAGGGCGCCGGGCTCGTCGAGACGGCGCAGGCGGTCGAGGCGGCGCTCCTGGAACGGGATCCGAGCGGGCGCTTTGTCACGGGGGTGCTGGCCGAGCTCGACCTGCCCTCGGGGCAGCTGTCCTGGGTCTCGAACGGGCACCCCCCGCCGGTCGTCATCCGCGGGTCGCGGTGGGTCACCACGCTGGAATGCCCGCCCGGCACCCCGCTCGGCACCGGCCTCGGCGTGCAGCCGAAGCTGTGCGGCGAGCAGCTGGAACCGGGTGACCGGATCCTGTTCTACAGCGACGGGATCGTGGAGGCGCGCGACCCCAGCAAGCAGGAGTTCGGGCTGGACCGGTTCGTCGACTTCATCATCCGGCGCGAGGCCGACGGGCTGTCGGTCCCCGAGACGCTGCGGCGCCTCGTCCACAGCATCCTGGAGCACCACGCGGGGCGCCTGGACGACGACGCCACCGTCCTGCTGCTCGAATGGCACGGGCCCCTCGGCCTGGAAGACCCCGCGGAGCGGCTCAAGAACGACTGAGCCCGGGGCAGGGGCCGAGGCCCAGGGCGTCCAGGAGCATCGGGTACGCCTCGTGCAGGTCGCGCTGCCAGTACGGCCAGTCGTGCTGGCCGTCGAAGAAGCGGACGGTCACCGGGACGCCGAGTGCCCGCAGCCGGTCGACGAACGCGCGCGCGTGGTCGTTCGCGCCGGCCTCCACCGGGTCGGTGAACGGCAGCCCGCCGAGCGACCCGGCCCTCCCGTTGCCGCTCGCCACCCAGAGCCGGACGCCGCGCAGCCGCCCCGCGAGGTCGGCCGGGTTGTGGGCGTGCCAGATCCCGGCCTGGCCGTCGGGGTCGCCCCACACCCGCCGCCAGTCGGTGCCGGGGCAGGCCAGGGACGGTCCCCAGCCGGTCGAGTCGTCGCCCGGCTCGTGGCCGTACAGGGTGTCGAGGTAGCCGCTGAACGCCGCCGCGGCCGCGAACGCGCCGGGGAACCGCGCCGCGTACAGCAGGGCGCCGAGGCCGCCCATGGAATTCCCGGCGATCACGCGTCGCGTCCCCGCGCGGTAGTCGCGTTCGAGGATGCCGCGCAGCTCGGTCATGTGGAACGTCTCCCAGCGCGGCGGGCCGCCCTTCCCGTAATTCCACCAGTCGGAGTAATTGCCGCAGCGGCCGCCGTTCGGCATGACGACGATGATCCCGGCGCCGGCGGTGAGTTCCGCGACGTCGGTGTCGCGCGTCCAGGCGGTGTGGTCGTCGACGCCGCCGTGCAGCAGCCACAGCGCGGGCCAGGTGCGCCCCGCGTCCCGCGACCAGCCCGGCGGGAGCAGGAGCCGCACCTTCTGGCGGCCCTCCATGGCGGGAGAGGCGATGGTCAGGTCCAGGGTGCGGGGCGCGACGGCCGTCTCGGCGACGACCTCGGCGCGGGGCGGGGCGGCCGCTGCGGACCGGTCCGCGAGCGCGAGGGGCAGGAGGAGCGCGAAGGCCCCCAGCCACGCGGCGGGGGCAGGGCGACGGAGCAACGCGGGGCCTTCCGGAGACACCGGCGGCGAGGAGGGGCCGGCCTTGGGAAAGGAAGAGATCCTTTACGTGGAGTTTCTCTCCCCGTCCCCGGGGATTCCCGGGCCCTCACGGTCCGAAGCGCGACCGGAAAAGCTTATAAAATGCTTTTCCCCGGAACGGGAAAAGAACGCGCCGGGTGCCCCCCTGGCGGCACCCGGCGCGTTGGCGAGAGGGGTCTGTCAGGTCCCGGAGGCCACCTCGGCGACGGGCGCGTTCACGTACCGGACGGCCCACCGCACCACCCCGCGGACCAGGCTGTACAGGATGAACGCCACACCGACCAGCGGCAGGACGAGCAGGACGATCTGGAGCCCGGAGGTGAGCAGCGTGAGGGGGTCCACGCCGTCGGCGGCGGCGTGCGCGAGCCGGCGCATCATGCCCCAGTCCTGGGCCACCAGCCGGGGGACCTGGGTGATGATCAGCACGATCTGGAACGCCAGCATGGGGATCACCGTCAGCACCCAGACCGTGACGAAGATCTGGGGCCAGCGCTTGAGGTCTTCGAGCCGGGCGTCGGCGGGGCGCCGCAGGAGCGTCCGGCGCAGGATCGGCCCGATGTACCGGAACAGGTCGGGGATGCCGATGAGGTCCGACATGATGTAGTACCCGTCGAACCGGAGCGTCGGCAGCAGCTGCTGCACGATCTCCAGGTTGACGTAGACGATGGCGACGAGCAGCGGCGCGAACCCCGTCTGCGCGTACAGCAGGGTCAGCCCGATGACGAAGATGGCGTTGAAGTAGACGCCGGCGAGGTCGGTGCGGAGCCGACCCCCGCGGCCGAGCCGGTACGACTCCGTGATGTCGGTGTAGAACGCGGGCCACACCAGGTAGATGCCGCAGCCCATGACGCCCGGGCGGACGCCGCCGTACCGGCAGGCCGAGGCGTGCCCGACCTCGTGGAACGCGCACGAGGCGATCCCGAGCGCGATCACCAGCAGGATGCTGACCGGCTTGAGGATCGCCGTCGACATGGCGTCGGCGATCGATTTGGACGTGAGCACCCAGTACTCGCCCGCCACGAACGCGGCGAGCACCGGGGCCATCACCCAGGGGCGGAACAGCCAGGCGAACAGGCCTCCGATGACCCAGGTCACCGACTCGGGGAACACGGCGATCTTGAACTTGAGCGCCAGGAACGGGTCGGACCGCACGCTCCGCGGCGCGGTGCCGTCGCTGAAGGTGGTGACGCCGAGCGGGGCGAGCTTGCGGTCCACCAGGTAGACGATCTGCTCGGCGGACAGCCGTGCGCCCGCCTCCCGGCTGACCGAGTCGGCCACCGTGGCGAGAGAGGCGGCCACGTCGCCCTCGCCCGCCAGGTGGCGGTGCTCGTGCAGCGCCTTGGCGACCAGGAACAGCAGCGGAGGCAGCCGGACGAGCTGCCGGTTCGGCAGCCGGACCAGCTGCGGCGGCTCCCGGTATCCGGAGTTCTTGAACTCGCCGACGAGTTCGGCGCCGTCCACCAGGGCGGGCAGGGCGAGGGCGGCGGGCGCGCTCATCGGTTGTCGTGCACCACGACGGCGGGGATGCAGGACACCGTGGAGGTCGGAGCCTCGGCGAGCAGACCGGTGCCGAGCAGGCCGGACGTGCCGGCGGACTGGGTGGCCTGGCAGGCGTAGAAGACCTCGGTGTCGCCGCCGTGGTGGCCGCCGCCGGTCCCGGCGGACAGCGCGAGCCGTCGCGGCAGGACCTCGGCGGTCAACCGGTCCAGTACCGCGTAGGTGAGCCGCTGAGGGTTGGAAGAGCTCATGGAATCGCTTTCGCATCGCTGTGGGAAGGGGGAAGGGCTGGCGGAAGCCGCCAGCCCTTCCGAGTGCGGGCAGAAGCCCGCGGTTACACGCGCTCGGCTCAGTGGCCGGAGATCGCGGCGCCCGGCACGCAGGACTGCGAGCTGGCGTCGGTCTGCGCGTGCAGGCCGACGAGCTGCAGCAGGCCGCTGTCGGGACGGGTCTGCTGGCTCTGGCAGGCGTTCACGATGGCGGTCGTGCCGCCGTTGCCGCCGCCGTGGTTGATGTTGACGTTCTCGTTCTCGCCGCCCCCGACGAGAAGGGTGGACAGCACGGCGCGCTCCGGCAGGACCTCACCGGCGAGCTTGTCCAGCTCGGTGTAGCTGAAGGACTTCATGTGGTTCCTTTTCTTCCTTGTCACGCCCGGATCTCAAGGTGGATACCGGATGTCCCTTCCCTCGCCCCAGGTCGGAGCGAGGTAGCTCTACGTATAGCAGATGTGACGGACGGTGGCCAAGTGACCCTCCGGGGAGCGGGTGCCTCGCGCCGGCGCACAGGCATGAGTGGCCCGTGATGGGTAGGGACCCCACATTCGCGCTGATCAGGAGGAGTGCATGGCCGAGAGCAGCTTCAGCATCGACGTCGCGGCGATCCGGGAACGCGCCCGCGCGAAGATGACCGACGGGCCCGTGACCGCGGGGTACGGCCGACGCGCCGAGGAGGTCATCGGCGTCCTCAACGACGTCCTCGCCACCGAGATCGTGTGCTGGATGCGCTACGCGCAGCACGCGATCAGCGCGACCGGGATCGACCGGGCGCAGGTGGCGGCGGAGTTCAGCGAGCACGCCGACGAGGAGCGCGGCCACGCGATGCGGGCCGCGGAGCGCATCAGCCAGCTCGGCGGGCAGCCGGACTTCGACCCGAAGACGCTGGCCGAGCGCTCGCACACCACCTACAAGACCTTCGACGAGAACGACCTCAGGAGCATGCTGGAGGAGAACCTCGTCGCCGAGCGGATCGTCATCGAGTCCTACCAGGAGATCATCCGCTGGCTCGGCGACGGCGACGTGACGACCCGGCGGCTGATGGAGCACATCCTCGCCGAAGAGGAAGAGCATGCCGACGATCTGACGGACCTGCTGGGGATCTGACATGGAATTCGGATACACACTGCTCTGCGAGCAGACGCCGCCCAAGCAGCTGGTCACCGACCTCGTGGAGGCCGAGGAGGCGGGGTTCGCCTACTCGGTGATCTCCGACCACTACTTCCCGTGGCTGGAGAGCCAGGGCCACTCCGCCTACGCCTGGTCGGTGCTCGGCGCGCTCGCCCAGGCCACCCGCCACATCCCGCTGATGACCTTCGTGACCTGCCCGATCATGCGGTACCACCCGGCCGTGGTGGCGCAGAAGGCCGCCACGATGGGCGTGCTGTCGGACGGCCGGTTCACGCTCGGCCTCGGCGCGGGGGAGAACCTCAACGAGCACGTCGTGGGGCGCGGATGGCCGTCGGTGGACGTCCGGCACGAGATGTTCGCCGAGGCCGTGGAGATCATCCGGGCGCTGTTCGGCGGCGACTACGTCAACTACCGGGGCCGCCACTTCACCGTCGACTCCGCGAAGCTGTACGACCTGCCCGACGAGCCCGTCCGGATCGGCATGGCGGCCTTCGGGAAGCGCGCCGGCCGGCTCGCCGCCGAGCACGCGGACCTTCTCATCTCCGACCAGCCCGTGCCGGAGGTCGTGGAGCTCTTCCGCAACGAGGGCGGCGCGGGCAAGCCCGTCTACGGGCAGATCCCCGTGGCCTTCGGGCACGACTATGAGGAGTGCAGGCAACGCGCCCACAGCACGTGGAAGTTCTCCGCCCCGGCGTGGAAGGTGATGGCCGAGCTGCCGGGTCCGGCGAACTTCGAGGCCGCCACGAAGACCGTCCGCCCGGAGGACGTCGTGGAGTCGGTCCCGTGCGGCGACGACGTGGACGACTACGTCGAGGCGGTCCAGGAGTGGGCCGACGCGGGCTTCACCCACATCTCGTTCTGCCAGTCCGGTCCGGAGCACCAGAAGGACTTCCGGACCTGGGCGGAGGCGGACCTCCTGCCGGCCCTGCGCGAACGCTTCGGCTGACGCGCCGGTCCGCCCCGTCGCGGGCCGGACCGGCGTGCCGTCCGCCGCTAGGCGCAGTACTGGCTCTGCTTGCCGATGGCCCGGTAGGGGCAGTCGGCGTATTCGGCCAGCCGCAGCAGGGCCTCGCGGCTGCGCTGGACCTCACCGGCGATCGCGGACGGCGGCGGGTAGAAGCTGCCTCCGGCCAGCTCGAACGTGAACGAGAAGATGCGCTGCTGTCCCCACGTGTAGTCGTCCGTGGTGCCGTCGGTGATGTAGAGGTCGCTGGACTGCTCGGGGGCGAAGCCGTTCGTCGAGGCGAGTTCCCGGCCGATGGTGCGGTGGGCGGCCTCCTCGTCGGCGGACATCGAGCCCGGCACGGTGTTGTTGTAGGTGTAGCCGAACGGCCACAGCACCAGCTCCGCGTCCGAGTGGATGTCCAGGAACATCCCGAGCTGCTGCCTGCCGCCCACGACCCGGCTGCGCACGAAGTCGGCGAGGACCTTCGTCTCGACGGCGGACTCGGGGCCGGTGCCCCGGTAGGTCTCGCTGGAGCCGTTGCCGGACGAGCCGCCGCAGCAGCCCCACTTGTAGGCGAAGTTGCGGTTCAGGTCCGTGCCCGTGGACGTGGGGTTGGGCTGGCGGTTCTTGCGCCACATCCGCCCCGGCTGCGTGTCGCTGGTCATGTCGTAGACCTGGCCGTCGGGGTTGACCATCGGCATCACGTAGATCTCGCGCGTGTTCACCAGGTTCGTGATCCGGCTGTCGGACCCGTACCCGCTGGTGAGCTGCCCGATGTAGTCGAGCGCCTGCTCGGCGGTGAGCCGCTCGCGCGCGTGGATGTTGGCGATGATCATCACTTCGGGCTCGTTCTCGTCCGTCGCCACGTTGTCGCTGATCTTCACGCCGACGATGTCGCGGCCCTGGTAGGACTTGCCGACGACGAACTGGCGGGCGATCTGCGGGTGGGCGGCGACGACGGAGTCGACCTCCTGCCGCATCTCGGCGAACGTGTGGTACGACGTCGCCGCGGTGCTCGGGGCCGCGCTCGGGTCCGCGGTCCGCGCGGGGGCCGGCTTCACGGTGAAGCCGAGCCGCCGGATGGCCCTGACCTCCGACGGGAGGGCGCTGACCTCCAGCCCGCCCGCCCGGACGGCGCCGATCGCCGCTCCGGTCCGGGCGACCTGGCTGCGCTGCTGGCCGGTCCGGGGACCGGTCACGACGTACTGGCCCGCGGTCTCGGGGCCGGGCGCCGAGGCGGCGGACGGCGCCGCGAGCCCGGCGAGGGCCAGCGCCAGCGCCCACGGGACGGCGAGCAGGGAACGCAATCGGCGGGAGCTTCTCATGACGGGGTACCTGCCGTTCGGCTCTGCGCGCCCGCTCGTCGCGCGGCGGGGTCTCCTGCGGACGCTCACGGACGCTCGCGATCCCGTCACGATGGACCGGAACCGCCCGCCTGACAATGGCCGGGAGACCGGTCCAGGCGGGCGTTACGGGAACTGGAGCCACGGGCGAAACGCCAGCTCACCGATGCTGCGCCATCGAGACGGAACCGAGTTTTCAATGCCGATCAGAGCGAATCTGAAATTTCACAGGCGCCTGGACGCTCCCTCGTAAACCCGGTGCCGCGTTGGCGCTCTGTAACCGGTTCTTACCGGCCTTGCCTCTCTTCTCGGGGTTTCGGCGTGAGGGAGGCTGCGGCACGGGAGCCGAAGAAGGCCGCTGATCACAAATACGTCTGTATCCTGCATAGATACCCACTTACGGACATGCGCGACGGCATTTTATGAACAGTGTCATCTTCAGATAATGACAGAGTGTCGTCCAGGTATTGACCACCCAACCGCCCTTGTCTATGGTCTCTGTTAGAACGCGTTCTACTCCGGTTGGAACCCGTGTCGAGGGCGACAGGGCGGTTCCCCGGCCCGGTCCCCGATTCGCGGCGGCCTCCCCACCGGCCATGGGCGGAGCCGCGCACGAATCGACGGACCTCCCACCCCACCCCTTCGGGTGCAGGCGCGACGCCCACCGTTCGAAATGAGGACCCCCCTTGTCTCGCACCACGAAGACCGCCGCGATCGCCTCGGCCGCGGTCGCGGCCGCCGCCACCGCCACCGTCGCCCTGACGGCCTCCCCCGCTCTGGCCGTCAACACCGGGTCGTTCACCGCCACCCTCAACGGCACCATGGTGATCGACGCGGGAGTCCCGGCCAGCTGCACCAGCTCCGTGCTGAAGGGCACGGTCCTGTCGGGCGGCGTCAACGCGTCCTACACGTCCGCGAGCGCCGGCGGCTGCGGGGTCACCGTCACTCCCGGGGCCCTGCCCTGGAGCGGCACCTTCAGCGGCACCACCGTCAAGATCAACAACTTCTCGATGAGCGCGATCGGCTGCACCTACGGCGGGACCCTGACCGGCACCGCCTCGGCCACGAACTTCCCGTTCACCGCCACCTTCACCAACCAGGTCGTCCCCAAGACGAGCGGCATCCTCTGCCCGTCCTCGGCCAAGATCACGGCCAAGTACGACTACAAGCAGCCCTGATCCCCGGCAGGGCGGGAGCCCGGTCCTGACGTCGGCCGGACCCGCCCCCGCACCGTGACCCCGGCCCTCCGCCGGGGTCACGGCGCTCGGCCGTCAGTGCAGTTCGTAGGCGCGGATGGTCTCCTGGGTGATCGAGCTGCCCCGGCCGTCCTCGGCGGTGACCCTCAGGGACACCGCCCCCTTCCCGTGGAGGCGCGCGACGCCGTCCCGCACCGGGACGTCCGTCCAGGTCCCGCCGTCGTCGAACGACGTCTGGAGGGACAGGCGGCGCAGCGGCGCCGGCGAGCCGTCCTGGTGGGCGACCGTGAGCTTCAACGTCCTGGAGCGCGTCCTGTTCTGCGGGTCGAGAGCCGCGTCGTAACCCACCTGGAGCAGCGGAAGGACGGTGAGATCGGCCGTGCGCGCGGAACGGAACGTCCACGACGTTCTGGAGCGCGTGGACAGCCGGGCCCAGGGGGCGCTGTTGGCGAAGTCGAATTCGACCCGGTACTCGGCGTCCTCCGGGGTCGTCATCAGGGTGCCGTTCGGCTTGTAGGCCGTCTGCGCGATCAGTTCGCCGTCCCGGTGGACGCGGAAGTCGGTGGCGAAGCCATTCGGAAAGGAGCTGGAGTAGACGTCGGAGAAATTGCGTGCCGCGTCCGCCAGGCCGACGCGGAGCCGGATCAGGTCGCCGGTGCGGACGATCGGTGACTGCGCGCTGACGCCGCCGGTGAGCGGTCCCTTGTTCCAGCTGTGCGCGTCGCGCTGCCCCGCCCTGTACGACGACCATTTCGTTTCGCCGAGCACGACGTGCGGTGTCTCCGGGCCGGGGAAAGCGTTGTTGTAAGGCTGCTCCGGAGTGACCGCCATCGCGGACCACTGCGTTTTCGGATCGGCTGAAACGTACTCCACGCGCGTTCTCGGAGTTCCGGTGACCGGGTGGGCGTACGCGAGGGCGAATTCTTCCCAGGGGCGCTTGCTGTAGCGCGCGGCGGTCATGGCGCCATCGCCGTGGTAGGCGCTGTCGATCCGCGCCAGATCCCTTGTGCGAGCGACGTAGTCCAGGTTCTCGGGAATCCGCCCCTCCTCCGGGAACACGAGGTCGTACTGGTAGGGGCTGTCCACGATGCCCTTGGCCGTGACCGTCGCCCGCTCCCGCAGGAGAGCGCGTCCCTCCTCGTGGGACAGGCGGACCGCGGGCACCTTCAGCGGCCTCCCGTAGCCGCCCGGGTCGTCGTTCACGCCGGGAGCGTCGTTGTAGACGGCGACCATGCGCGCACCCGCCCTGGCGGCCCTCTCGACCTGCTCGGCGACGGGCACGCCGTCCCTGCGCTGGACGAGGGCGAGCCGGCCGCGCAGGTCGGCGCCCGGCCTGTCCCCGTCCGCGACCCGCATCTCCGCGCTGCCGTCGAGGCGTGGGAACTGGTCCGAGGTGTCGCTGAAGTAGGCCGCGGGATAGTACTGCGGGCGCAGCGCCCGGCTCCCCGCCCGCATCGTGATCGCGGGCGCCTCCAGCCGCCACCGCGTGTAGGCCTCGAACGTCCCGGTGCGGACCCGCTCGGTCGGCTGGAGGAACACCCGCTCCTCCAGCATCGATCCGTCGCCCAGGTAGACGCCCTCGTCCACGGCCTGACCGTTCGCGGTGCCGCGCGTCCACATCAGGTGGCTGACCGCCCCCGGTCCGGGCGCGGTGGCGTGCTCGGGCGTGCGGACCGTCACCTCCCGCGCCTTGCGCGCGTCCAGCACGATCTCGGTGTCCCCGGTGATCTCGATCTCCGGGTAGCCGACGAGGCTGTAGTCGAGCGGCTTGCCGCCGTCGGTGCTCGGCGCCCACGACGGCATCGTCTTCACGACGCCCATGACGGAGTACGTCCCCGGCGCCAGCCGGACGCAGTTCGAGTCGTTCCAGCCCTCGTCGGTGCAGGGGCCGTCCGGGTCGCCGGGCAGCGGCCGGTGGGCGTTGCCGAGCGAGGCGTCCTTCACGTTCAGGAAGCCGACCGCGCCGGGGCCGGGCCGCCCGTCCCGCGCGATGCTCCTCACCCGGACGGTGACCAGCTCGCCGGACGCCTTCGCCTTCGGCTCCGGCGCGGCCGGCCGCCGCTCGTGCAGCGCCGTCACGTTGTACCGTTCCGGATCGTCACCGAGCCGGTCGGCGGGGACGACGTACAGGTCGCCTCCGCTGTGCCGGACGGAGAACGCCGGGTCGCGTCCCGGCGCGGGCGTCACGGTCGTGCCGCCCCCCGCGACGTGCACCGTGTCACCGGTGGGCAGCGTGACGTCGAATGCTCCGGCCTCCGCACGCAACGCGGACGCGGGCCCGGCGTCCGCCGCCGCGGGCGCGGCGAGCGCCAGCGCGCCGATCCCCAGGGCCGCCGCGGTTCTCGACCACATGGCCATCCCTCCCCAAAAAGTGGATCTTGATTGTCGGGCCGGCCGCCGCGGCCGATCCAGGGAAGGCGCTGGCGGCTTCCGCCATGGCGGGAACCCGTCAAACGGACCGGGACACCGTAGATTTAGGACGTGTCCGATTCGCCGCTCCTGGAGGGGCTCGGGGTCACCGCCGCCGAGGAGGGGGCGTACCGCGCCCTGCTGCGGGAGGGCCCGTCCACCCTCGCCGACCTCGCCGCGCGCCACGGCGCGTCCGTCGCGGCCCTGCGCCGCCTCCTGCCGCGCCTGGAGGAACTCGGACTCGTGACCCGCCTGGCCGGCCGCCCGCTGCGGCTCCTCGCCACCCCGCCCCACGTCGCGGTGGAGGCCCTCGTCGCCAGCCGCCAGGAGGAGATCGCCCGCAGCCGTGCCGCCATCGGCCCGCTCCTGGCCGAGGCCGCCCCGCACCCGGAGGAGCTCGTCGAGGTCGTCAGCGGCCGGGCGGCGGTGTCCCGCCGCTACCTGCAACTCATGAACGGCGCCCGCGAGGAGCTGCTCGTCCTCGTCCAGCCGCCGTTCGCGACCGACGCCGCCGTGTCGAGCGACGAGCAGGAGCGCACCATGCGCCGCGGCATCACGGTGCGCGGCATCTACGGCCCCGAAGCGCTCGACGAGCCCCGCGCCCTGGAGTACGTCCGCCGCGCCGTCGCGTCCGGCGAGCAGGCCCGCCTCGGCGCCGTGCCCATCAAGCTCGCCGTCGCCGACCGCCGCACCGCGATGCTGCCGCTCACCTCCCAGCACGCCAGCTCGGTCGACAGCTCCCTGATCGTCCACCCGTCCGCCCTGCTGGACGCGCTGGTCTCCCTTTTCGAGGCCCTGTGGCGCTCCGCCGTCCCGCTCCCCGGCGAGGACGCCCCGGACGACGCCGTCCTCGCCCTCCTCGCCGCGGGCCTCACCGACGACGCCATCGCGCGCCGACTCTCCATCAGCACCCGCACCGTCCAGCGCCGCGTCCGCGACCTCTGCGACCGCCTCGGCGCCCGCACCCGCTTCCAGGCAGGCGCCCTCTACGCCCACCACCTGGAGCGATGACGCACCTCGGTCCGGAGTCGCGAGCGGGAGCGCCTCGGCAGTCCGGCTGACGAGCCGCCTCCGCCGTCGCATCCTGGATCCTGACGCGGGTCGCTCACTGTGAGGCCATGCCCGGTTCGCCGCCCGCCCAGCACCATTTCATGGTTTATCGACCGGTGTAGTTGATAAATCGGCACCATCCCGCACGGTCCCTCTTGCCGGTTTCCGAAACCGGTGGTCGAACGCTCTGTGAGCCCAGGCCACCGGTTCGCGAACCGGTGGCTTGCCGCTCGCGGAGCGCTCGGCCTCTCACAACCCAGAGGGGCACGAGCTTATGTCCTTTACGCCCGACCTCAGCCGGCTCGCCGGCCGGGGTCTCGTCATCGCCGCCCTGGTGTCGTCGGCCGTCGGCTACGCCTTCACGACGGGCCACTCGGCACTGGTGGTGGCGGCGCCGATGCAAGCCGTCGGCGCCGTCGCGCTCTGCGCGGTGATGCTGTTCACCGGACGGAATCCGTTCAGGCGTTACCCCGCTGTCATGTGGCTGTGGATCTCCCTCCTCGCCGGAGGGAACGCGGCCGTCGCGTACAGCTACCCGTACGCCGTGGACCACCTGACGCTGGGCACCGTCGCCGCCGTCGTGGTGATCGGTTACCTGCTGGTGGGCATCGAGAAGATCTGGCCCTACCGGACCACCGCGTACGGACTCCAGCACATCTGCGGGCGCGTGCTCGTGGGGTTCGGAGTCGTCATGCTCAACCGGCCCTCGCCGGGCGAGTCCGTGGGGATGCTGTGGGCCCTGATCAGTGCGCTCTGCGTCTGGAACACGGTCACCATGCTGGGGCAGATGAAGAAGCACGGACTGGAGGACCAGGGCGCCGCCGTCGCCAACCTGATCGCGGCGGTTCTGCTCCTCGCGCTGGTGTTCAAGGCGCGGGGCAACGGGTGGATCTCCCTGGACCTGTTCTACGCGGCCGGTCCGGCGGGTCTGCTCACGCTGGTGCTGCCGGTCGTGTGCGTCAACGCCGCCCTGCGCCGCTCCTCGACGCAGGACGTGGGAATCATGCAGTCGTTCTCGTCGCCGGTCCATGCCCTGGTGGGGATGGCCGGCGCCGCGCTCGGCTGGATCGACTCCGACCAGCGGCTCGCCCTCTTCCCGGAGTGGGCGGGCATCATCCTGATCACCGTGGCCGCCTTCGCGGTCTCCTTGCTCAAGGAACCCGCCGGCGGCGCCGTGCGGGTCGGTACGCAATCCAGCGGCGGCTGACGCCTCCGCTGATCCAACCCAGCGGCGGCGCACGCCTCCGCTGACCCAACCCAGCGGCGGCCGACGCCTCCGCTGATCCGCAACGGCGGAGAGGGCCCCCCTTTCCGCCGTTGCACCGCGACTTGCGGGCGAGTGGGACGCGCCGAGCGAAAACCTCACCAAGATGCTAACTGTTCGTTACTGATCGACTACTTTATGACATGGTGGGGAAGGTGTCCTCGCATCCCATATCCGAGGTGCGCGGAGGCGATGCCCCGATGAGTGAGACCCCGACCCTGCCCAGCACGACCGTCCGGGCCGGCGACCGGCGGTACCCGGCGCTCAGCCGCGGGTTCAACCAGCGGTGGATTGGAGAGCCCGAGTACGTGCGGCTGGTGCGCTCGCCCGAGGAGGCGCGGACGGCGCTCGCCGAGGCGGTGCGCGAGCGGCCGGCCGACCCGCGGCGGACGCGGATCACGGTGAAGGCCGGAGGCCACTGCTACGAGGACTTCGTCTGCGGCTCCGACGTGCGGGTCATCCTGGACGTGAGCCCGATGTGCGGGGTGTCCTACGACCCCGCGATGCAGGCGTACTGCGTGGAGGCCGGGGCGACGAACTGGCACGTCTACAGCCACCTGTACCCGATCAGCGGCAAGGCGCTGCCCGGCGGGTCGTGCTACTCGGTCGGGCTCGGCGGTCACATCCCGGCGGGCGGGTTCGGGCTGCTGTCGCGGCAGCACGGCCTCACCGTCGACTACCTCTACGCGGTGGAGGTGGCGGTGGTGGACGAGCGCCAAAACGTCGAGCTGGTCGTGGCCCGGCGCGACGACGGCGACCGGTGGCTCCGCGACCTGCTGTGGGCCCACACCGGGGGAGGGGGCGGGAACTTCGGCGTGGTCACGCGGTTCTGGTTCCGGGGGCTCCCGCAGCCGCCGAAGCAGGTGCTGCTGACGGCGCTCGCGTGGGACTGGAAGGACTTCACCAAGGACGAGTTCGCCGCCCTGCTGGGGGCGTACGGCGAGTACTTCCGCGACCACCAGGACCCGTCCTCGGCGGCGGGGAAGCTCTTCGCGATGCTGAAGCTCAACCATGTCAGCAACGGCCAGATCGGGCTGCTGGCCCAGGTGGACGTGGACGACCCCGACGGGGCGAGGGCGATGACCGACTTCATCGTGGCCCTCGACGGGCGGATCGGCCCGTCGGCGAGACCGATGCGCACGATGATGGGCGAGCACTTCGTGCACCTGGAGATCCCGCGCGTGATGCCGTGGCTGACCGCCACCCAGGCGCTGAACGCCAGCGGCGAGAACCGCTGCGGAAAGTACAAGTCGGCCTACATGCGCAAACCGTTTACCCGCCAACAGATCGACGCGATGTGGGCCTATCTCGGCAAGGAGAAGTACACCGACTACGTGAACAAGCAGGCGCTCATCCAGGTCGACTCGTACGGCGGCGCCATCAACCGGCCGCTGCACAAGACGGCGGCGCGGCAGCGCGATTCCATTATGAAACTGCAGTACCAGGTGTACTGGACGCAGAATGACGCCTACGAGGACACGCACATCGCGTGGATCCGGGACGTCTACAAGGCGACGTTCGCCGCGACCGGCGGCGTCCCCGTCGCGGACGGCGAGACCACGGACGGCTGCTACATCGGCTATCCCGACGCGGATCTGAACGACGGGCGCTGGAACGAGTCGTCCCAGACGTGGGAGACCCTCTACTACAAGGACGCCTACGCGAAACTCCAGGAGGTCAAACGGCACTGGGATCCGGGAAACGTGTTCCGGCACGCCCAGTCCATCCGTCCGGGGAAGCGGGGGTAGCGGCACGGGCCGGTGGCGCAGCGTCACGGATCATCTCGCCTTTATTGCATCCGCTGCCAATACTTGCGGCTGTGACGGCGGGGACAGTAGTTTCGTCGGGCGAGCGGAGCGTCGGGCCTGGCGTGGCCCGAGCGGCTGGGGAGTCATGAAGAAGCGTACCGACAGGAAGATCGCCATCGCGGGCACCGCGGCGGCGGCCGTGCTGCTGCCCGCCGTCATGGTCGGCCTCGCGCAGGCCGGCGTGGGGGTCCCGAAGGGCAGGTCGGAGGCCAGCGGGAACTCCAAGCCGATCCCCTCGTTCGGCCCCGCCACCCAGCCGTCGGTCCCCGGCGGCGCGTCCGCCTCCCCGACGAAGTCGCCGGGTGCGGCGAAGCTGCCCAGCATCCCGCTGAACAGCAACCCGTTCCGCACCGGGGGAGGGACGCCGAGCCCCACCGACCCCGACAGCAACGCGGGCAACCGCGGCAAGAAGCCGCAGATGCCGTCGGGCACCTCGCCGGGCAAGTACGCCAAGGCCCCCGACGGGGCCTCGATCACGGGCGTCAAGAAGATCAACTCGCGGATCTTCGACGTCACGATCGCCTCGCCGGCGCTGGGCGCCGCCGTGAAGACCCGCGTGATGGTCCCCAAGGGCTGGAAGGCCGGCGCCACCAGGTCGTGGCCCGTCGTGTACGCCTACCACGGCGGCAACAACAACTACCTGTCCTGGACCAAGGACTCCAACATCGAGCAGGTCATCGGTCCCTACGACGCGATGGTCGTGATGCCCGAGGGCGGCTGGAACGGGTCCTACACCAACTGGTACAACGGCGGGAAGGGCGGCATCCCCGAGTGGGAGACCTTCCACATCGGCGAGGTCATCCCGCTGATGGAGCGCAACTTCCACGCCGGGTCGGTGCGCGCCGCGATCGGCCTGTCGTCCGGCGGGCAGGGCGCCATCACCTACGCCGAGCGGCACCGCATGTTCAAGTACGCCGCCTCCTACAGCGGCGCCCTCAACATCACGGCGCCCGGCATGCCGGTCATCCTGACGTCCATGAACCGCGAGGCCGGCACCGCCATCTGGGGCGACCCGATCACCGCGCGGGCGAACTGGCGGGCGCACGACGCGACCGTCATGGTGTCCAGGCTCAAGGGCGTCGGCGTCTACGTCTCGTCCGGCAACGGGCAGCCCGGCCCCTACGACAAGGCCGACACCCCGCCCCACGACGCGGGGCGCATCGGCGAGCAGCTCGCCGGCACGATGAACGAGAACTTCGTCGCCGCCGCGCGGAAGGCGGGGGTGCCGGTCACCTCCCACCTGTACGGGCCCGGCATGCACAACTGGAAGTACTGGCGCATCGAGCTGGTCCGCAGCTGGCCGACCATCGCCAAGTCCATCGGCGCCCGCAAGTCCTGACCGCCCGCCCGCCGGTTCGGGGAGCGGCACGGTGAAGGGGTTCGCCCGGCGGGAGTTCCAGCTCGTGCTGCTGCGGCGCATGGCCGACTACCAGCCGGGCCTCGTCGAGGACGCGATCCGGTCGCTCGGCGCTTCGCGCACGGAGATGCGCGAGGTCAACGCCCGGTGGCAGCGCGTCCTGCGGTCGCGGACGTTCCCGCGCGGCCGCCGCCGCTACGAGGCCGTCCTCGGCCCGCCCGCCGCGGTCGAGGAGCGCCCGATCGGCGACGTCGCCTGCGCGGTGGCCTGGTGGCCGCCCTTCCCCCTGTGGCCGGGCCTGCGCTTCGAGATCATGATGGGGCCGGACGGCTCCGTCATGCAGGAGTGGCTCGTCCGGGACGAGGGCGTGCCCGTCCCGCGGCTGGACACCGTGGACGACCTCGTCCCGTGGTCCTGCGTCGCCGGCGACGTGGACGCGCGCTTCGGCGCCGTCGCGCACCAGGACGGCGAGGTCCCGAGCCGGTGGCACGCGACGATCACGGGCCCGGACGGCGCCGTCCTCGTCGCGCACTTCGTCTGGGGGCTCCTCCAGACCGTCGAGAGCGTCGGAAACGAGCCGTGGCCGGGCGCACCGCCGACGTTGGGGTGATCTTGGGTCTTCGCGGCCCTGGAAATTGCGCGGCGGTCCGTAATGTGGGCATATGCGAACTTTTGCGGGTCGGCGATGCCCGAAGTAACCGCATACGCCCACGGATATCCCGCCTGGGTCGAACTGGTCACCCCGGACGTGCGCGCCTCCCAGCGGTTCTACCGCGACCTGTTCGGCTGGGACGTCTACACGCTGGCGGGCGACCTCAACGACTACTCGATCTTCACCCTCGGCGGCGTCCAGGGCCCGGAGGTCGCCGGCATGGAGCCGCTCGCGGACGACTCGATGGAGCCGACGTGGACGTGCTACTTCCGGACCGACGACGTCCAGGCCGCCCTCGACCGGGTGCTCGCCATGGGCGGGCAGGAGCTGAGCGAGCCCACCGACATCTCCAATCTCGGGCGGATGGCCCACTGCGCCGACCCCGAGGGCGCCGACTTCGCGCTCTGGTACCCCTACGACTTCCAGGGGGCGGGCGTCGTGGACGAGCCGTCCGCGATGTGCTGGATGGAGCTCGCCGTCCGCGACGTCGAGGGCGCCCGGCGCTTCTACGGGGAGGTCTTCGGCTGGAGGGCCGTCGACCGCTCCTACCTCGCGCCCGACTACACCAACTGGAAGGTCGGAGAGTGGTCCGTGGCGGGCATGGTGCCGCTGGCCGAGTGGTGGCCCGCCCACTCCGAACCCCACTGGATCCCCTACTTCTGGGTCTCCGACTGCGATGCCGCGGCGGCGCGGGCGGCCGTGCTGGGGGCGGTCGTCCATGTCCCGCCGACCGACATCAAGGCCGGCCGCTTCGCCGTCATGACCGATCCGTGCGGGGCGCGCCTCGCCGTCCTCACCCCGGCGGCCGGCTCGCGCCTCACCTTCCGTCCGCACGGATGACCGCGGCCCGCCGCCCCGCCCGGACGGAGACGCGAACATTGGGGTGATCTTGGGGATTCGTGTCGGCGGGGATTGCGCGGGCGTCCCTAGCCTGGAGGAACGCGCGCCGCAGGGCGTGCCGCCAGGGCGCGGCGATGCCGGAGGTGATCCGATGCCGGAGGTGATCCGATGCCCGAGGTGACCGCGTTCCCCCCCGGCCACGCGTCGTGGGCCGAACTCGCGAGCCCGGACCCGGAGGGGTCCAAGCGGTTCTACCGCGAGCTGTTCGGCTGGTACTCCTACACGCTGACCGTGGGCGACCTCGGCGACTACGAGATGTTCACGCTGGGCGGCGTCCAGGGGCCCGAGGTCGCCGGGATGCAGGCGCTCGCCGACGACTCGGAGACCGCCTCCTGGACGTGCTACTTCCGGACCGACGACATCCCGGCCACGCTCGCCGCCGTGCGCGGGGCGGGCGGTCTGGAGACGGTGGAGCCCACCGACATCGCCAACCTGGGGCGGATGGCCCTGTGCTCCGATCCGGAGGGCGCCGACTTCGGGCTCTGGTACCCCTACGACCTCAAGGGCGCGGGCGTCGTCGACGAGCCGTCCGCGATGGTCTGGGTGGAGCTCGCCGCCCGCGACATCGAGCGCGCCCGCCGCTTCTACGGCGAGGTCTTCGGCTGGAGGGCCGTCGACCGGGACTACTACGACTCCGTCTACACCCACTGGAAGGTCGGCGACTGGGCGGTGGCCGGCATGGTCTCCATGGACGAGCACTGGCCGCCCGGCCACCCCTCGCACTGGACGCCGTTCTTCTGGGTCTCCGACTGCGACGAGTCCGCGGCCCTGGCCTCCGAGCTCGGCGCCCACGTCCGCATCCCGCCCACCGACCTCAAACCCGGCCGGTTCTCCGTGGTCACCGACCCGACCGGGGCCCGCCTGGGCCTGGTCACCCCCACGACGGACGTCCGGGCCGAGCGCGCACGCCCCTGACGGCCCGGCCGACCGGTCACCGGTCGGGCGGCCCGGGGTCGAGGGAGGCCGATCCGGGCGCGGGCAGGGCGTCCTGGAGGTGCAGGCGGCCGAGGAGCATCAGGACGAGCTCGTCGATGACCTCGTCGAGGGTGGCCTCGACCCAGCCGGCGGTCCAGTCGTGCAGGAGGCCGTTGATGCTGCCGATGAACGCCGTCGCGGCGATCCGGTAGTCGCGGTCGGTGATCTCGCCGCGCTCGGCCGCGGCGGCGGCCTCGGCGCAGATGAACTGGACCCAGCGGGCGCGGCGGGTGAGGCGCTGGCGGTCGAGCCGGGGGCTGACGCCGATGATCTCGACGAACGCGATGCGGATGCGGGCCCGGTCGGCGGTGATGCTTGCGGCGTAGGCGCGGAACAGGTGCGCCGTGCGCTCGGCGAGCCCGAGGCCCGCGACGGACGGCAGCGCGGCCAGGACGTCCCGCTCGGCCGCGTCGTTGACCTCCAGGTGCAGTTCGGCGAGGAGGTCCTCCAGCGTGCTGAACTCCTCGTAGAACTGGCGGGTGGACAGCCCGGCCGCCTCGCTGAGCGCCGCGACCGTGGTGCCGCGGTAGCCGGGGCCGCGGCCGAACATCTCCAGCCCGGCGTCCAGGAACCGGCGGCGCCGCTCGGCGCGCCGCTCGGCCGCGGACCGGCCGCCGTACCTGCCGGTCGGTGTCGCGCGCCTGCCCGCCACGTGACCCCCTCCCTCCGCTCACTCGTCCGGCATCTTTCCGCAAACCGGTCTTGTGTCATACATCACCCCCCTGTGGTCTCGCTCACCGGGACCGCCCGGGACGGGCCCCGCCCGAGCCTCCCCGCGCGCCCGGCCATGATTCGAAGCGCGGTGGGAGGGAACCGCGAAGCGGTGATTTTTGGGAGGATTCGACGGCATTTGATGCCTTTTGCGGGACGCCGTTACTGGGACGAGCGCGCGAAGCTGACGCTCAAGGCCGTCCTGGCGGCGGTCACGGCATGGCTGGTCGCGAAGTACGTGTTCGGCGAACCGCAGCCGTACTTCGCCCCCCTGGCCGCGCTGCTCGGGGTGTACCCGACGGTCGTGCGTTCCGTGCGGGAGAGCCTGGCCTACGGGGGCGGATTCGTGATCGGCGCGGCGCTCGCGATCCCCGTCGGGCTGCTCGTCGGCCCGAACGTCGCCGGCATCGCCATCGTCGTCGTCCTCGCCCTGATGGCGTCGGGATGGCGGCGGCTCGGCGCGCAGGCGTCCCAGGTCCCGTTCACGGCGGTGTTCGCGCTGCTGCTGGGCGGGCACGGGGTCGTCGGCTACACGCTGCCGCGCCTGGCCGACGTCGCGGTCGGGCTCGTGGTCGGGCTCGGCGTGAACGCGGCCGTCTTCCCGCCGCTGTACCTGCGGCGCGGCGAGTACGCGGTCCGGGAGATGCGCGAGACCCTGGCCGACGCGCTCGGGACGCTCGCCGACGACGTCGTCGAGCCCGCCGAGTGGAGCTCGCTGTGGCAGGAGCGCGAGTCCCGGCTGGTGAGCGTCCAGGAGCAGGCGCGGTACGCGGTCGAGCAGGGGGAGGCCAGCCTGCGCGCCAATCCCCGCGCGAAGCTGCGCGGCTACCGGCTGCGCTGGCGGGACGTCCCCGGGCAGTGGCCGGCGCCGCGGCTGACGACGATGCTCGACCACGCGACGGCCTACAGCCGGTCGATCGCGGCGACGCTGCGCCGGCTCGCGGACGCCGACGAGGCGGTGGTGCCGGGAGAGGACTTCCTGCGCGGGTACGCGGAGGTGCTCCGCACCCTCGGCGGCCTCGTCCGGGAACTGCCCGACGTGCCGGACGGCGCGGCGCTCGCGGAGGCCGAGAAGATGCAGGACGAGATGGAGCGCCCCCACCTCGGCCCGCGGACCGACGCCCCCGGTCTGTGGGACCCGCACAAGGAGCTGCTGCGGCTCAGCCGCCTGCTGCTCGACGACCTGCGCGACGGCCGCGCCTAGCGCGCGCCGCGGGCGGACAGCCGCCTCAGCAGGTCGCGGCTCCCGGCGGCCATCGCCGGGGGGACGCCCAGCTCGTCCAGCATGGCCGCCGCGGCCTCCATCTCGGCGGCGCGGCGGTCGGCGTGCCGGTACGTCCCGGCGACGAGCCGGTCCACGGTGTGCTCCCCGGCCGTCGCCAGCTCCGCGACGATGTCCTCGCGCAGCCAGTCCTCGCAGCCGGCCGCCCGCGCCGCCTCCAGCGCCTCGACCACCGACCCGGCCAGCCCCTTGAAGAACACGCTGCGCAGCAGCTTGCGCCCGGCCGCCGCGCCCGCCTCCGCGTCCATCACCTCGACCGCGGCGCCGAGCGGGGTGAGGGCCGCGGCGACCGCCCGGGCCCCCTCCGCGCAGGCCAGCATCGGCGTGCCGAGCCCGCGGCCCGGCACCGGAGCCATGATCGCGACATCGGCGAACCGGGCGCCGGCCCGCCGCGCGAGCGCGTCCAGCTCCCGCTTCAACCCGGGCGAGCCGGTGTTCAGGTCGGCCCACACGGCGCCACGGGCGGCGCCGACCCCCGCCCGGAGCGCCGCGACCGCGTCGTGCGCGCTGTTGACGCTCAGCACCAGATCGGCCCCGGCGGCGGCGTCGGCCTCGCTCCGGGCCTGGACGATCCCGCCGGACGCGGCGACGGCCGGGTCGTACCCCCGCACCACCGCCCCCGCCGCCACGAGGTCGCGCGCGATCGCGCCGCCCGCCTCACCGAGCCCCAGTACGGCGATCACCGTCATGCGTCCTCCTCCGCGGCCGGGATGTCCCGCGAACCGCTACCCTAGATCACACCAAAATTGGCGACAATCCCGGAGACTCCGTGAGCGACGTGACGGCGGCGATCCGCGAGGCGATCCTCGGCGGCGAGTTCGTGCCGAACCAGCGGCTGGTCGAGGCGGACCTGTCGGAGCAGTTCGCGGCGAGCCGCGCCGGGGTCCGCGCGGCGCTCGCCGTGCTCGCGGGCGAGGGGCTGGTCGAGCGCGTCCAGAACCGCGGCGCCCGGGTGCGCGCCGTCTCGGTGGCGGAGGCCGTCGAGATCTCCGAGGTCCGGATGGTGATCGAGGGGCTGTGCGCGGCGAAGGCCGCCGAGCGCGCGGCCCCCGCCGAGGTCTCCGAGCTGCGGACGATCGGCGAGGAGATGCGCGCCGCCGTCGCGTCCGGGGACGTGCTCGGCTACTCCCGGCTGAACGAGCGCCTCCACGGCCGCGTCCGCGAGATCAGCGGGCAGCGGACCGCCTCGGGCGTCCTGGAGCGCCTGCGCGCCCAGAACGTCCGGCACCAGTTCAAGCTGGCCATGCACCCGGGACGCCCCCAGGTCTCCCTCCCGCAGCACCTCGCCATCATCGACGCGATCGCCGCCCACGACCCGGCCGCCGCCGAGCAGGCCGCCCGCGCGCACCTGCGCAGCGTCATCGAGACCCTCGGCGAGATCGCGTCCTAGCCGGAAAACCCGTCGCGCCGGTCCTCCCTCCGCCGTTACGGTCGGCCTGCCGCACGGCACGATCTTGTCCGGCGGCGGTCGTCATCAGAGAGAACCAGGAGGATTCCCGATGACAACAACCACAGCCTTCGCTCTGACCAAGGTTCGCAACATCGGGATCATGGCGCACATCGACGCCGGCAAGACGACGACCGCCGAGCGGATCCTGTTCACCACCGGTGTGTCGAACCGGATCGGCGAGGTCCACGACGGCAACACGGCGCTGGACTACACCAAGCAGGAGCGCGTCCGGGGCATTACCATCACCTCGGCGGCGACGACCTGCCGCTGGACCGTCGAGGACGCCGCCGGCGGCGCCGAGCATACGATCAACCTGATCGACACGCCGGGCCACGTCGACTTCACGATCGAGGTCGAACGGTGCCTGCGCGTCCTCGACGGCGCCGTGGCCGTGTTCGACGGCGTGGCGGGCGTCGAGCCGCAGTCGGAGACGGTGTGGCGCCAGGCCGACCGCTACGGCGTGCCGCGGATCTGCTTCGTCAACAAGCTCGACCGCGCCGGGGCCGACTTCCTCCGCTGCGCCGACATGATCGGCGAGCGGCTGGGCGCCGTCCCGCTGGTCGTGCAGCTGCCGATCGGCGCGGAGTCCGAATTCGCGGGCGTCGTCGACCTCGTCTCCGGGCGGGCGCACGTCTGGCCGGAGGGCCGGCACGCCGTCGTGGACGTCCCGTCCGGCATGGCCGAGGACGTCCGCCGATGGCGCGGCAGGCTCGTCGAGACGGTCGCCGAGCGCGACGAGCGGCTCATGGAGCTGTACGTGGGCGGTGCGGAGCCGTCGCCGGAGCAGCTGCACGCGGCGATCCGCCGGCTCACGGTCGCCTCCGAGGCGACCCCGGTGCTGTGCGGCAGCGCGTTCCGCAACAAGGGCGTCGAGCCCCTGCTGGACGCGGTGGTGCGGTACCTGCCGTCGCCGCTCGACGTCGCGCCGCCGGAGGTCGGGGACGCCCTGGAGCGGACCCCGCTCTCCGCGCTCGCGTTCAAGATCGTGAGTGACCGGTACCTGGGGCGGCTGACCTTCGTTCGGATCTACACCGGGCGGCTGACGGCGGGCGCGAGCGTCCTCAACAGCGTCAAGGCGCGCAAGGAGCGGATCGGCAAGCTCTACCGCATGCACGCCGACGTGCGCGAGGAGATCGCCTCGGCGGGCGCGGGCGACATCGTCGCGGTGATGGGGCTCAAGCAGACCACCACCGGCGAGACGCTCTGCGACGAGGCGCGCCCGGTGGTCCTGGAGTCCATGGACTTCCCGGCGCCGGTCATCGAGGTCGCGATCGAGCCGCGGTCCAAGGCCGACCGGGAGAAGCTGGGCGCCGCGATCCAGCGGCTCTCGGAGGAGGACCCGTCGTTCCAGGTCCACGACGAGGAGGGGCAGACCGTCATCGGCGGCATGGGCGAGCTCCACCTGGAGATCCTCATCGACCGCATGCGGGAGGATTTCCACGTCGAGGCCAACGTCGGCCGGCCGCGCGTGGCCTACCGCGAGACGATCCGCAGGGCCGTGGACCGGGTCGACCTGACCCACCGCAAGCAGACGGGAGGCAAGGGACAGTACGCGAAGGTGCAGATCGCCGTCGAGCCGATCGAGGACGGGTACGAGTTCGTCAACCGGGTCACCGGCGGGCGGATCCCGAAGGAGTTCGTCCCCTCGGTGGACGCGGGCTGCCAGGAGGCGATGCGCTTCGGCGTCCTCGCCGGGTACGAGATGACGGGCGTGCGGGTCACGCTGCTGGACGGCGACTTCCATCCCGTCGACTCGTCCGAGCTCGCCTTCAAGATCGCCGGTTCGCTGGCGTTCGGGGAGGCGGTCCGGCGCGCGTCGCCCGTGCTGCTCGAACCGGTGATGACCGTCGAGGTCACCGCCCCCGAGGAGCACCTGGGCCCGGTGATCGGCGACCTGAACGCCCGCCGCGGGCGGATCGAGGGGACCGGCGAGCGCGCCGGCGCCCGGATCGTGCACGCCCTCGTCCCGCTGTCGGAGATGTTCGGCTACGTCGGGCACCTGCGCGGCATGACGTCGGGCCGCGGGGTGTTCACCATGCGGTTCGCGTCCTACGCGGAGGTCCCGGACGCGGTCGCCCGAACGCTCGTCTCGGGCTGACGTGAAGGGGGCCCGGCTCTCGCCGGACCCCCTTTCCCGCGCCCGGCTCAGGATCCGGACGGCGCCGCCGCCGGTTCCCGGCGGCGGCCCGCCAGCAGGGCGTCCAGCGCCCAGGCGCCCGGTCCGAGCACCGCGATCAGCAGGAACGCCCAGCAGAACATCGCCGCGCTCTCGCCGCCGTTGCGCAGCGGCAGCAGCGCGTGCGGCTGGTGGACGGTGAAGTACGCGTACGCAGTGGCACAGGAACAGCAGGCCCACGACGGCGCGGAACAGCCCGAGCACCGGTTCGCCCAGTCGGTCCATCGGGATCATCCCTCGGTCACCCAGGCGTGCATGATGCCCATGACGTCCGTGAAGCCCTCCTCGGACGCCCGGTAGGACGCGGTGATCCGCAGGGTGTCGCCGAGACCGATCCGGCCGATCGGCGAGCCGCCGCACGACGGCATGTTCGAGACCTCGGTCATGCCGTGGTGGTCGACGAACTCCGGCGTGCCGCCCTCCTCGGCCTCGCTGCGGCAGAACAGCCGCCCGGTGGTGGCGTCCTCCGTCCGCACGGCGACGCCGCCGTGGTGCAGGTGCCCGCGGACGTGCACGACGTCGCCCGAGACCGTGGAGCGCCACGTCCTGGACTTCTCGCTCTGCGGCCCCGCGGGGACGTCCCAGGTCGAGTCGGCGCAGCCGCCGGCGTCCAGCCACAGCGGGACCACCGGCCTGATGTGCGAGCCGAGCACCGGCTGGTAGGTGCACACAACCGTGCCGATCAGGGGGATGAGCAGGGCCCCCGCCCGACCCGCCGGAATGGAGACCGGCGATTTCGCCGACACCCTCGCCGAGACGTTCGCCACACGGCGTGTACGGGGCGCGGACCCGGGAATCGTCGGTCGCGGACCCGGCGGCCCCACTAGTCTCTGCCGGGGCGGGACACGGGGTCCCGCCGGTCCGCGAGGAGGAGCCCCAGGTGTTCGAGTCGGTGCTCGTGGCCAACCGCGGCGAGATCGCCGGGCGGATCGTGCACACCGCCCGCGCGATGGGGCTCAAGGCGATCGCGGTGTACTCCGCGGCCGACGAGGGCCTCCCCTTCGTCGCCGAGGCGGACGAGGCCGTCCTGATCGGGCCCGCCGAGCCGTCCGGCAGCTACCTCAACGCCGCCGCGATCCTGGAGGCCGCGCACCGGACCAACGCGCAGGCCGTCCACCCCGGCCACGGGTTCCTCGCCGAGAGCGCCGCGTTCGCCCGGCGGGTGGCCGAGCGCGGCCTGGTCTGGGTCGGCGCGCCGCCGCTCGCCATCGCCCGGATGGGCGACAAGATCAACGCCCGGAACCTGATGAAGGAGGCGGGCGTCCCCGTCGCGCCCGGCGTCTGGGAGCCGGTGCCCGACGCGGCGACGGCGGCCGAGGAGGCCGAGCGCATCGGCTACCCCGTCATGGTGAAGCCCGCCGCGGGCGGCGGCGGCATGGGCCTGGCCGCCGTCCACGACGAGGCGTCGCTGCGCAAGGCGTTCGAGGAGACCCGCGCCGCCGCCGAGCAGCTCTTCGGCCAGGGCGACATCCTGCTGGAGCGGTACGTCGAGGGCGCCCGGCACGTCGAGGTCCAGATCCTCGGGCTCGCCGATGGCACGGTGGTCGCGCTGGGCGACCGCGACTGCTCCGTCCAGCGCCGCTACCAGAAGGTCGTGGAGGAGTCCCCGTCTCCCGGCGTCAGCCCGGCGCTGCGCGAGCGGATGCTGGCGGCCGCCGTCCGCGCGGGCGAGGCCGTCGGCTACCGCGGCGCCGGCACCGTCGAATGCCTGGTCGACCCCGCCGCGCAGGAGTTCACCTTCCTGGAGATGGACACCCGCCTCCAGATCGAGCACCCGGTGACCGAGATGGTCACCGGCATCGACCTCGTCGAGCAGCAGTTCCGCATCGCCGCGGGCGAACCCGTCTCGTTCACCTCCACCGTCCCCCACGGGCACGCCGTCGAGTTCCGCGTCCAGGCCGAGGACCCGCGGAGCTTCCTGCCCGGGACGGGCGAGATCACGGTGTGGGAGGAGCCCGTCGGCGACGGCATCCGCATCGACGCCGGCTACGCCGAGGGCACCACCGTCACCCGCCACTACGACTCGCTGCTTGCCAAGCTCTGCGTCCACGGCGACGACCGCGCCCACGCCCTGGCCCGCGCCCGCGCCGCCCTGGAGGCGTTCCACATCGAGGGCCCGCCGACGAACCTGCCCTTCCTGCGCGAACTGCTCGACCGGCCCGAGTTCGCCGACGGAACCTACGACACCGGGCTGGTCGCGCGCATGCGCGGCCACCAGGCCCCCTGAGCACCGCCTCCGCGCCCGTCGTAGAGTGACGCCGTGTACTGCGACCGCTGCGGCGAGCCCGCCGAGGGCGACCACGCTTCCTGCCGGACCGCCCGCCGGATGGAACCGCCCCGTTACTGCCCCGACTGCCGCCGCCGCCTGATCGTGCAGGTCACCCCGACCGCCTGGACGGCCGAATGCTCCCAGCACGGCCCCCTCGAACCCGCGGACCAGGCCCCCTAGCGCTTCTCTTCGGCGAGAGACCGCTCGATTCCGCCTCCGCGTTCCGGCCGGCCGATGGCGGCCATGAGCCGCCGGGCGTTCTCAGGGCTCTTGAACAGGTAGGCGGTCTCCGTCAGCATCACCGGCGCGGGGGATGCTCATCGCCACCTTCAGAGGTACGGGGAGGCGAATCCGCGTCGCGGAACGACATGGCGTAGGTGATGAGGCCCACGCCGGGGGCCGGGGCCCAGTCGTGGTCGGGGGTGCGGACGAACCCCATCTTCTCGTACATGCGCTGCGCGGACTCCATGTTGCGCTGCGTCGACAGGCGCAGGCCGGACAGGCCGGCCGCGCGGGCCCGTTCGATGCAGGCGCGCACCATGGCCCGGCCCGCGCCCCTCCCGCGGGCGTCCTCCAGAACGGCGAGCATGCGGAACTCGGCCTCGTCCGGTCCGGCCAGATCCGCGTAGGGGGTGCCCGGCGGGCAGTACGCGACGGCACCGGCGATCCGCCCGGCGTCTTCGGCGACGAGCAGTTCGGCTTTCGCCGCCCGGTCGGCGGCGTCGCGCAGCTTGCGCACGTACGGGGACTCCGGGCTGACCAGGCCGCCGCGCACGTAGACCTCCACCGTCAGCTCGCCGACGAGGTCGTACTCGTCCGGGCGCGCCGTCCGAACGATCACTTGACGTCCTGGCAGGACGACTCGGCGGGGAGGAGGGGGCGCAGGCGGACGGAGTAGGCCTGGCCGCCGCTGCGCCACGCGGTGCCGGGGTTCGTGGCGGGAACCTTCGCGGCCGGGGCCACCGTGCAGATCGCACCGGCGACCGGGACGCCCTTGCCGAGCGGCTCCAGCGGCCACGCCCTGACGGTGGCGCTTCCCGTGGTCGGCCCGGCGAGGACGGCGGTCTTCTCCGGCCTGTACGGGGCGGGCTTCCTGGTCAGGTCGGACGGGGGCCAGGCGGCCGGGTCGAGGCGCTGGAGGAAGCGGGCCTCCGGGCCCGACTGGGCCTCGGGCTGGACGATCCGGGTCGTCGCGCCGTCCATGGCGACCACGATCGTGATCGCGTCGGCGACGCCGCCGGGCCCGACCAAGTGGGAGCGGGCGAGGCCGGCCGCGCGGGCCCCGTCGAGGAGGCGCCGCAGGGCGTCGGGCTTCAGGCGGTACTCCGTCGGCCCGCCCTGGGCCGAGGCGACCGCGCGGCCCGTGGAGTAGAGCGAGAAGTCGGGGAGGCTCCCCGGGCCGCCGAGACCGGCGATGCCGCCGGTCTTGCGCCACCGCAGGACGAGCGTCTCGCCCGCGGGGGCGCCGCCCGGCGAGGACGAGGACGAGGACGGAGAGGGCGCGGGGGAGGAGGGCTCGGCGGTGCCGGAGCCGTCGCCGCAGGCGGCCAGCGCGGCGCCGGCGGTCAGGGCGACGCAGGCGAGTGCCGGCGCCCGGCGGGAGCGTGTGTACGGACCGGCCATGACGGTTGGACGCTCGGCGGCCCGCCCGGGTTCCGCCGGTTCCCGGAACACCCGGCGACGGGCCGGTTCCGGGCCCGCGCTAGTGTGCCGGTCTGTGAGTGTGCTCGTTGTGACCGGGACCTGCACGGGTGTGGGGAAGACCGTCGTCACCGCGGCGCTGGCCGCGGTCGCCGCCGCGCGCGGCGCGTCGGTCGCCGTCGTCAAACCCGGCCAGACGGGCGTCGGCGGCGGGGAGCCGGGCGACCTCGACGAGGTCCGCAGGCTCGCCGGGATCGACGACGTGCACGAGTACGCGCGCTTCCCCGACCCCCTCTCCCCGGCCGCCGCGGCCCGCCGCGCCGGGATGCCGCCCGTCCGGATGCCGGACGTCGCCGAACGCGTCCGGGACCTGGCGTCCGGGCGGCGGCTGGTGCTGGTCGAGGGGGCGGGCGGGCTCCTCGTCCGCTACGACGAGGAGGGGACCACGATCGCCGACCTCGCGCGCTGGCTCGGCGCCGCGGTCGTGGTGGTGGCCCGGCCCGACCTCGGCACGCTCAACCACACAGCGCTCACCCTGGAGGCGATGGCGCACCGCGGCGTGCAGCTCGCCGGGGTGGTGATCGGCGCCTGGCCGGACGAGCCGGACCTCGCCATGCGCAGCAACATCCGCGACCTGGAGACCATCGCGGCACGCCCGCTGTCGGGCGCGCTGCCCGCCGGCGCCGGGGCCATGGACCCGGCGGAGTTCCTCGTGGCCGCGCACCGCGGCCTGGCCCCCTCGTTCGGCGGCGGCTTCGACCCCGCCGTCTTCCGCGCCGCCTTCGGCCCCGACAAGGAGAACACGTGACGGACATCCTCGACATCGCGCGCCGCCAGGTCCTGGACGAGGGCGAGGGCCTGTCGCGGGGACAGGTGCTGGAGGTGCTGAACCTGCCGGACGACCGGCTCCAGGACCTGCTCGCGCTCGCCCACGACGTCCGGATGCGGTGGTGCGGGCCGGAGGTCGAGGTCGAGGGGATCGTGTCGCTGAAGACCGGCGGCTGCCCGGAGGACTGCCACTTCTGCTCGCAGTCCGGCAAGTTCGAGTCGCCCGTCCGGTCGGTGTGGCTGAACATCCCCGAGCTGGTCGAGGCGGCGAAGGAGACCGCCGCGACCGGCGCCACCGAGTTCTGCATCGTCGCCGCCGTGCGCGGACCGGACGAGCGGCTGATGGCGCAGGTCCGCGACGGCGTCAAGGCCATCAACGACGCCGTCGAGATCAACATCGCGTGCTCGCTCGGCATGCTCACCCAGGAGCAGGTCGACGAGCTGGCCGCGATGGGCGTCCACCGCTACAACCACAACCTGGAGACGGCCCGCTCCCACTTCCCGAACGTCGTCACCACGCATTCGTGGGAGGAGCGCTGGGACACCCTCCGCATGGTCAAGGACGCCGGGATGGAGGTGTGCTGCGGCGGCATCGTCGGCATGGGCGAGAGCGTCGAGCAGCGCGCCGAGTTCGCCGCGCAGCTCGCGGAGCTGGAGCCCGACGAGGTCCCGCTGAACTTCCTCGCGCCGCGCCCCGGCACGCCGTTCGCCGACTACCCGCTGGTGGAGGGCACCGAGGCGCTGAAGACGATCGCCGCGTTCCGGCTCGCCCTGCCCCGCACCATCCTGCGGTACGCCGGCGGCCGCGAGCTCACCCTCGGCGACCTCGGCACCCGCGAGGGCATGCTCGGCGGCATCAACGCCGTCATCGTCGGCAACTACCTCACCACCCTCGGCCGCCCGGCGCGGCAGGACCTGGAGCTGCTCACCGAGCTCCAGATGCCGATCAAGGCCCTCGGCCGGACGCTCTGAGACGCGCCCGCGCGGCGGGTCAGCGGCTGAGCCGGGTGATGAACTTGTAGCGGTCGCCCCGGTACAGGGACTGGGCCCACTCGACCGGCTGCCCCGTCGTGTCGAAGGCGTGGCGGGACAGCAGCAGCATCGGCAGGCCCACGTCCACGCCCAGCAGCTGCGCGTCGTGCGGGGTGGCGAGGACGGTCTCGATCGTCTCCTCGGCCTCGGTGAGGTGGACGTCGTAGGCGGTCGCGAGCGTCTCGTACAGGGAGTGGTGGCGCGGCAGCTCGCGGCGCAGGCCGGGGAAGCGGCGGGCCGGGAGGTGGGACGTGTCGATCGACATCGGCTCGCCGTCGGCCAGCCGGAGGCGGTGGATCCGCAGCACCCGGCCGCCGGGGCGGATGCACAGCAGGGTCGCGAGGCGCTCGTCGGCGCTGACGTAGCCGGCCTCCAGTATGCGGGTCTCGGGACGCAGCCCGTGGTGCCGCATGTCCTCGGTGTAGCTGACGAGCTGGAGCTCCTGGGCGACCTTCGGCTTGGCGACGAAGGTCCCCTTGCCCTGGATGCGCTGGAGGCGCCCCTCGACGACCAGCTCGGCGAGGGCCTGCCGGACGGTGGTGCGGGACGTCTCGTACTTCTCGGCGAGCGTCCGCTCGGGCGGCAGCGGGCTGCCCGCCGGGAGCGACTGGATCAGCTCGACCAGCAGCTCCTTGAGCTTGTAGTACTTGGGGATCCGCGGCGCCTGGTTCGGGTGGCGCTTACCGAGGTCGCCGAGCGAGATCCGGTCGAAGCCGTGCTCGAATCCGCCCCCGTGCCGGGGCCCGCCCCTGACCTCCGTCACGGCGTCTCCTCACGTTCATCACCGGTTTCCCCGATGTTATGGGTGAAGACTACGGCCGGTAGAAGACGCGATTTCCGCCAGGGCCGCCCGCAATCGTGTGAGGTCCGACTCGTCCAGCGTGGCACGTGCGGTGAGGCGCAGGCACGCGCGGCCCTTCGGGACCGACGGCGGACGGAAGCAGCCGACGCGGAGACCGTGCTCAGCGCAGATCCCCGCGGCCCGCAGCGCGGCCTGCGGCTCGCCCAGGAACACCGGGACCACGGCCGCCGCGGGCCTGGCCGTTTCCAGGCCGGAACCGGCCGCCAGGTTTGAGATCGCCTGCGCCCGCTCGCGGGCCCGGCCGGGCAGGCCCGGGTCGGATCCGAGGACGTCGAGCGCGGCGAGGGCGGCGCCCGCGGCGGGCGGGTTCAGCCCGGTGTCGAAGATGAACGACCGCCCCGTGTCGACCAGGGCGTCGATCACCTCGGGAGCGCCGAGCACCGCCCCGCCCTGCGACGCCAGGGACTTCGACAGCGTCAGGGTGAGGACCACGTCGGGTTCGCCCGCGAGGCCGGCGGCGTGCACGGCGCCCCGGCCCTCGTCGCCGACGACGCCGAGCGCGTGCGCCTCGTCGACGACGAGCAGCGCTCCGTGCGCCCGGGCGGCCGCGTGCAGCGCGCCGAGCGGCGCGAGGTCGCCGTCCACGGAGAACACCGCGTCGGTGACGACGAGGGCGTGGTCCTCCTCGCGCTCGGCGAGGGCCCGCTCCGCCGCGGCGGCGTCCCGGTGCGGGACGATCACGACGCGGGACCGCGACAGCCGGCACGCGTCCACGATCGAGGCGTGGTTGACCTGGTCGGACACCACGAGCGTGTCGGGCCCGGCGAGCGCGGTGACGGCGCCGAGGTTGGCCAGGAAGCCGGAGGAGAACACCAGGCCGGCGGCGCTGCCGGTGAACGCGGCGAGCCGCCGGTCCAGCTCGGCGTGCAGCTCCGTCGTCCCGGTGACGAGGCGCGAACCGGTGGAGCCGGTGCCCCACTCGCGCGCGGCGGCGACGGCGCCCTCGACGAGCCGCGGGTCGCCGGCCAGGCCGAGGTAGTCGTTGGACGCCAGATCGGTGAGCCCGTCGAGGCGGGAGCGGGGGCGCAGCGACCGGCGCAGCCCGGCGGCGGCGCGCCGCTCCGCCGCGTCCCGGAGCCTGGCCAGGGGGTCTCGTCCTGCGGTCATGCCGGGCATCCTGCCAGGTGGCCCCGGCGGCGGGGCCACCTGCCCCGGGAACGAAAACCATCGGCGATGATGGTGGCGTGCCTACCTTGACCGATTTGGTCCGCGATCACACCGACCTCACCGACACCGACCTGGAGTGGCTCCACGCGCTGGTCTCGGACTGGCAGCTGCTGGCCGACCTGTCGTTCGCGGACCTGCTGCTGTGGGTGCCGCTCCGGTCGGCGGAGGCGCTGCCCGCCGACGGGGCGTCCCGCGCGGGCCGGGGCAGGCCGGGCGTGCTCGACACCGGCGCGGCCGTCCCCGGCTGGGTCGCGATCGCGCAGATGCGGCCGACGACCGGGCCGACCGCCTACCCGGAGGACCTCGTCGGCAAGGTCGTCCGGACGGGCCGCCGCGGGCTGATCGACGTGGCGTGGCGGGAGCGCCGGATCGTCCGCGAGGGCGACCCGGAGTGGGGCAGCGGCATCCCCGTCCGCGAGGAGTCCATCCCGGTGCGCCGCGGCGCCAAGATCCTCGGGGTGATCCAGCGCAGCACCAACCTCAGCTCGGCGCGCACCCCGTCCCGGCTGGAGCTGACCTACCTGCAGAGCGCCAGCGACCTCGCCACGATGATCTCCGAGGGCCGGTTCCCGGTGCCGGGCGAGGAGCCGAACATGGTCCGCTCGCCGCGCGTCGGCGACGGCCTGATGCGGCTGGACCGCTCCGGCAAGGTCACCTACGCCAGCCCCAACGCCCAGTCCGCCTACCGGCGGCTCGGCTACCCGACGGACCTGGTCGGCGAGGCGCTCGGGAAGATCACCGCGGACCTGTGCGACACCGGCGAGCCGATGGAGGAGGCGCTGAGCGTCGTGCTGTCGGGCCGCGCGCCGCGCGAGGTCGAGGTCGAGTCGCGCGGGTCGATCATGCAGCTGCGCACGATCCCGCTCGTCGTCGGCGGGACGCGGATCGGCGCGATCGTCCTGTGCCGGGACGTGACGGAGCTGCGCTGGCGCGACCGGGAGCTGATGACCAAGGACGCCACCATCCGGGAGATCCACCACCGGGTGAAGAACAACCTGCAGACGGTCGCGGCGCTGCTGCGGCTCCAGGCGCGGCGGCTGCGGATCCCGGAGGGACGGGCCGCGCTGGACGAGGCCGTCCGGCGCGTCGGGTCCATCGCGATCGTGCACGAGACCCTGTCGCACACCCCCGACGAGCTGATCGACTTCGACGACATCGCCGACCGGGTGATCACGATGGCGGGGGAGGTGTCCACCCCCGAGACCAAGGTGACGCCCAAGCGGACCGGCAGCTTCGGCGTCCTGCCCGCCGAGGTCGCGACGCCGCTCGCGATGGCGCTCACCGAGCTGCTGCAGAACGCACTGGAGCACGGCCTGGCCAGCCGGTTCGGGACCCTGGAGGTCGTGGCGCACCGCTACGGCGAGGGGGAGGTCTCCCGCGAGCCGGCCGGCGTCCCGGTCTGGGGCGAGTGGACGGCGCCCGGCGCGGACGAGCCCCGCGCCCCGGGCGCCGAACCCGAGCGCCCGTCCGGCCGCCGCCTCGTCACGATCGTCGCGGACGACGGCGTCGGCCTGCCCGCCGACTTCGACATGGAGAGCACCGAGAGCCTGGGCCTTCAGATCGTCCGCACCCTCATCGTGGGCGAACTGGGCGGCCACCTGGACTTCCGCCCCCGCAAGGGCGGCGGCACCGAGGTGGTGGTGGACATCCCCCTGGACCACCACCACCGCCCCAGCCGCCCCTGATCACGGCCATTCACTCTGGTCCGCGCACAGGGAGCAACCGGCACCTCAGCCGTCAGAAACCTGAGGGTGTGCGATCGCGTGCGAAGCCAGATTCGAGCGAAGCAAGAATCTGATCGCGCAGCGAGCCGCAAGGCGAGCCGGAGCGATGCCAGCGATCGCGGCCGTGCCCGCAAGGAAGGCGCTCAGCGCCTGACGCTAAGGGCACGGCGAGAACGACGGAGAGCGCGGCGTTCGTCTTCGCCCATGCCGCCCCAGACGCCGGATTCCTGGCCGGACTCCAGCGCCCAGCGCAGGCAGGCCGCGCTCACGTCGCAGCGGCGGCAGACCTGCTTGGCCTCCTCGATCTGCAGGATCGCGGGGCCGGTGTTGCCGATCGGAAAGAAGAGTTCGGGGTCCACGTCACGGCAGGCTGCGCGGTGGCGCCAGTCCATGCGGTCCACTCCTTCGTCAGGTGGTGGAGATGCTCCACTCTTTGTGAACGGGTTCACATGTCGCGAACGCCCGGGGTGGCTGTGGCCAGGTCCAGGGATGCGTGTTCGGCGGCGCCGCGAGCAGGTGACCGGCGGCGTTGGGGCCCCTGTCGGCTGGCGCACTTTGAGCGTTTCAGGAGGGTGCGGGCAGACGCAAGACCTTTGAGAAAGGATTCTCAAAGTATGGGTGTCGCATGTGTCACACCCATCGGTCGGGTGTGTTACTTGGCTCTCACATGCGTGCTCGCACGTCTCAAATGACGATGCGGATCGCCTTCGGCACGGAACGGAACGTGACCGTCCGCTGCTCGCCCAGGTAGTCGCCGTCCAGCTGGAACGCCACGGGACGGTCCGCGCGCACGGTGACCTCGGCCTCATCGTGCAGGTTGAGGACGTGCCGCCCCTGAATGGGGCGCGCTCGCGGCGTCAGCATCTGGGCCAGCGCCCCCACCGTCGGGCCGACTTCCAGGGAGCGCATCCCGAACACGTCCAGCCCGCGCGCGAAGGTCGCCTTCGGACTCGGATTCACCGGCACCCGGCCCATGAAAGTCCACGGAGACGTATTGGAGATGAACGCCAGGAACAGTCCGGATTTCGGCGGCCGTCCCGGCTGTTCCAAAGTGAGCGACGGGTGGCGTCGATCGGTGCCGGAGAAGAAATGCCGTATCGCCGTCCGCACATACAGCGAAGGGTCCGCGCGCAGGCCCGCCTCGCGGCGCCGCTCCACCTCCCGCACGACCTCCGCGTCCAGCCCCACGCCCGCGCAGAACGTGAAATACCGCTCCGGGGCGCCGGGATGGGACGCCGTGCCGAGCCCGACCGTCCGATGCCGGCCCGCCCGCAGCGCCTCCAGCACGGACCGCGTCGCGCCGATCGGGTCGTCCGGCAGACCGAGCGCGCGGGCGAACACGTTCGCGCTCCCGCACGGCAGCACCGCCAGAGCCGGCAGATCGGGGGACGGGCCGTCCGCCAGCAGCCCGTTGACGGTCTCGTTCACCGTCCCGTCCCCGCCGAGGGCGACCACGACGTCGTAGCCCTCGACGGCGGCCTGCCGGGCCAGCTCGGTCGCGTGGCCGCGGTGGCCGGTCTCCGCGAGGACGAGGTCGAGGTCGCCGGTGAAGGCCCGCACGAGGATGTCACGGGCCCGCCGGGAGGTGGAGGTCGCCTTGGGGTTGGCGATGAGCATGGCGCGCACGGCGTCAGGGTATCGATCGTTCCGGATGCGTTCGCCCGCAGTTTCCCCTGGGAGCGGCCCGCCGCAGGGGGCGAGTAGGGTTTCTGGGTGTGACCAAGCGTCCCATCACCGTGCAGGCCGCCGCCGCGCTCCAGGCCGCCGAGGGTGCCGCCGCCGTCGGATTCGGCGTCTTCACCGGCGTCGAGACGGCCGCCGGCGCCGCCGTCGACCCGGCCAGCGCGATCGGGGTCACCGTCCTCGCCCTCGCCGGCGGCCTCGGCATGCTGGGCTGCGCCCGCGGGCTGCTGCGCGCCGCCCAGTGGAGCCGCGCCCCCACGGTCCTGACCCAGCTGTTCGCCCTGCCGATCGCCTACTCGTTGTGGCAGAGCGACCGGCCCGCGATCGCCGTCCCGCTGGGCCTCGTCGCCGTCCTCGCGCTGATCGCCGTCCTCAGCCCGCCGAGCACCGCCTGGCTCATCCAGGACCACGACGAGGACGACGAGGACGCGCCGAAGGAACCCGCACCCGCCAAGGCCGCCGGCGCCCCGCCGACCGGGGAGCCGCGCTCCCTCGGACGCCGCCTCAAAGACCGCCTCAACGAGCAGCCCGTCAAGAAGGGCGAGAACTGAACGGACGCCGAAAGGGCCCTGAGGACGCGTCCTCGGGGCCCTTTCGGCTCTTCACCAGCTACTCGTCGGCGGTCAGCCCGTCCCGGAGCTGCGCGAGCGTCCGCGCCAGCAGCCGGGACACGTGCATCTGGGAGATGCCGAGCTCCGCCGCGATCTGCGACTGCGTCATGTTCCCGAAGAAGCGCAGCAGAAGGATCTTCTTCTCGCGCGCCGGGAGCTTCTCCAGCAGCGGCTTGAGGGACTCGCGGTACTCCACGCCCTCCAGCGACTCGTCCACCATGCCGAGCGAGTCCGCCACCGCGGGCGCGTCCTCGTCACCGGAGTCGGGCGCGTCGAGGGACACCGTGGAATAGGCGTTCGCCGACTCCAGCCCCTCCAGCACCTCCTCCTCGCTCATCTGCAGGTGCGCCGCCAGCTCGCTCACCGTCGGGGCGCGGCCCTCCCGCTGCGCGAGATCACTGATCGCCTTCGTCAGCGACAGCTTCAGCTCCTGCAGCCGGCGCGGCACGCGCACCGCCCAGCCCTTGTCGCGGAAGTGCCGCTTGATCTCACCGACGATCGTCGGCGTGGCATAGGTGGAGAACTCCACCCCGCGCTCCAGATCGAACCGGTCGATCGACTTGATCAGACCGATCGTGGCGACCTGGATCAGATCGTCCAGCCACTCCCCGCGGTTGCGGAAGCGCCGGGCGAGATACTCCACCAGCGGCAGATGCAGCTCCACGAGCTGGTCGCGGATGCGCTGACGCTCCGGGTCGCCCTCCGGCAGCTGCGCGAGACGCTCGAAAAGCGCCCGCGCCCGCGCCCGGTCAGGGACCGCGCTGCTGTCCGAACGCTCGGTGCTCGCCCCCGCGACCGTCGTCTGCTCCGTCGTCGTCTTCTCCGTCACGGGGCCCCCGCCGCACCGCGCCGCTTCTGCAGCGTCACGGTGACCCGGTCGTCGGAGCCCGCCCTGGCGTCCACCTCGCCCGCCAGGGACGACAGCACCGTCCAGGCGAACGTGTCGCGGCTCGGCTCCTCACCGTCCACCGTCAGGACCGACACGGAGATGCGCATCGCCTCCCCGGTCAGCTCGAACTCGCACGTCAGGTCGGTGCCCGGCACCGCCTGAGCGAGCAGCATCGCGCACGCCTCGTCAACGGCGATGCGCAGGTCTTCTATCTCGTCCAGCGTGAAGTCCAACCTGGCCGCCAGGCCCGCGGTCGCGGTCCGCAGCACGGACAGGTAGGCACTCGCGGCAGGCAGCTTCACCGTGACCACGTCACGGACGGACAACTTCGTACTGGCCGGCATTGCAGCGGTTTCCTCGGTCACGTCACTCCCTCGCAGGATGGTCCCGCTGCCATCGAAACTACCGCCTACGAGCCGTGCATCGAGACTCCGGCGCGCTGTGTTTATTTGCGTTGGGTTGGGTTGGGGCGCCTGGAGCGCCCCAACCCAACCCAACGCGTGCGATCGCTGGCACCGCTCCGTCTCGCCTGGCGGCTCGCTTCGCGATCAGTTTCTTGCTTCGCTCGAAACTGCCTTCGGACGCGATCGCGACAGTCACCCTTGGTCCGGGGTGCTGTGGTGGCTGGTGATGTGTGCGGAGCGGGGGGTTTCGGTTCGGCTCGTTTGCTGGGGTCTACCGCGGGTTGTGGGGGGTTGCTCTGGCGCTTCGGCTCGCCTGGCGGCTCGCTTCGCGGGGGGCTCTCGCTTCGCTCGTGCCGTGCGTGGCTTTTGGTGCGGGTTGTGGGGGGTTGCTCTGGCGCTTCGGCTCGCCTGGCGGCTCGCTTCGCGGGGGGCCCTTGCTTCGCTCGTGCCGTGCGTGGGTGGGGGCTTCGGCTTCCCTAGTGGCTTGCCTCGCTCTTGGCTTGCGCGGGTTGCGCTGGGGGGAGTAGGGCGCCTCGGTGGGTTATCACCTGGGCGGCCAGGGTGGTGGCGGCTTCGGCTGCTTGTCGCTGGGGGGCGCCGGTCAGGCGGGTGGCCAGGTAGGCGCCGTTGAAGGCGTCGCCCGCGGCCGTGGTGTCGATCACCTGGACGTGGGGGACGGCGGGGATCTTGAGGTTCGTCACGGTGTCGGCGATCACGCAGCCCTGGGGGCCTCGCTTGACCGCCATCTCGGTCACCCCGGCTCGTCTCAGGCGGCTGATCGTGTCGGCCGGGGTCCGGTCGCCGAAAACGGCCTGGTCGTCGGTGAAGGTGGGGAGGGCTATGTCCGTCCTGGTCAGGACGGCGGACATGGCTTCGGCGGCGGCCGCGGGGGAGGGCCAGCCGGCGGGGCGGTAGTTGGTGTCGAAGGCCACTCGGCCGCCGCGGCGGCGGGTCTCGTCCAGGACGGCGAGGAGCCTTCCGCGGGCGTCGGCGCCGAGGATCGACAGCGTGATGCCGGAGAGGTAGACGAGGTCGTGGTCGGCGATCGCGTCGTCGATCTCCGGGGGGTGGGCGGGGCCGAAGAGGCCGCGGGCCGCCGACTGCGATCTGTAGTAATGGAAGGTCCGCTCGCCGTTCTCGTCGGTGCGGATGAGGTAGAGGCCAGCCTGTCCGCCGGGGATGGCGCGGGTGTGGTCGGCGTTCACGCCGTGGGCGGCCCAGGATTCGCGCATCCGGGTGCTGTAGGGGTCGTCGCCGACGAGGGTGACGAACTGGACGTCGGCCGTGCCGGGGGCGGCGGTGCGGGCCAGGTAGGCGGCGACGTTGAAGGCGTCGCCCGCGTAGGCGACGGCCAGGCGGTCGGGGGCGAGATGGCTCAGTTCGATCATGCATTCGCCGATCAGGGCGATCCGGTTCCGCATGGCGGGCCACGATACATCTAGACAACAAGTGATCTGATGACTAAGACTTCGGGGTGTCGCGCTTCATCGAGAGGGGACGCCCCATGCACGACCCGCTGCGAGGTTACGACGAGGACGGGTACGAGATCTTCCGGAACGTGCTGGATCCGGAACTGGTGGCGGAGGCGGACGAGCATGTCCGCTGGTTGGAGGCTCGGTATCCCGACCGGACCGGCGAGGAGCTCTCCACCGAGCTCGTCGCCAGGGACCCGTTCTGGGTGCGGCTGGTGTCCGACGAGCGGCTCCTCGACGTCGCCGAGCGGTTCGTCGGGCCCGACATCGCCCTGTTCGCGTCCGCCTACATCTCCAAGCCGCCCTTCACCGGCAAGGCCGTGCTGTGGCACCAGGACGGGGCGTTCTGGCCGCTCGAACCGATGCGCGTGGTGACGCTGTGGCTCGCCGTCGACCGGTCGACGCCGGAGAACGGGTGCCTGCGCGTCATTCCCGGGAGCCACAGGGAAGTCCTGCACGAGGTGCGGGAGCGGGAGGACGCGGAAGCCGTCTTCGGGGTGGAGAGCGCCGTGGGCGTGGACGAGTCGCGCGCCGTGGACCTCGTCCTCGAACCCGGCGACGTCGAGGTCCACCACCCGAACATCATGCACGGCAGCAACGCGAACGAGTCGCCGCACCGGCGGTGCGGGCTGACCATCCGGTACATCCCGACCTCGACGCGCATCACCGCGGAGCCGCTGCCGTTCCCGTCCGCGCTGCTGCTGCGTGGCGACCCGGGCGTGAACGAGTACCAGCCGCGGCCCCGGTACCGGGCGGGGGAGCACTTCGCCTTCAGCGGCGCGGAGAACTGGAGCTGATGCGCCGGCACCGGCCGTCCCGCAACTGGGGCGCCCGCGTTCACGAGATCATCTGGGCCGGGATCGAGGCCGTGGTCCTGGAGAACGAGCTGCTCCGGGTGACTGTCCTCGTGGGCAAGGGCGGTGATGTCGCCGAGTTCTGCTTCAAGCCGCGCGACATGGATTTCGTGTGGCTCTCGCCTGGCGGGCTGCGCGATCCGGGGGACGTGGCGGGGGGAGCGGGCGACGATGTCGCTCTGTTCCTCGACGGTTACGAGGGCGGGTGGCAGGAGGTCCTGCCCAACGGGGGCGCGCCCAGCACGTACCGGGGGGCGGCGTTCGCGCAGCACGGGGAGGTGGCCGGGCTGCCGTGGGATTCCGAGATCGTGGCCGACGAGGCTCGGGAGGTCGCGGTCCGGCTCACCGTCCGGGGGCGGCGGATGCCGCTGCGGGTCGTCAAGACGCTGCGGTTGAAGGCGGGCGAGGCCGAGCTCCTCGTGGAGGAGGAGCTGGTCAACGAGTCGGGGGTGGCGCTGGAGGCGATGTGGGGGCACCACATCGTGTTCGGGGCGCCGTTTCTGCGGCCCGGGCACCGGGTCAGGGTGGCCGAGGGTGCTCTCGTGGTTCCGCACGAGACGGCGATCGGTCCCGGCGGGCGGCGGGTGCGGGGCGGTGGTCCGCATGCGTGGCCGTGTGTGCCGGGTGAGGGCGGCGGGATCGTCGACCTTGGTGTGGTGCCCGATGCCGGGGTGCCGAGTGAGATCGTCTATCTCACCGGGTTGGAGGAGGGCCGCTACGAGGTCGTCGACCCGGACGGTTTCGGGATGCGGGTGCGCTGGGACGTGGACGTCCTGCCGCATCTGTGGCTGTGGCAGGAGTTCGGGGCGACCACGGGGCATCCGTGGTGGGGCCGCGCGTACGTGATGGGCCTGGAGCCGTTCGCCGGATACCCGACGGACGGGCTGGCCGCCGCCGTCGCGAACGGCACCGCGTTGACGCTGGAACCGCATGCGCGGCGGAGCCTGTGGCTGCGTGCCGCGGTCATCGAGGAGGGCACGTGAGGGAGTTCGAGGGCAAGGTCGCCGTGGTGACCGGCGGGTCGCTGGGGATCGGGCGGGCCGTGGTGGAGCGGCTCGCCCGCGACGGCGCCGCCGTGGTGTTCTGCGGGATCGGCGAGGACGAGGTCCGCCGGGCGGAGGAGGACCTGCGGGGCGAGGGGCTGGAGGTCGCCGGCGCCGTCGCCGACGTGACCGACGCCGCGCGGATGGACGGGCTGGTCGGGGAGGCCGTGTCCCGGTACGGCGGCCTGGACGTGCTGGTGACGTGCGCGGGCGTGCAGCGGTACGGGACGGTCGAGGAGACGTCCGAGGAGCTGTGGGACGAGGTGCTCGGCGTCAACGTCAAGGGCGTCTTCCTCGCCTGCCGCGCCGCCGTGCCCGAGCTGCGGCGCCGGGGCGGGGGCACCGTCGTCACGGTGTCGTCGGTGCAGGCGTTCGTCTCGCAGGACCGGGTCGCCGCCTACAGCGCGAGCAAGGCCGCGATCAACGCGCTGACGCGGGCGGTGGCGCTGGACCATGCGGCCGACGGCATCCGTGCGAACGTCGTGTGCCCGGGGTCGGTCGACACTCCCATGCTGCGCTGGGCCGCCGACCTGTTCCGCGGTGACAGGGGGCAGGACGCGCAGGTCGCCGAGTGGGGGCGCGCGCATCCGCTCGGGCGGGTCGCGGCGCCCGCGGAGGTCGCCGAGGTGGTGGCGTTCCTCGCCGGGCCGCGCTCGTCGTTCGTGACCGGGGCGGAGCACCGGGTGGACGGCGGGCTGCTGGCCCGCAATCCGGCGGCACTGCCGGAAATCTCCTAAAAGACCTAGACACCAAGTCATTTGATGACTCAAAATATGGGGCGCACGAGGACCGTGTGATCGTGACCTCGCGGAGGTTTCCATGCAGGCGTCCGTCCCTCCCTCTCCCTTCTCTCCCGATCGCCCCTCCTCCGTTCGCGGGGGGTGGCGGCGGCGCGCCGGAGTCCTCGCGGCCGCCCTGCTGCTCGTCGCCGCGCCCGCCGTGCCCGCGGGCGCCGACACGCACGGCCACGGCCCCGGAAAGGGGCGCGGGAAGGCCCTCGGTCGCGCGGCCGCCGGCCCCACGTGCTCCGGGAGCGCCGCGCCGACCTTCGGGACCGCCTCGCAGAACACCGCCCTCAACGGCAAGTTCACGTCCTACGGCAACAGCAACACGCTCCTGGACGACTGGACCGGCGCGGACACGACGTACTCGCTGAAGCTCGCGGACGGGCGCATCGTCTACGCCTACTCCGACACCTTCCTCGGCAAGGTCAACGCGGACGGGTCGCGGCCGGTCGTCGTCGAGGAGGGCGGGACGACGCCGTTCATCAACAACTCGTTCGTCGTCCAGGGCACGGGAGGCGGGCTGACCACCGTGCACGGCGGGACCGCCGCCGCCCCGAAGGCGGTCATGCCGCCCGCGCAGCCGGCCCACTGGTACTGGGCGGGCGACCTCACCCAGAGCGGGTCGGAGGTCCAGCAGCTCTACCGCGAGTACTACGACCCGGACCCGAGCAACGGCACCGGGTGGGACATGAAGTTCAAGGACAACGTCCTCGCCCGGTTCTCCACCGGGAACCTCGCCGCGCCGACCGTGCAGGCGATGCCCTCGGCGTCGGGCGTGCAGTGGGGGTCGGCGCTGCTCAGGGACGGCGGCTACACCTACGTGTACGGCACCGAGGACTACACCGACCCCCAGACGCAGGTGAACACCAAGTACCTGCGCGTCGCGCGGGTCAGCGGCACGGACCTGCGCGGCGCCTGGCAGTACCGCACCGCGAGCGGCTGGTCGTCCACGGAGACGGACTCGGTGCGGCTGATGAGCGGGGTGTCGAACGAGTTCAGCGTCACCAAGCGCGGATCGCACTACGTCATGGTCAACCAGGACGCGAACATCGCCTTCGGCGGTGAGATCGACGTCTGGCTGTCGTGCTCGGCGGCCGGGCCGTTCAGCGGCGAGCAGACCGTGTACCGGACGCCCGAGACCGGGCCCCTCGGCTCCTACGGCGACCCTGACATCTTCACCTACAACGCCCACCAGCACGCGGCGCTCTCGTCCAGCGGCACGCTGGTCATCTCCTACAACGTCAACAGCCTGGACGCCACCGCCGGCCCGGCCAACGACAACTACCGGGACGTCAGCATCTACCGGGCGCGCTACATCAACCTGCCGGTCTCCGGCTAGCCCCAAGCCGCGGTGCCGTCGTCCCGTCCACGGCGGTGCCGCTTCCCGCGCCCCCGGGTTACCTCCCGCCCGGGGGCGCGTCCCGTTCCCCCGCTCGGAGGTTCCGACCATGCCCCTTGACGCCGAACTCGCCGCCGCGCTGGACGGCATGCCCTACGTCGGGCTCGCGGATCCCGCGCGGGCCCGCGCCGCGATGAACGATCTGGTCCGCGCCCTCGCCCGGCCCGTGGGCGACGGGAGGGCGGCCGTCGAGGACCGGCTCGTCGCCGGCGGGGTCCCGGTGCGGATCTACCGGCCGCGCGAGACGCCGGCGCCCGTGCTCGTGTACTTCCACGGCGGCGGGTTCGTGACCGGCGGGCTGGAGAACGAGCACGAGCGGTGCCTGGAGTTCGCCGGGGAGGACGGGATCGCGGTCGTCTCCGTCGACTACCGGCTCGCGCCCGAGCATCCCTTCCCGGCCGGGTTCGAGGACTGCTACGCCGCGACCGCGTGGGCCCACGAGCACGCGGGGGAGTTCGGCGGCGACCCGGAGCGGGTCGCGGTCGGCGGCGGGAGCGCGGGCGGGGCGCTGGCCGCCGCCGTGGCGCTGCGGGCGCGGGACGAGGGCGGGCCGCCGCTGGTGTTCCAGATGCTGCTCTACCCCGTCCTGGACGACCGGATGGCCACGCCGTCGATGCGGACGTTCACCGAGCCGCCGCTGTTCAACAGCGGCGACGTGCGGCACATGTGGCGCCACTACCTCGGCGGGCGGGCGGACGTCCCCGCCTACGCCGCCCCGGCGCGGGCCGAGGACCTGAGCGGCCTGCCGCGCGCGTACGTGCTCGTCCCCGAGCACGACCCGCTGCGGGACGAGGGACTCGCCTACGCGCACCGGCTGATCGTCTCCGGGGTTTCCACGGAGCTGCACCATGTGCCGGGCGCCTGCCACGGTTTCGACGGCATCATGTCGGCGCGGCTCGGGCGGCTCGCGTTCGAGGAGGAGCGCGCCGTCCTGCGGCGATGTCTCTCCGGGAGGGTGGACACGCCAATCGCTAAGTGATTAGATGACTTTACGTCTTGGGAACGAGGTGGCGATGTCACAGGATGTGGCCCGGCCGAGCCTGGCGGACGCCCTCACGGAGCGCATGCTGGACCTGATCAGGGACGGCGGCCTGCGCGCCGGCGACCGGCTGCCGTCCGCGCGGGAGCTGTCCCAGCGCTTCGCGGTGACGACCCCGACGCTGCGGGAGGCCCTGCGCCGCCTGGAGGCGACGGGGGCGATCCAGCTCCGGCACGGCTCGGGCATCTACGTGGGCGCCGACCTCGAACGCGTGGTGATCCCCAACCCCAACGTCCGCGAGCTGGAGGCCGACCGGCTGCTCCAGCTGCTGGACGCGCGGCTGCTCATCGAGCCGCCGCTGGCCGGACGGGCGGCGCGGCGGTCGCGGCCCGCCGACATCGAGCTGCTCCGGGCCCTCCTCGACCAGGCGGGCGCGGACCTCGGCACGGACGAGCCGGAGGCGGAGGCCCGCCTGCACAAGGCGAACATGGCCTTCCACCGGGAGGTCGCCGGCGTCGCGGGCAACTCCGTGCTCTGCGAGGTCATCGACTCCCTGCTGTCGGTGCACGCCTCCGAGCAGCGCGCGATACAGCGGATCTTCGACGACCGCGTCCGCGACTTCGACGAGCACGCCGCGATCCTCGCCGCCATCGAGGCGGGCGCGGAGCGGGACGCCGAGTCCCTCATGCGGTCCCACCTCGCCGACGTCAAACACGTGATCGAGCAGCGGCTCGCCTGAGCGGGCCGCGTCCCCGCCGCCGGCGAGAGTAGCCGCGCGGCCGGTTCACCCTTCTCCGATTCCATCCTTCGACCACCCCGATCGGGCATCGCCGCCCGATGAAGGAGGCTCACCATGGTGCCGTCCAAGCGACTCCAGGTGACCGCGCTCACCGTGGGCGCGCTGCTGCTCGCCGCCGGCTGCGGGTCCGGCGACTCGGGCGGGAGCAGGTCCGAGCTCAAGCTCTACAACGACAAGGGCGCGTGGAAGCCCTTCTTCGAGCAGATGGGCGCCCTCGGCAAGCAGCAGACCGGCCTCGGCATGACGCCGGTCGGCTACACCGACGAGCCGACCTACACCGCGTTCATCAAGACCTCGTTCCGCACGAACGTCAAGCCCGACCTGTTCACCTGGACGACCGGCGGGCGCCTGGAAGAGATCGTCAAGCAGAACCAGGTCGCCGAGACCACGAAGATCTGGCAGGACGCCATCGGCAGCGGCGACCTCACCGAGGACCTGAAGAAGTACTACACCGTGGACGGCAAGCAGTACTGCGTCCCCCTGAACACCGCCTACTGGGGGATGTTCTACAACAAGAAGATCTTCGACAAGTACGACCTGAAGCCGCCCACGACGTGGGCGGAGCTGGAGAAGACGGCGCAGACGCTGAAGTCGAAGGGCCAGGTCCCCTTCAACCAGACCACCCCGACGTCGCTGTTCTCCTTCGCCTGGTTCGAGCAGATCCTCGCCGGCACCGACCCCGACCTGTACGAGCGGCTGTCGAAGGGCCAGGCGTCCTACACCGACCCCGGCGTCGTGAAGGCGATGGAGCGCTGGAAGTCGATGATCGACGCCGGGTGGTTCAGCAAGCCGGGCGACAAGGCCGACCCCGCCGACCACTTCAAGTCCGGCGACGCGGCCATGGTCGTCAACGGCACCTGGTTCAACACGAGCATGACCCAGCGCGGCCTCAAGCAGGGCGAGGACTACGGGTTCTTCTTCATCCCGAACGTGGACCCGGCGCTGCCCAAGCGGTCGCTGGTGTTCGAGAGCGGCCCGCTCTGCTCGCTGCGCAAGGCCCCCGACGCGGCCGCCAGCACCAAGTACCTCAAGTGGTGGGTCACGCCCGCCGCGCAGGAGAAGTGGGCGAACGCGCGCGGCGACGTCTCCGGCAACCCGAAGGTGAAGGTCGCCGACCCCGAGCTGGACAAGGTCACCAAGGAGGCCGCGTCGGGCGGCAACCGCCTGGTCCTGCGCTACTTCGAGGCGGCCCCGGCGCCGGTGCTCACCGAGGCGCTCAGCGGCTTCGACAAGTTCCTCAACAAGCCGGAGACCTACATGGACGTGCTCAAGGGCATCCAGAAGGTCAACGAGGACTACTGGAAGTCGCACTGACCCATGAGCACGCACAAGGCCACCGCCGACCGTCCCCAGCTGACGGTGGTGCCCCCCGCCGGCGGCGGGCGCCGCAAGGCGTCCGGCGCCCGCCCCGGCAAGGGGTTCGCGCTGCACGGCCGGTTCCGGCACGTCTACATATCGCCGGCCGTGCTGTTCGTCGCCGTCCTGCTCTACCTGCCGTTCCTGTGGACGGCGTACCTGAGCTTCACCAGCTACGACGGGCTCGCCTCACCCGAGTTCACGGGCCTCGACAACTACCGGCGGCTCCTTGAGGACGACGCGCTCGTCACCTCGATCCGCAACACGCTGCTGTGGGTCGCCGGCACCGTCGTCCTGCCGGTGGGGCTCGGGCTGCTCGTCGCCGTCCTGTCCTACGACCTCAAGCGGGGCGCGTGGTTCCGGCTGCCGTTCCTGCTCCCGTACGCCATGTCGGGCGCCGGACTCGGCGTGATCTGGGGCTTCATCCTCCAGCCGGACGGGATGGCGAACCAGATCCTGACCCTGTTCGGGATGCCCGGCGGCGACACCGCGTTCCTGCAGGACGGCCCCCGCAACACCGTCGCCATGATCGTGGTGTGGACGTGGCAGCAGCTCGGCGTCAACATGCTGCTGTTCGTGGTCGGCCTCCAGTCGATCCCGAAGGGGCCGATCGAGGCCGCCCGCATCGACGGCGCGTCCGGATGGGCGATGTTCCGGCACGTCATCTGGCCGCTGATGCGCCCGATCACCACCGTGGTGTTCGGCCTCGCGCTCGTCGCCGGCCTGAAGAACTTCGACATCGTGTGGGTGATGACGCAGGGCGGTCCCGGGCGCTCGTCCGAGACCCTCGCCGTGACCATGTACCGGGACGTGTTCGTCGCCAACGAGTACGGCTACGGGTCGGCGGTCGCGGTGCTGCTCACCACCGTCACGGGCCTGGCCTCGTACGTGTACCTGCGCCGCCAGGTGAGCAGGGAGGAGACGCGATGACCGGAAAGGGACTCCTCCACGCGCGCCGCGCCGTGCTGGCGGCGCTGGGCCTGGTGTGGCTCTTCCCCACCTACCTGATCGTCGCGAACGCGCTGCGGCCCGCCGGCGACTACGACCCCTCGGACGCGGTGAGCCCGCCGTCCTCCATCGGCCTGTTCGACAACATCGCGCAGGCCTGGGACCGCACCGCCGTCGGCGACACGCTGCTCAGCACCCTGCTGTACAGCGTCGTCTCGCCCGCGCTGGCCGTCCTGATGGGCGCGCTCGCCGGGTACGCGATCGTGGTGCTGCGCCTGCGGCACGGCTTCGCCTGGTTCGTGGTCATCTTCGCCGGGACGGTCGTGCCGTTCCAGATGCTGCTGGTGCCGCTGTTCGTCGGCTACAGCAAGGTGACGCTGTACGACGACCGCCTCGGGCTGATCATCATCTACTCGGCGGTCAACGTGCCGCTGGCCGCGCTGGTGATGCGCAACTTCTTCGGCAACGTCGCCGTGTCGATCTTCGAGGCGGCCCGGCTGGACGGCGCCTCCACCTTCCGGATCTTCTGGCGGATCTACCTGCCGCTGTCGGCCGCGGCCCTCGCCGCGGTGTTCATCCTGGAGTTCACCTTCGTCTGGAACGACCTGCTGTTCGGCCTGACGCTCTCGCAGTCGCCGACCGTCCGGCCGGTGTGGGCCGAGCTGTCCGCGCTGACCACCGACGTCTACGCCGGGACGCCGGTGCCGATCGCGCTGGCCGCCGGCCTGGTGGTCTCGCTGCCGACCGTCGCGATCTTCCTCGCGACCCAGCGCCTCTTCACCCGCGGCCTCACCCTCGCCCAGTTCTGAAAGATCCCCGGAAAGAGAGATTGACGCATAACGATGACGAGTCGCCTGCTTCAGGCGAGCCTCGGCTCGCCCGACTATGACGGGATCCGCGACGCGCTGCGCCAGGACACCTCCACCGAGGTGCTCGCCGTGCGCGGCCTGTCGGTGCGCGCCGCCGTGCCGCCGCTGTTCAGGCGGGACGAGAACGGCGCGCTCCGCCAGGCCGTCCGGCTGACGCTGTCCGGCGGGGCGCCGGTGGAGGTCGCCCTCAAGGATGGCGACGCCCGGGTCGCGTCCGCGGCGGCGGAGGGCGGGAGCGTCACGCTGCTCGTCCCCGAGGTGGACGCCCCCCGCCGCCTCACCCTGGAGGTGCGCGACTCCGGCGGCCTCGTCGGGGCCGCGCCGCTCGACGTCACCCCGCAGCGCAAGTGGAACGTCTTCGTCGTCCACCACTCGCACCTCGACATCGGCTACACCGACACGCAGGGCACCGTCCTGCGGCACCACCTCGACTACCTCGACGCGGCGCTGCGGCTGGCGCGGGAGACCGACGGGCGGCCGGACGACGCCCGGTTCCGCTGGTCGGTCGAGTCGTCCATGCCCGCGCTGCGGTGGCTCGCGACCCGCCCCGAGGACCAGGTCGCCGAGTTCGCCGAGCGGGCCCGCGCGGGCGACATCGAGGTCACCGCGTTCCCGATGCAGCTGCACACCGAGGCGTGCTCGACCGAGGAGCTGTACCGGCAGCTCCGCTTCGTCGAGCAGCTGCGCCGCGAGCACGGCATCGAGGTCCGCTCGGCGATGCACACCGACATCCCGGGCGCGGTCGTCGGGACCGTGGACGCCCTCAACGCGGCCGGCGTCCGCTACCTCGCCGCCGCGCACAACTGGGCCGGGCGCTCCGTCCCGTACATCACGGGCGGCGACAGGCTCGCCCGCCCGTTCCGGTGGCGGTCGCCGGGCGGCGGTGAGCTGATCGTCTGGTTCACCGACACCCCGCACGGCATGGCCTACATGGAGGGCAACACCGTCGGGCTCGTCGACGGCTACGACCTCGCCGAGGACCTGCTGCCCCGCTACCTCGGGTCCCTCGCCGACCGGCCCTACCCCTACGGGCCCGGCACGTTCGGCTGGTACGCCGCGCCCGGCCAGGTCGGCGCCGCCAAGGACCCCGACTTCCTGGACGCCGTCCACCTGCGCGTGCAGGGCGCGCACGCCGACAACGCCGGGCCGTCGATCGTCCCCGCCGACATCGCGCACCGGTGGAACGAGACCTGGGCCTACCCGCGGCTGCGGATGGCGACCAACGCCGACTTCTTCGAGTACGTCGAGGAGCACCACGGCGACCGGCTCCAGACCCACGAGGGCGACTGGACGGACTGGTGGGCCGACGGCCTCGGCTCCGGCGCCCGTCCGCTCGGCTACGTCCGGCGGGCGCAGAACGTCCTGCGGGCCGCCGAGACGCTGCACGCCCTCGCCGACGAGCGCGGCGGCGAACGCGCCGGCGCGTCCCTCGCGGCCACCCGGGCGATCGACGAGGCCTACGACCGGGCCGCGCTGTTCGACGAGCACACCTGGGGCGCCGCCAACCCGTGGGAGGACGCGGAGGAGGGCGGCGACTCCGGCGGCCTGCAGTGGACCCGCAAGTCCCAGGTCGGCTACCAGGCCCACGACGACGCCCTCGACCTGCTCCAGGCCGGCGCGCGACGGATCGGCGCGACGTTCGGGGCCGCGCCGGACGCGCTCGCCTCGTTCCTCGTCGTCAACCCCGGCACGGCCGCCCGCACGGACGTGGCCCGCGCGTTCCTGCCCCGCGACGTCGTCGCCGTGGACGTCCCCGTCGCGCTGGTCGACGCCCGCACCGGCGAACCCGTCCCGCACCGCGAGGAGGAGGTCGACCCGGACGAGTGGCCCACCCGCCCCATCGGCCGCCACCTGGAGGCGGTCGTGCCGGACGTCCCCGGCCACGGTCACGTCCGCGTGGACGTCGTCCGGGCCGAGGCGGGCGCGCCGGATCCGGTCGACCTCGGCTCCGGCGGCACGATCGAGAACGAGTTCTACCGGGTCGTCTACGACCTGAGGGAAGGGCACATCGCCTCGGTCTTCGACAAGACCGCCGGCCGCGAGCTCGTGAACGCCGACGCCGTCGCCGGTTTCGGGCAGTACGTCTACGACCGGTACGCGACCGCGCCGCACTTCAACCACATGTCCGGGCACATGCTCGTGCACGACAAGACGATGCTCGGCGACCGGGCCGTCGCCACCCACGCCACCGTCACCGAGTGCAGCCGGACGCCCGCGGGGGAGCGGCTCGTCGTCGAACTGCACGGCAAGGGCGTCGACTGGCTCCGCACGACCATCGACCTGTACGCGGGCGTGCCGCGCGTGGACGTCCGCTACCAGCTCGGCAAGCAGCCCACCGCGGCCAAGGAGGCGGTCTTCTTCGCGTTCCCGTTCGCGGTGGACGGCCCGCCCGCCGCGTGGGAGCTCACCGGCGGCGTCGGCGGCACCGGCGTCCCGAGCGTCCCGGGATCGGCCGAGCACATGCGCCCGATCCGCCACTGGGTCGCCTTCGAGGACCCCGACCTGACCGTGGCGTGGGCGACGCTGGAGGCCCCGCTCGTCCAGTTCGGCTCCATCCACATGCCCTACGCGCCGTTCCCGCCCACGCTCGACAACGAGGACGGCACCGTCTACTCGTGGGCGCTGAACAACATCTGGGACACCAACTTCCCGTCCCAGCAGCAGGGCGAGACCACGTTCCGGTACGCGTTCGCGTCCGGCGCGGCGGGCTCGGGCCGGCGGCTCGGCGCCCGCACGGCCGCCGGGATCACCGACCCGTTCGTCGCCACCCTCGCCACCGGCGACATGCCCGCCGCGGAATCGGGGACCTTCCTGCGCGTGGACGACCCGGACGTGCTCGTCACCTCCGTGGGCCGCGCCCGCGACGGCGACGGGCTGGCCGTCCGGCTCCAGTCGCTCGCCGCGGGCCCCGTGGAGACGGGCCTGCACGTTCCGGGCGCCACCGGCGCCTCGCTGAGCGGCGGTCTGGAGCGTGACCCGGCGGAGCTGCCCGTCCGGGACGGCACCATGACGGTGCGGCTGCCCGCCTGCGGCGTCGCCACCGTCACGGTTCGGCGTTGAGTACGGATCGGGGACACATGAAGATCACAGGTATCCGCGCCACCACGGTCACCGTGCCGCTGGAGGCCCCCCTCCTGCACAGCAACGGCGCGCACTGGGGCCGCTTCGTCCGGACGATCGTCGAGGTCGAGGCCGACAACGGCCTGGTCGGGCTCGGCGAGATGGGCGGCGGCGGGCAGAGCGCCGAGGCCGCCTTCCAGGCCCTCGCCCCGCACCTGGAGGGCCACGACCCGTTCGAGCTGGAGGCGCTCCGCTTCAAGATCGCGAACCCGACGGCGAGCCTGTACAACAACCGCACCCAGATGCTCGCCGCCATCGAGTTCGCCTGCCTCGACCTCGTCGGCCAGCACCTCGGCGTCCCGGTGCACGACCTGCTCGGCGGACGCATCCGCGACTCCGTCCCGTTCGCGTCCTACCTGTTCTACCGCTATCCGGGCGCCGGGGGCTCGCCGGAGGTCCGCACCCCCGAGCAGCTCGTCGAGCACGCCCGCGCGCTCAAGGACGCGCACGGGTTCACCGTCCACAAGCTGAAGGGCGGGGTGTTCCCGCCGGCCCACGAGCTGGAGTGCTACAAGGCGCTCGCCGAGGCGTTCCCCGGCGACCGCTTCCGCTACGACCCGAACTCCGTGCTGAGCCTGGAGGAGGGCCTGCGGTTCGGGAAGGCCATCGAGGACCTGCCCAACGACTACCTGGAGGACCCCGTCCTCGGGCTGGAGGGGCTGCGCCTCGTCCGCGAGCGCGTCAACGTCCCCCTCGCCACCAACACGGTCGTCGTGAACTTCGAGCAGCTCGCCGCGAACGTGCTGCGCCGCAGCGCGGACGTCGTCCTGCTCGACACCACGTTCTGGGGCGGCATCCGGGCGTGCGTGAAGGCCGCCGGGGTGTGCGAGACGTTCCAGATCGGCGTCGCCGTCCACTCCTCCGGGGAGCTCGGCATCCAGCTCGCCACCATGCTGCACCTCGGCGCCGTCCTGCCCAACCTCACCTACGCCGCCGACGCGCACTACCACCACCTCGCCGACGACGTCATCGAGGGCGGGCCGATGCGGTACTCCGGCGGCAGGATCCCGGTTCCGTCGGGGCCCGGCCTGGGCGTCCGCCTGGACCGCGACAAGCTGGCCGAGTACGCGGAGCTGTACAGGGAGCTCGGCGGCTACCCCTACGACCGCGACCCCGGCCGTCCGGGCTGGTACCCGCTCGTCCCCAACGACCGGTGGGCCGACCCCGACGCCGCACTGCCGCCGCTCGATTAACCTGCCACGTGTGATTCGTTACGCGACGGCCGGCGACGTCCCGGAGATCCTGCGGCTGGTCCGCGAACTGGCCGAGTACGAGCGCGCCCGCCACGAGGTGAAGGCGACCGAGGACCAGCTGCGGGACCGGCTGTTCGGCGACGACCCCAAGGTCTTCGCCCACGTCGCCGAGCACGACGGACGGGTCGTCGGGTTCGCCGTGTGGTTCCTGTCGTTCTCCACGTGGAACGGCACGCACGGCATCTACCTGGAGGACCTGTACGTCGAGCCGGAGTACCGCGGCCACGGCTACGGCAAGGCGCTGCTCACCGAGCTGGCCCGCGTCGCCGACGACCGCGGCTACGGGCGCGTCGAATGGTCGGTCCTGGACTGGAACGAGCCGGCGATCGGGTTCTACAAGGCCCTCGGCGCCCGCCCGCAGGACGAGTGGACGGTCTACCGCCTCACCGGCGACGCCCTCACCCGGGCCGCCCGTCCCTCGCCCGGATGACCGCCCCCTGACATGCCGCGAGGGCCGTCCGGGAGCGGACGGCCCTCGCGATGAGCTGGACGCGCTCAGCCCTGCTTGGTCTCCCAGAAGATCTTGTCGATCTCAGCGATCTTCGCGAGCAGGTCCTCGGCGGCCTTGGTGTCCATGCTGCCCTTGGTGCCGGCGGCGCCCGCGAGCTTGGTGGCCTCGTTGAACAGCTGGTGCAGCTGCGGGTACTTCTCGAAGTGCGGCGGCTTGAAGTAGTCGGTCCACAGCACCCACAGGTGCTCCTTGACCAGCTGCGAGCGCTGCTCCTTGATCAGGATCGCCCGGGCGCGGAACTCCGGGTCCTCGTTGGCGGCGTACTTCTCACAGATCGCCTTCACGGACTCGGCCTCGATCCGGGCCTGCGCCGGGTCGTAGACGCCGCACGGCAGATCGCAGTGCGCAGACACCGTGGTCTTCGGGCGCAGAAGCTTGAGCAACACCTGCGATTCCCTTCCCTCGTTGTGGATCATGCTCAGGTCACCGACATTACCCTTGTGCACCGGGGCCCGTCCGGGCAGGGCACTCGGTAATTCGGCCTAAGACCCGGGCCGGCCGGCCCGGAACCTCTCCAGCACTGTTTGTGACCGCCGCCCGCCGAAGTATGCGGGCCGACGAGGAGGACCATGCGGATCCGGACCCCGCTGCTGTGCGGCCTGGCGGGGGCGGCGGCGGTCTCGCTCGCCGCGCGGAGGCTGCGGACCGTCGAGGTCACCGGAGACTCGATGCTGCCCGGGCTGCGGCCGGGGGACTGGCTCGTCGTCCGCGACGGCGCCCGTCCCGCGCCCGGCGCCGTGGTCGTCGCCGAGCACCCGGAGCGGGAGGGACTGCTCATCGTGAAGCGCGTCGCGCACCGGTCGGCGGACGGGTGGTGGCTGGAGAGCGACAACCAGCGCGCCCCCGGCGGCAGGGACAGCTGGGATTTCGGTCCCGTCGCCGACGACCTGGTCGTGGGACGGGTCGTGGGCCGCTACTGGCCTCGCCCGCGCCTGGCCCTGCGGCGGACGCGGTGACCTGAGCCGCGTCCGGCGGAGCGCCGGCGGCGAACCGGCCGAAAGTACGACGGCCGCCGGTGGGAACCGTCCTTTGCGCCGGTGCCCCGAGGCGGCGCCGTCGCCGACGATCCCTTCATGCCACTTGAAGACCCGGTCCCGATGCTGCACGCCGAGGGACTGACGAAGAGATATGGGCGCAGGGAGGCGTTGAGCGACGTCGATCTGCACGTTCCGGCCGGACGCGTCGTGGGCCTTGTGGGGCCGAACGGGGCCGGCAAGTCGACGCTGCTGAACCTGGCCTGCGGGCTGCTGGAGCCGACGTCGGGCTCGCTGCGCGTCCTGGGCTCCAGGCCGGCGGCGAGCGCCGCGCACCTGGCCAGAGTCGGGTTCGTCGCGCAGAACACTCCGGTGTACCCGTCGTTCAGCGTGGCCGACCACCTGCGCATGGGGGCGCGCCTGAACCCGTCCTGGGACCAGGGGCTGGCCGAGCGGCGCATCGGGCAGGTCGGGCTGAACCCGAAGCAGAAGGCGGGACGGCTGTCGGGCGGTCAACGCGCGCAGCTGGCGCTGACCGTCGCCGCCGCCAAGCGGCCCGAGCTGCTGATCTTCGACGAGCCGGCCGCCGCGCTGGACCCGCTGGCGCGCCAGGGGTTCCTGGCGAACCTGATGGAGTTCGTCGCGGAGCTCGGCGCCAGTGCCGTGCTGTCCTCGCACCTGCTCGGCGACATCGAGCAGGTCTGCGACTACCTCATCGTGCTGTGCGACTCGCGGGTCCAGGTGGCCGGCGACGTCCGGGACCTGCTCGCCGGCCACCACCGGCTGGCCGCGCCCGGCGGCGACCTCGGCCACCTGCCCGCGGGCGTCGAGGTCCTCCGGGCGGAGCCCGGCGGCGCGGTGGTGCGGACCGGCCTCCCGGCGTCGGAGCTTCCGTTCCGGGCCGGGCCCGTCACGCTCGAAGAGCTGGTGCTCGCGTACATGTCGCGGGCGAGCGCGCCCGCCGCCCAGGTCCGGGAGGGATCGCGATGATCTGGTTGAACTGGCGGCAGTTCCGCCTCCAGGCGATCGCCGGTGCGGCCGGGCTCGTCCTGATCGCCGCCTATCTGCTGTACCTGGGCATGGACATCCGGGACGCGCACGACGCCTACCGGTCCCGGTGCACCGACCCCGCCGCCTGCGCCCAGGCCGTCGCCCAGTTCCAGGGCGCCTACATGAACCCGCTGCTGTTCCTCGCCGCCGGACTCCAGCTGCTCGCCCTCGTCATCGGCGTGTTCTGGGGCGCGCCGCTGATCGCCCGGGAACTGGAACTCGGCACCCACCGGCTGGTGTGGAACCAGAGCGTGACGCGGCGCCGCTGGCTGATCGGCAGGATGGCGTTCGTCGGCTTGGCCGCGATGATCCTCGCGGGCCTGGCCGCGCTGCTGCTCACCTGGGCGGCCTCCCCGTACGACGAGGTCGCCGCCGACCGGTTCGGGACGATCGAGTTCGGCGCCCGCCACATCGCCCCGATCGGCTACGCCCTCCTCTCCTTCGCCCTCGGCACCACCGTCGGCCTGTTCGTCCGCCGGACGCTTCCGGCCATGGCCGTCACGGGCGTCGTCTTCCTCGTCGTCCAGTTCGCGGTGCCGAACCTGGTGCGTCCGCACCTCATGCCGCCCGAGAAGACGTCCCTGCCGATGACCGCGCAGACCATCAACCAGGCCAGAAGCCTGGGCAGCATCACCGGCGCCCCCGTCATCGGCGGCCTTCAGGTGCCCGGCGCGCCGGACGCGTGGATCAGCGGGACCAGCCCGCTGCGCACCGCGGACGGGCGGACGATCGAGGGGAAGCGGTTCAACGCCTGTCTCGACACCCCGGCGAAGACCGGCGCCGGCGGCACGTTCGGCGACACCGCGGTGTGCCTGGCGGCGCTCGATCTGCACGTCGACGTCGAATACCAGCCCAGCGGCCGTTACTGGGGCTTCCAGCTGGCCGAGACCGGGCTTTACCTCCTGGCCTCCGCGCTCCTCACCGCCGTTTCCCTGCGGCGCGTCCGGCGCGCGTGAAGCGACCATTCCCGAAAGCGAAACCAGGTCTCTCATGTCGCTTGGAAACAGTCATCGAAATGGTGCCGGCGGGTCTCCGGTGAAACCGGACGCGCTGGTCAACGCGGGGCTCGGCGTGGTCTTCGCCCTGGGCATCGCCTTCACGGCGTTCATGCTCATCCGCAGCTGGGGCGGCGCCTACTGGCTTTACACCACCGCCGTCGCGGTGGTGATGGGCGGGCTGGCGCTGATCCGGCGGAGGCGCGCCTGGCCCGCGGCCGCGGGCGTCGCCGTGGCGGCCGGTGCGGTGGGGGTCTCCATGGCCGCCGGCCTGCCGCAGGAGCCGTCGCCGGTGGCGGGCCTGGCCCTCGCCGTGCTCATCGGCTCCTCCCTCAGAGCGCTGCCGGTGCGGCCGGCCGCCGCCATCGCCGCGGGCGGCGCCGCGGTGATCGCGCTCGCATGGGTGTCGGGTCCCACGTCCTCCACGGCCTCGCTGGCCCTGGCCACGGTGATGGTGGCCGGCGCTCTCGTGGCCGGGCCGCTGCTCCGCGCGTTCGCCCCGGTCCGGTAGCGATGGGACGCGACGAGGGCGGGGCGGGCGCGGATCCGTCCGGGTGCGCCGCCGGGCGGGGCGTCGATAATCTGGCCCGCATGACCGATCCGGGCGCGTGGGGCCGGGGCGCCTCCGTGGCCGGGCTGGGCGTCGTGCTCCTCGCGGCGATCACCGCGCAGGCCGTCGCCATCGCGGGGAGCTGGGGTTCCTGGTACTGGGTCCCGGGCTGCGTCGCCGCGGCGGCGGTGTGCGTCCCGGCGCTGCTGGGGCTGCGCCGGCCGCTCCGGCCGGCGGTCGCGGCGTTCGGCCTCGCGGTGGCGGCCATCGCCGGCGTCCGCGCGGCCGGTCCCGACCTCCCCGCCGAGCCGAGCCCGGCGATGGCCCTGGGCCTCGGGGTGCTGACCTGCTCCGCGCTCCGGCACCTCCCGCCGGCGCCGGCCGCCGCCGTCACGGCCGCCGGACCGGCGGTGATCATCGCCGGTCAGCTCGCCGCCGGCCCGCCGCCCGCGGGCGTCGCGGCGGTGACGGCGCTGGACGGCCTGGTCTGGCTGGCCGGCGCCGGCGCCGGGCTGGCGCTGCGGCTCCTGGACGCGCGGGCGCCCGGGGCGGCCGCGCAGGTCCGCCGGGCCGAGCGGCTGGAGCTGGCCCGGGAGCTGCACGACGTCGTGGCCCACCACATCACGGGCATGGTGGTCCAGGCGCAGGGCGCCCAGGTGGTCGCCCGCCGGGACCCGGAGCAGGTGAGCGGGTACCTCGGCGAGATGGAGGCCGCGGGCACCGAGGCCCTGGCCGCGATGCGGCGGGTCGTCGGGCTGCTGCGCGACGCCGACGACGCGGCGCCGGCGTCCCCCGGGCCGGAGCGCCTGGGCGCGCTGGTGGAGCGGTTCCGCCGGCAGGGCCCGGAGGTGCGGCTGAGCATGCCGGACGGGAACGCGGACGCCGCGTGGCCGCCGGAGGTGACCACCACCGTGTACCGCGTCGCCCGGGAGGCGCTGACGAACGTGCTGCGGCACGCGCCCGGGGCCCGCTCCGTCACGGTCACCGTCGAGCAGGGCCCGGAGGGCGTCACCGTGGAGGTCGCCGACGACGCCCCGGCGGCCCCGGCCCGGCACCCCCATCGCGGCGGCTACGGGCTGGTCGGCATGCGCGAGCGCGTCGAGTCGCTGGGCGGTTCGCTGGCCGCCGGACCGCGGCCCGGCGGCGGCTGGTCCGTCCGGGCGGCGCTGCCCGTCCCCGCGGGGCGGTCCCGGTGACCATCTCGGTCCTCCTCGCCGACGACCAGGCGATGGTCCGCCGCGGGCTGCGGCTCATCCTCGAGGACCAGCCCGACATCACCGTCGTCGGGGAGGCGGTCGACGGGGTCGAGGCGGTCGACCTGGCGCGGCGGCTCCGACCGGACGTGTGCCTGGTGGACATCCGGATGCCCCGGCTCGACGGCATCGCGGTGACCCGCGCGCTGGCCGGCCCGCAGGTGCCCGACCCGATGCGGGTCGTCGTGGTCACCACCTTCGACCTGGACGAGTACGTGTACGGGGCGCTGCGCGGCGGTGCGTGCGGCTTCGTCCTCAAGGACGCGGGGCCCGCGCTGCTCGTCGAGGCGGTCCGCGCCGCCCGCAACGGCGAGGCGCTGGTCTCGCCCTCCGTCACCGTCAGGCTGCTGCGGCACCTGGCGGCCGCCTCGGCGCCTCCGCGCGCCGAGCGGCCCCCGCCCCTGTCGGAGCGCGAACTCGACGTCGTCCGGGCCCTGGCGCGCGGCCTCACCAACCAGGAGATCGCCGCGGAGCTGTTCATCTCGTTGAGCACGGTCAAGAGCCACCTGGCGGGCATCCAGGCCAAGCTGGGGGTGCGGAACCGCGTCGGGATCGTCACCTGGGCGTGGGAGAACAACCACGTGGAACCGTCCTGACGCGGCCCGGCCGCCCCTCCGACCGCCAAGCGGCCCGTGTTCCGGTGCGGAACACGGGCCGTCGGGAAGATCAGATGCGGGCGACGCCCTCCTCGCGGGCCTTGGCGGCCACCGCGGCCGTGACGGCCGGGGCGACGCGGTCGTCGAACGGGCCGGGGATGACGTAGTCGGCGGTCAGGTCGTCGCCGACGATGCCGGCGAGGGCGTTCGCCGCCGCCAGCTTCATCCCCTCGGTGATGGTGTGGGCCCGGACGTCCAGCGCGCCGCGGAAGATGCCGGGGAACGCCAGCACGTTGTTGATCTGGTTCGGGAAGTCGCTGCGGCCGGTCGCGACGACCTTGGCGTGCCTGCGGGCGACCTCGGGGTGCACCTCGGGGGTCGGGTTGGAGAGCGCGAAGACGATCGCGCTGTCCGACATCGTGGCGACGCACGACTCGTGGACGGTGCTGCCGGACAGGCCGATGAACACGTCGGCGCCGCGCAGCGCCTCCTCCGTGGAGCCCTTCAGGTGCGAGCGGTTGGTGATCGCGGCGATGCGCTCCTTGACGGGGTTCAGGCCGTCGCGCCCCTCGTGGATGATGCCCTTGCTGTCGGACAGGGCGATGTCGCCGATGCCCGCCTCGATCAGGATCTGCGAGACCGCGATGCCGGACGCGCCCGCGCCCGCCACGACCGCGCGCAGCTCCGACAGCGGCTTGCCGACGAAGCGCGCCGCGTTGGTGAGGGCGGCGAGCGCCACGATCGCGGTGCCGTGCTGGTCGTCGTGGAAGACGGGGATGTCGAGGGCGGCGCGCAGCCGGTCCTCGATCTCGAAGCAGCGGGGGGCGCTGATGTCCTCCAGGTTGATGCCGCCGAAGCTCGGCGCCATCCGGATCACGGTGTCGACGATCTCGTCGACGCCCGTGCAGTTCAGCGCGATCGGCACGGAGTCGACGTTCGCGAACTCCTTGAACAGCAGCGACTTGCCCTCCATGACCGGCATGGACGCCGCCGGGCCGATGTCGCCGAGCCCGAGCACCGCGGTGCCGTCGGTCACGACGGCGACGACCTTGGAGGTCCAGGTGTAGTCGTAGGCCAGCTCGGGGTTGTCGGCGATCGCGGTGCACACGCGGGCGACGCCCGGCGTGTAGGCCAGCGAGAGGTCGTCCTTGTTGCGGACGGGGATGGTCGAGCGCATCTCCAGCTTGCCGCCGCGGTGCAGCGGAAAGGCCGGATCGTCGTCCAGTGAGGGCGGTTCAGTGGGAATGGGCTGAGCAGCCACAGCGACCCCTGTCTGTGAAAGTTGGCTTTCTTGAGATGCCGCCGCGTGGTGGTGTGGTGTGGCCGGTCACCCGGTGGATCTCGCGACGCACGGGGGTCACCCGTTGTCTGATTGTGCCACAGGGGGCCGGACCCGCCCGGAGGCCGGGGTGGGTGGTGACCGTCACGTGACCGTGCCCACACGGTGGTGGGTCGGTCGCGTTGCGTAGGGCATACCCCTTGAGCACTGGCGGATCCGGGTTCGCCTCGTTGCGTGATTGTTTCGCACCCTTTATCCAGATCAGGGACGTTGTACGCCAAACTATGCACCTGACCTTCGGATCTACGCGGATCCGACGAAACCACCAGGAGGGGGACCAGTGAACACCGGTTCTCTGCGCCGCCGCGCCGTCGCGGCGAGCGCGCTCGTACTGACGGGCGCGCTCGCGCTGTCCGCATGCGGCGACAGCAACGACTCTGGCGACTCGGGCTCCGCGGCCTCGAACACGAGCGTGGACAGCAAGCTCGCCGCCATGGTCCCGGCCGCCATCAAGAGCGACGGGAAGATCTCGATCGGCACGGACGCCTCGTACCCGCCCAACGAGTCCGTCGACCCGGCCTCCCAAAAGATCGTCGGATGGGACGTCGACCTCTTCAACGCCGTCGCCGCCAAGCTCGGTCTGAAGACCCAGTACAGCAACGCGGGCTTCGACACGATCATCCCCGGCGTCCAGTCCGGCAAGTACGAGGCCGGCGTCTCCTCCTTCACCGACACCAAGGAGCGCGAGGGCGCCGTCGACTTCGTCACCTACTACTCGGCCGGGACGTCCTGGGCCGTGCTCAAGGGCAACCCGAAGGGCGTCAACCCCGACGACGCCTGCGGCAAGTCCATCGGCGTCCAGCAGGGCACCGTGCAGGTCGACGACCTCGCGGCGCGCAGCAAGAAGTGCACCGACGCGGGCAAGCCGGCCATCAAGAGCGTCGTCCGCAAGCAGCAGACCGAGGTCAACAACGACCTCGTCGCGGGCAAGGTCGACGGCATGGCCGCCGACTCGCCCATCGTCGGCGACGCGGTGAAGAAGACCGGCGGCAAGCTGGAGATCATCGGTCAGACCTACGACACCGCGCCCTACGGCTACGCGGTCGGCAAGAACTCCGGCCAGCTCAAGGAGGCCATCCAGGGCGCGCTCAAGGCTCTGATCGCCGACGGCACCTACAAGAAGATCCTCACCGACGCCGGTGTGGAGACCGGCGCCATCACCGAACCGAAGATCAACGGGGCGCAGAGCTGATCGCATGACGGTCGACAACGACGCCGGCAAGGGACGGCCTGAGGCGATCAAGGCCGTTCCCGTCCGGCATCCGGGGCGCTGGCTCGGGGCGGCGGTCGTCCTCGTGCTGGTCGCCATGTTCGTCCACTTCCTCCTGACCAGCAAGGCCCTCGACTGGTCGGAGCAGTGGAAGTACCTGTTCTCGGATCCGGTGCTCAAGGGCGTCCGGAACACGGTCTGGCTCACCCTGGCGGCCATGGTCGGCGGTGTCGTGCTCGGCATCGTGCTGGCGCTGATGCGGCTGTCGGCCAACCCTCTGCTGAGCGGTGCCGCCTGGGTGTACCTGTGGTTCTTCCGCGGCACGCCGCTCTACACGCAGCTGCTCATCTGGGGCGCGATCGGCACGCTGTTCCCGACGGTCGGGATCGGGATCCCCTTCGGTCCCGAGTTCGAGACGTGGAAGACGCAGGAACTGGTCAACGCCGCGCTCGCGGCGGCGCTCGGGCTCATCCTCAACGAGGCCGCCTACATGGCCGAGATCGTCCGGGCCGGCATCCTGTCGGTGGACGAGGGCCAGCAGGAGGCCGCGAGCGCGCTCGGCATGTCCCGGATGCAGACGATGCGGCGGATCGTGCTGCCGCAGTCGATGCGGGTCATCGTCCCGCCGACGGGCAACGAGGCGATCTCGATGCTGAAGAACACTTCGCTCGTCGTGGCCGTCCCGTACTCGGAGCTGACCTTCACCGCGCAGACCATCTACGCCAGCACGTACAAGATCATTCCGATGCTGGTGATGGCCTGCCTGTGGTACCTGCTCATCTCCTCGGTCATGATGATCGGGCAGTTCTACCTGGAGCGGTACTACAGCCGGGGCACCAGCAAGGGGGCGGAGGCCAGGCAGCGGCTCCGCTTCCGCGGCGGAGGAGGCGGCCAGTGAGCGGAGGCGAGGAGATCGTGGGCGACGCCCCGGCCGGCGTCCCGGAGCCCGCGAGCGGCGGGCTGATGGTCAAGTCCGAGGCGGTGCACAAGTCGTTCGGGCGCCTCGAGGTGCTGAAGGGCATCGACCTGGAGGTCAAGCCGGGTGAGGTGATGTGCGTCGTCGGACCGTCCGGCTCGGGCAAGTCGACGTTCCTGCGCTGCATCAACCACCTGGAGAAGATCAACGCCGGGCGGCTGTGGGTGAACGGCCACCTCGTCGGCTACCGGGAGTCGGGCGGCAAGCTCTACGAGCTGCGCGACCGGGAGGTCGCCGCCCAGCGCCGCGAGATCGGCATGGTCTTCCAGCGGTTCAACCTCTTCCCGCACATGACGGCGCTGGAGAACGTCATGGAGGCGCCGGTGCGGGTGAAGCGGCAGCCGAAGGGGGAGGCGAGGGAGCGGGCCGTCGCCCTGCTCACCCGGGTCGGCCTCGGCGACAAGGTGAGCAGCTACCCGGCGCAGCTGTCCGGCGGGCAGCAGCAACGGGTCGCGATCGCGCGGGCCCTCGCCATGGAGCCCGCGCTGATGCTGTTCGACGAGCCCACCTCCGCGCTGGACCCCGAGCTCGTCGGCGAGGTCCTGGAGGTCATGAAGCAGCTCGCCCTCGACGGCATGACCATGGTCGTGGTCACCCACGAGATGGGCTTCGCCCGCGAGGTCGGCGACTCCCTGGTCTTCATGGACGGCGGCGTCGTGGTCGAGGAGGGCACCCCGCGGGAGGTCCTCGGCAACCCCAAGCACCCCCGGACGCAGGACTTCCTGTCCAAGGTGCTGTGACACCGGGCGCGCGGCCCGTCCCCGACACGCCGGGGGCGGGCCGTTCCGCTCGCCGGCTGGCGGTTAGTGTGCGTTCATGTTCGCTGTCACGGCCACACAGATCGACGCAGACCATCCGCTGAACGGGCTCACGCTGGGGGAGCGGCCCGACCCCGAGGTACCGGACGGCTGGACGACCGTCACGGTGAAGGCCGCCGCGCTCAACCACCACGACCTGTGGTCGCTGAAGGGCGTCGGCCTGCCCGCCGACCGGCTGCCCATGATCCTCGGCGGCGATGCGGCCGGGGTGGACGAGGACGGCAACGAGGTCATCGTCCACTCGGTGATCGGCGACCCGGACCGGGGCGGCGGCGACGAGACCCTCGACCCCAGGCGGTCGCTGCTGTCGGAGGTCCACCCCGGGACGCTCGCGGAGAAGGTGGCGGTGCCGCGCCGCAACCTCGTCCCCAAGCCGGCCGAGCTGTCGTTCGAGGAGGCGGCCTGCCTCCCCACCGCCTGGCTCACCGCGTACCGGATGCTGTTCGGCAAGGCCGGGCTCCAGCCCGGCGGGTCCGTGCTGGTGCAGGGCGCGGGCGGCGGCGTCGCGACCGCGGCGATCGCGCTGGCGGCCGCCGCCGGCTACCGCGTCTACGCCACCAGCCGCAGCGAGGCCAAGCGCAGGCGCGCCGAGGAGATCGGGGCGGACGCCGCCTTCGAGACGGGCGCGCGGCTGCCCGAGCGGGTCGACGCCGTGATCGAGACCGTCGGCCAGGCGACCTGGTCGCACTCGCTGAAGTCGCTGCGCCCCGGCGGGCGCGTCGTGGTGTCGGGCGCGACCAGCGGCCAGGTGCCGCCCGCCGAGCTGAACCGCGTGTTCTTCCTCCAGCTCCAGATCGTCGGCTCCACGATGGGGACCCGCGACCAGCTGGAGCGGCTCGCGCGGTTCCTGGTCAAGACCGGCGTGCGGCCGCAGATCGACCGCGTCCTGCCGCTCAGCAGGGCGGAGGAGGGCTTCGCCGCGATGGCGGAGGGCGACCTCTTCGGAAAGATCGTCTTCACGCCCTGACGCCGTGGGGGAGGCCGTGGCCGGGGCTCCCGGTCACGGCTCCCGGTCGAAGATCTCGTTCCGCAGCCGCTCGCGCGCCTCGTCGAGGACGGCCTGCGCCGCGGCGAGGTCGTCGTCGCCCAGCCGGGCGTTCTTCGCGGACCCGCGGACGTCCTCGACGAACCGGCGCAGCAGGCGCTCCAGCTTGAGGCGGGCGACGTCCTCGCGGGTCCCGGTCGCCGTCTTCCAGGCGTCGTCCCAGTTCTGCCGCCACTCCTCCTTCCACGCCTGCGTCTGCTCCCGCCAGTGCTCCTTCTGCCGGCGCCACTCGTCCTTCTGGCGCTCGGTGGTCTCCTTCCACGCGTCCTTGGACGTGGCCTTGCCCTGGTCGCGCATCGTCCGGGCGGCCTGCGTCAGCTCCTCGCGCAGCGTCCGGACGGTCTGGCGGACGTCCTCCTGCACGCCGCGCGCGAACTCCTGCGCGGAGGCGGCGATCTCATCCTCCAGTTCGGCCAGCTCGTCCATCCGGCGCTCCAGCTCCTCGCGTCCCTTGTCGGTCAGCGAGTACACCTTCTTGCCCTTGACCACCTCATGGGTGACCAGGCCCTCGGCCTCCAGCCGGGCCAGCCGCGGGTAGATGGTGCCGGGGGAGGGCGAGTACACCCCGAGGAACCGGTCCTGCAGGAGCCGGATCACCTCGTAGCCGTGCCGTGGGCTCTCCTCCAGCAGCTTGAGCAGGTACAGCCGCAGGCGACCGTGGCCGAAGACGGGGCTCACGTCGTCACTTCTCCATTCGGGGTGTGGTGATCTCCGGGGCGTCGTCGTCGCGGCCGAGGAGGGCGATCGTGCCGGAGACCGTGTTGACCGCGACCCGCCCCGAGCCGTCCCCCATCTTCCCGCTGACGGAGCGCGACACGGCGCGTTCCTGGCGGTCGAACGGGAAGGACGTCTCGATCCGCCCCGCCGCCGAGTTCAGCGTCACCCGCGCGTCCGTGGACGCCGGGACGCGCAGCGCCACCTCGCCCGAGACCGTGTTCACCTCGACGCCGCCGCTGCCGGACAGGTCGACGTCGGCGGCGATGCGGCCGCTGACCGTCCGCGCCGCGAGCCGCTCGACGGACGCCCCGGCAAGCGTCAGGTCACCGGAGACGGAGGTGAACGACACCGTCCCGTCCAGGCCCTGCGCCTCGACCGCGCCCGAGACCGTGTTCGCGTCGATCGCGCCCGCCACCCCGTCGAGCGTCACCTCGCCCGAGGCGCTCTTGATCGACGTGCGGGCCGTCGTGCCGGTCACCACCGCGTCGGCCGACACCAGGTTGAGGCTGACCGGGCAGTCGTGCGGGACGGTCACGGTGACCTCCGCGCGGACCCGCTGGTTGCGCAGCCAGCCGAGCACGCCCTCCCAGATCTTCTCGTGGGTGACGGTCAGCATCCCCGCCTCGTGCGTGACCACCAGCGGCGGCCCCTCGACGCCGCCCACCATGATGGAGGGGCGCTCGTCGGAGGCGAGCACCGACACGCTGCCCGCGATCAGCGTGACCCTCAGTGCGACCACGCCGTCGAAGTCGAGGGTGGTCGGTTCGTCGATCGTCCAGCGCGACATCACGATGTGCCCTTCGTCCGAGAGGCCTGCCGTCAGTTAACACGATATGTCGCGTCTTTGAGAAGTCAAGACATATCGCGTTACCCCGGAGGTGGGTCCGGGCCCCGAAGTGACTGACCGGCGCCCTCCGCTCCGCTGGCGCTACGCTCCGGTCGCCGGTGGTGCGCCTTCTGGGGGCGGACCCCCAGCCCCCCGAAGTGACTGACCGGCGCCCTGCGCTCCGCTGGCGCTCCGCTCCGGTCGCCGGTGGTGCCCCCTCTGGGGGCGGACCCCCAGACCCCCCGAAGAGACTGACCGGCGCCCTCCGCTCCGCTGGCGCTCCGCTCCGGTCGCCGGTCAGTCCTCTTCCTCGTCCAGGCGGGCGAGCCAGGTGGCGAGGCGCTCGACGGGGGTCTCGAACTCGGGGTTCAGGTCGACGAACTCGCGGAGCCGGCCCGCCAGCCACTCCAGGCTGACCTCCTCGGCGCCCCGCCGGTCCGCCAGCTCCTCGATCCCGCGGTCGGTGAAGTACATCGCGTCCCCTCCCCATGGACGCCGAGGGCCCCGGCGCGGTGCACCGGAGCCCTCGGATCGATCAGTACCGCTCTACTTCTGCTCGCCGAACAGGCGCGCGAGCAGCGCCTCCTGCTCCGCCTGGTGCAGCTTGTTCGACCCCACCGCCGGGGACGAGGACGCCGGGCGAGACACCCGCGACATCTTCAGCCCGTCGATGTGGCGCGGCAGCTTCAGCGCCATGAACGGCCAGGCGCCCATGTTGGCGGGCTCGTCCTGCACCCAGACGACCTCGACGTCGGCCGGGTACTTGGCCAGCTCCGCCTTGATCTCGTCGACCGGCGGCGGGTAGAGCCGCTCGACCCGCACGACCGCGGTGTCGTTCGCGCCCGTCGCCTCCCGGGCCTTCACCACCTCGTAGTAGATCTTGCCGGTGGTGAGCAGCACCCGCCGCACGCCCGCCGGGTCGATCGCCGGGTCGCTCTCCGGGATCACCGGCTGGAAGGCGCCACCGGTGATCTCCTCGACCGGGGACGCGGCGGCCTTCAGCCGCAGCAGCACCTTCGGCGTGAACACGACCAGCGGCTTGTGCCGGTTCGACAGCACCTGCCAGCGCAGCAGGTGGAAGTAGTTCGCCGAAGTGGTCGGGTAGGCGACCGTCATGTTGTCCTGCGCGCACAGCTGCAGGTACCGCTCGATCCGCGCGGACGAGTGGTCGGGCCCCTGGCCCTCGTAGCCGTGCGGCAGCAGCAGCACGACGCCCGAGTGCTGGCCCCACTTCTGCTCGCCGGAGGAGATGTACTCGTCCACGATCGACTGGGCGCCGTTGGCGAAGTCGCCGAACTGGGCCTCCCAGCACACGAGCGCGTCGGGCCGGGTCATCGAGTAGCCGTACTCGAAGCCCATCGCGGCGTACTCGCTGAGCAGCGAGTCGTGCACGTAGAACTTCGACACGCCCTGCCCGAACTGCTTGAGCGGCGTGTACTCCTCGCCCGTCCTGCGGTCGACGAGCACCGCGTGCCGCTGGCCGAACGTGCCGCGCCGGGTGTCCTGACCGACGAGCCGCACCGGGTGGCCGTCGATCAGCAGCGAGCCCATCGCCAGCAGCTCGCCGGTCGCCCAGTCGATCGCGTCGTCCTCGATCATCTGGGCGCGGCGCTGCAGGATCGGCTGGAGCCGCGGGTGCGGCGTGAAGCCCTCCGGCAGGCTGACCTGGGTGTCGATGATGCGCTTCACCGTCTCCAGCGGGATCGCCGAGCCGGCGCTGCCGTGGTCGATCGGGATGCGCTCCTCGACGTCGGGCTTCACGACCGAGCCCGGTTCGAGGGGCTTCTTCACGGCCTCGCGGGTCTCGGTGAAGGCCCGCTCCAGCTGCTCCTGGTAGTCGCGGAGCGCCTGCTCGGCCTCCTCCACCGTGATGTCGCCGCGGCCGATCAGGGCCTCGGTGTAGAGCTTGCGCACGGACCGCTTGGCATCGATCAGGTCGTACATCAGCGGCTGCGTGAACGAGGGGTTCTCGCCCTCGTTGTGGCCGCGCCGCCGGTAGCAGATCATGTCGATGACGACGTCCTTCTTGAACGTCTGCCGGTACTCGAACGCCAGCCGCGCCACCCGCGCGCACGCCTCGGGGTCGTCGCCGTTCACGTGGAAGATCGGCGCCTGGATCATCCGCGCCACGTCGGTGGCGTAGACGCTGGAGCGCGAGTACTCCGGCGCGGTGGTGAAGCCGACCTGGTTGTTGATGATCACGTGCACGCTGCCGCCGGTGCGGTAGCCGCGCAGCTGCGACAGGTTCAGCGTCTCGGCCACCACGCCCTGCCCGGCGAACGCGGCGTCGCCGTGGATCAGGATCGGCAGCACGGTGAAGCCGGCCTCGCCGACGTCCAGCAGGTCCTGCTTGGCGCGGACGACGCCCTCCAGCACCGGGTCGACCGTCTCCAGGTGGGAGGGGTTCGCGACCAGCTCGGTGTGGATCTTGGAGCCGTCGCCGGCGACGAAGTCGCCGGACGCCCCGAGGTGGTACTTCACGTCGCCGGAGCCCTGGGCGCTGCGCGGGTCGAGGTTGCCCTCGAACTCGCCGAAGATCTGCCCGTAGGACTTGCCGACGATGTTGGCGAGGACGTTCAGCCGGCCGCGGTGCGCCATGCCGATGACGACCTCGTCCAGGCTGGCCTTGGCCGCCGCCGAGATCACCGAGTCGAGCAGCGGGATGACCGACTCGCCGCCCTCCAGGGAGAACCGCTTCTGCCCGACGAACTTCGTCTGCAGGAACGTCTCGAAGGCCTCGGCGCTGTTCAGCCGCCGCAGCACGTGCAGCTGCTCCTCGCGCGAGGGCTTGTCGTGCGGGACCTCGACGCGCTCCTGGATCCAGGCGCGCTCCTCCGGGTCCTGGATGTGCATGTACTCGATGCCGACCGTGCGGCAGTACGCCATCCGCAGCACGCCGAGGATGTCGCGCAGCTTCATCGTCGGCTTGCCGCCGAACCCGCCGGTCGCGAACTCGCGCTCCAGGTCCCACAGGGTGAGGCCGTGCTTGAGGATGTCGAGGTCGGGGTGGCGGCGCTGCTTGTACTCCAGCGGGTCGGTGTCGGCCATCAGGTGGCCCCGGACCCGGTAGGCGTGGATCAGCTCGTGGACGCGGGCGACCTTGGCGACGTCGTCCTCGTGGGTGGCGGAGATGTCCTTGACCCAGCGCACCGGCTCGTACGGGATGCGCAGCGCCTCGAAGATCTCGTCGTAGAAGCCGTCCTCGCCGAGCAGCAGCTGGTGGATGCGGCGCAGGAAGTCGCCGGACTGCGCGCCCTGGATGATCCGGTGGTCGTAGGTGGAGGTCAGCGTCATCACCTTGCTGATCCCCATGCGCGACAGGGTGTCGCTCGACGCGCCCGCGAACTCGGCCGGGTACTCCATGGCGCCGACGCCGATGATCGTGCCCTGGCCGGGCATCAGCCGCGGCACCGAGTGGACGGTGCCGATCGTGCCCGGGTTGGTCAGGCTGATCGTGGTGCCCTGGAAGTCCTCCAGGGTGAGCTTGCCGCCGCGGGCCTTGCGGACGATCTCCTCGTAACCGGCCCAGAACTGACGGAAGTCCAGCGTCTCGGCGGCCTTGATGCTCGGCACCACGAGCTGGCGCGAGCCGTCGTCCTTCTGCAGGTCGATGGCCAGCCCGAAGTTCACGTGCTCCGGCCTGATCAGCACCGGCTTGCCGTCCACCTCGGTGAACGCGGCGTTCATCTCGGGCATCGCGGTCAGGGCCCTGACGATCGCGTACCCGATCAGGTGCGTGAAGGAGACCTTGCCGCCGCGCCCGCGCTTGAGGTGGTTGTTGATGACGATGCGGTTGTCGATCAGCAGCTTGGCCGGGACGGCGCGCACGCTGGTCGCCGTCGGCACGCCGAGGCTGGCCTCCATGTTGGTGGCCGTCCGGGCGGCGACGCCGCGCAGCCGGACCTCCTCGGCCCCCGCCGGCACCGGCGGGGGCGCCGGCTTGTCCGTCTTCGGGGCCTTGGCGGCCGGCTTGGCCGGAGCCTTCGGCGGCGCGGCCGGTGGCTGCGGTGTCGGCGGAGCGGCCGCCGTGCCGTTGGCGGCCTTCGGGGCCGCGCCGTCGGCCTGGGGGATGGCGGACACGGGCCGGCTGCCCGGCTGGTAGTCCGCGAAGAAGTTCCACCAGGCTTCGTCAACGGAGTTGGGGTCGTCGAGGTACTTCTGGTACAGCTCGTCGACCAGCCACTCGTTGGCGCCGAAATCGGTCAGCATCGGGTCGGCACTAGTATGCGACGACTCTGTCGACACGGCGGAGATCGCCCTCTTCCGCAGCTCGCAGGTAAGTTCTGAGACGCATCAAGGCTACTCGCACTTACCCCCGCACCACGCCAGCGCGTCGCAACCCCGCCCACACCGCCCCGTCCATTGGCTGAACCGGCCGAAGGCAGGGCCGTGCCTTCGGCAAGAATCACCAACGCGCTCCCCCTCCTGAGCCCACGCGCCGACCTCGACGGTTGCGATCGCGTCCGAAGGCAGGTTCGAGCGAAGCGAGAACCGCCCGCACGGCAAGCGATGCCCGCCGACTGGGCCCCACTACTGCAACGACCTCAGCGGTCACGGCAACCGGCAAACGACCCGGACACCCGCGATCGCGTCCGAAGGCAGGTTCGAGCGGAGCGAGAACCTGATCGCGCAGCGAGCCGCAAGGCGAGCCGGAGCGATGCCAGCGATCGCCCGCGTTTTTCGACGATGGAGGGCCGCCAGGCCCGAAGGAGGAGAAAAATGCTAGTGAGTATGCGGGGCGACGGTCGGGCCTTCGGAGGCCTGGATGAGGACGAAGCCCTGGCCCTGGTAGGCGAGCTGCATCGCTTCGCCGCTGCCGCGGCCGATGAGGGCGCTGGCCTTGAAGGTGCGGTTGACGCCGACCTGGAGGCTCGTGCTCCACGCGACGGCGGACTGGCCGTCGGCGAACGTGGGGGCGCGGCCGCAGTCGAGCATCACGGGGGTGCCGTGCGTGGTGAGCGCCACCCAGCCGGTGCCCTGGAGGGTGGTGTTGAACAGGCCGCCCGCGGCGATGCCCGCGCCCTGGACGCGCTGGATGTCGGACTGGAGGTGCGAGTCGTAGGCGAGGATGTTCTTGCCGTTGACGGTGATGCCCTCGTTCTCCAGGTAGAACAGGTGGATGTCGTCGGCGTCGTTGGCGACGAACAGCAGGCCCTGGCCCTTGACGCGCATGAGGGGGACGCCCTCGCCGGTCAGGGCCTTCTTCATGAACTTGCCGATGCCGCCCGCGCCCTCGTAGTCGAACTCCATCTGCCCCTGGAAGGCGACCATGGAGCCCTGCCGGGCGAGGACGTCGCCGTTCAGGTGGACCCGGAGCATCTTGGAGTTCTGGAGGGCGAAGTGGCCGGGGAGCTGCTGTCCCTGTTCGAGGTTGCCGAAGAACTGGCTGCGCATGGTGGGGTCGTGCCTCTCGTGGGGGATTACTGGAGATGCGCCAGCATAACCAGGGAGAAGCGGTCAACGTCCCCGGTCATGCGGGGCGGTCCAGTCCACGAGCGGGCCCTTGGCGACGACGCCTGAGGGGTTGATGTTCCGCTGGGTCACGTAGTAGTGCCGCTTGATGTGGTCGAAATTCGTGGTCTCGCCGAACGCGGGGTTCGAGTACAGGTCGCGGGCGTAGCCCCACAGGTTCTCGTAGTCGGCGAGGCGCCGCAGGTTGCACTTGAAGTGGCCGTGGTAGACGGCGTCGAAGCGGGCGAGCGTCGGGTAGAGCCGGACGTCGGCCTCGGTGATCTCGTCGCCGAACAGGTAGCGGCGCGTGGACAGGCGCTCCTCCAGCCGGCCGAGGGTGTCGAAGAGGGCGTCGAAGGCCTCCTCGTAGGCGCCCTGCGAGGTGGCGAAGCCCGCCTTGTACACGCCGTTGTTGACGGTCTGGTAGACGAGCTCGTTCAGCTCGTCGATCTCGGGGCGCAGCGCCTCGGGGTACAGGTCGGGCGCGCCGGGGCGGTGGTGGGCGGTGAACTCCGTCTCGAACATCGTGGTGATGTTCGGGAAGTCGTTGGTGACCAGGCGCTCGGTCTCGGTGTCCCAGACGCAGGGCACGGTGTAGCGGCCCTGGAACGCCGGGTCGGTGGACAGGTACAGCTCGGAGAGGAAGACGGCGCCGGTCACCGGGTCGCGGTCGGGGAACCGCCAGCCCCGCTCGTCCCGGATGGGGTCGACGACGCCGACGCCGATCGCGTCCTCCAGGCCGAGGAGCCGCCGCACGATCAGGGTGCGGTGCGCCCACGGGCACGCGTAGGAGACGAAGAGCCGGTACCGCCCGGGCTCGGCGGGCAGTCCGCTCGACCCGTCCGCCGTGATCCGCTCGGTGAACCGGTTCGCCTGACGGACGAAGCGGCCTCCCTCGACCTCCTGGACGCTCATGCCCGTCTCCCTCCGAAGTAGGTGAGGACGGCCCCCGGTCCGGCACCTGAGGGCGATCCGGATACGGGAACCTCGCGGCTACCATAACCGTCGGTATCCAGTGTGAAACGGCCGCGACGGCCGACCGGCGGATCGACGAGGTGGCGGGGGTCCATGCTCGAGCAGTTCAACGCCCTGGTGGACGGCCTTCCACCGGCGATGATCTATCTGATCATCGCGGCGCTGGTGTTCGCGGAGGCCGCGCTGTTCGTCGGCTTCGTGTTCCCCGGCGAGACAGCGATCGTGGTCGGCGGCGTCCTGGCCAGCCAGCACGTGCTGTCGCTGCCGCTGCTGCTGGTCGTCGCGGTGGTCGCCGCGGTGGCCGGCGACTCCGTCGGCTACGAGATCGGTCGCAAGTACGGGCCGCGGCTGCTGGACGTCAAGATGATGCGAAGACACCGGTCGAAGGTCGCGGCCGCGCAGGACATGATCCGCCGCCGCGGCGCGTTCGCGGTGTTCATCGGCCGGTTCACGGCGCTGCTGCGGGCGCTCATGCCGGCGCTCGCGGGCAGTTCGCGGCTGCCGTATCCGAAGTTCCTGCTCTTCAACGTCATCGGCGGCGTCACGTGGGTGGTGACGTTCACGCTCGGCGGCTTCTTCGCGGGCACGGCGTTCGAGCACGCGGCCAAGCTCGCGGGCCGGGGCCTGGCCATCGGGCTGGCGGCGGCGGCCGTCGTCGCGCTGGTGGTGTGGAGCGTCCGCAGGCACCGCCGCGAGGCCCGCGAGGAGGCCGAGGCCCAGGCCTCCGAGGACGTCGCCGGGGACGGCGAGGAGGCGGAGTCGGCGCCGACGCTGCCGTCCTGACGGGCGGGCGCGTTCAGAGGTGCATCCGCCCGCTGATCATCGGCAGGTCCAGGTAGGTGCGGATGCCGGGGTCGGCCCCGCACACGGCCGGGACGGAGTTCAGCGCGTGCGCGGACGCGGCGGAGATCGCGTCGCGGACCCACTCCTCGCCGGCCGTCAGCGTGAGCGGCGGCCGGCCGTCCACGCGCAGCGAGTACCCGGGCCGCCCCCACACGTCGGGCATCCGCGCGGCGTCGGCCTTGTGCACGATCTCCACGGTGATCACCGGCCGGCCGGCGGCGAAGCCGTTGAACGTCCAGCGGTCGGCGGCGACCGTGCCGCGCGGGATCGGACCGGCGGCGGTGGCGAGGTCGGCGCCGGCCAGCCGGTGGTCGACGTCCACGTCGATCTCGTCGAGCTCGACGCCGAGCCCGGCGGCGACCAGGTGCAGGCTCTCGGAGAACAGCGTCCGCATCGCGGCCCGGTGGGGGCGCAGCGCGCGGAGGTACTCCTCCTCGTCCTTGCCGAACCCGAGCAGGTCGTGGACCAGACGCCAGGACGGGTGCCGGGCGAAGTCGGAGCACTCGCGGGCGTAGACGTGGGTGATCCGGCGCGACAGCCGCGACAGCACCAGCGGCATCACGTCGGCCATGAAGCCGTGGCTGACGCCGCTGCCGTGCACCGACACTCCGCCCCGCTTGCAGGCCTGCTCCAGCTCGTTGACGAAGAGCGGGCCGTGCGCCCGCGGGTAGACCAGCCCGGTGAGGGAGACCAGGTTCTTGCCGGACGCGAGCAGCGCGCAGATCGTGTCCAGCTCGGCGAACCGGTCGGACTTGGGAGTCGGGGCGTAGAGGACGCAGTCGGCGTCCAGGCCGAGGATCTCGCCGAGGTCGCCGGTCGCGGCGACGCCGACCGGGTCGCGCCCGGCGAGCGTCCCGGCGTCGGAGCCCACCTTGGCGGGGGTGTGCACCCACGCGCCGGCGAGCTCCATGTCGTCGCGGTCGAGGACGCCCCGGATCGCGCTGCGCCCGAGCGCGCCCGTCGCCCACTGCACCACCCGGTAGCGGCGGCCGGGTGCGGACGCGGTGGCGGTGCTCATCGCACGAGACCTCCGTTGCTCCTCGTGATGCCGACGGGGGAGGAGACTACGCGGTGGGCACGGAGGGAATTGCGGCAAATGGCGCAACTTCCTCGCATGTCCCATCGTACGCAGGACTGGTCCGGCGTCCAGCCGGGAAGGAACCCGGGGGCCGCGGCCGAGCGGGATTCGGTTTAGTGGTACCACTGGGTAACCCCTTGATGATTACCTGGGGGCGTAGTCGGTGCGATGTGAGGAGACACGAGATGTCGGAACTGCGCTACGACGGCCGCGTGGCGGTCGTGACCGGGGCTGGTCACGGCCTCGGCCGGCAGCACGCGCTGGAGCTCGCCGCGCGCGGCGCCAAGGTCGTCGTCAACGACCTCGGCGGTGACCGGACCGGTACCGGCGCCTCCGCCGGCCCCGCCCAGGAGGTCGTGGACGAGATCAGGAAGAACGGCGGCGAGGCCGTCGCGAACCCCGACAACGTCGCCACCCCCGAGGGCGCGCAGGCGATCGTGAAGACCGCGCTGGACGCGTTCGGCAAGGTCGACATCGTCGTCAACAACGCGGGCATCCTGCGCGACAAGTCCTTCAAGAACATGTCGGTCGAGGAGTTCGACTCGGTCATCGCCGTCCACCTGCGCGGCTCGTTCCTGGTCTCCAGCGCCGCCTGGCCGCACCTGCGCGAGCAGGGCTACGGCCGGATCGTGAACACCTCCTCGCCCGCGGGCCTGTTCGGCAACTTCGGCCAGGCCAACTACTCCACGGCCAAGATGGGGCTGGTCGGGTTCACCAAGACCCTCGCCCAGGAGGGCGCCAAGTACAACATCAAGGCCAACGCGATCGCCCCGGTCGCCTGGACCCGGATGACCGAGGACCTGCTGCCCGCCGACTTCGCCGACAAGCTCGGCGTCGAGCAGGTCACCCCGCTCGTGGCCTACCTCGTGCACGAGTCCATCGAGGACTCCGGCCAGGTCTACACGGTCGGCGGCGGCCGGATCGCGAAGATCTTCGTGGCGGAGGGCCCCGGCTACGGGCAGAAGGAGACGCTGTCGGTCGAGGACGTCCGGGACAACTGGGCGGCCATCGGCGCGGCGGAGCCGCTGACCGTGTTCGGCAACGTGGGCGAGCAGATGGGCCCGCTGATCCAGCAGCTCACGTCCTGAGCCGTTGGCCGGGATCGAGCTCGACCGGCGGGACGGGGTGCTCACGATCACCCTGTCCCGTCCGGAGCGCCTGAACGCGGTCGACGGCGCGCTGACCGAGGAGATGCTGGACGTCCTCAACGGGCTGATGCGCGACCCGTCCGCCCGGGTGGTCGTGCTGACCGGCGCGGGCCGCGGCTTCTGCTCGGGCATGGACCTGCAGGGCGGCGACCCGGGCGGCGCGTCCGGGGAGGGCCGCGTCCAGCGGCTCTACCGGGGCATCGCCCGGGGCGGCGAGGTCACCGCGCGGCTGCGGGAGATCCCGCAGCCGGTGATCGCGGCGCTGCACGGCCCCGTCGCGGGCATGGGCGTGTCCTGGGCGCTGGCCTGCGACCTGCGGGTCGCCGACCCGACGACCCGTTTCGTCGTGCCGTTCGTCGACCTCGGGCTCTCGGCCGGGGACTGCGGCCTGTCCTGGCTGCTGCCGCGCCTGGTCGGGCCGGCGAAGGCCGCGGAGGTCTGCTACCGGGCGCAGCGCCTGGACGCGGCGCGCGCCGACGCCCTCGGCCTCGTCACCGAGATCGCCCCCGAGGGCGGGGACCTGGCCGCCGCCCAGGCCCTCGCCGACGAGCTGCTCGGCAGGTCGCCCTACGGCCTGAGCCGCACGAAGGAACTGCTCAACGCGTCCCTGGACGTTCCCGGTCTGCGGCGGCAGCTCATGGCGGAGACGGCCGTGCAGACGCTGGCCTTCTTCAGCGAGGACCTCGCCGAGGGAATGGCGGCCGCGCTGGAGAAACGCCGTCCGGAGTTCAAGAACCGTTAGCCCTGGAACCGCCGGAGGGGCGAAGAGCCGCTTCCCGGCGGATCGCCGGCGCCGTGACCGGCCCAAGGGGGTGAGCCCCCCTTGGGCCAGGGCCGGTCTCGAATGGCCCCGGCCACGTGCGCGAACGCGTGATCTGCCCGGTGTCGCGACGCCGAAGGCGAGCGATACCGGGCAGATCGCGAAGCGATGCCGCGTTCGCCAAGGCCGGGTCACGTAGCGAGCCGTCAGGCGAGCGAAGTGGGCCGGGACTTCGAAGACACGGGTCAGTCGGCGAGTGCGGTGGAGAGCGCCTCGACGTAGCGGAGGGCGGCCAGGCGGGCCAGGGCCGGGTGGGCGCCCAGGGGCGCGGAGTGGGCGGAGCCCACGGCGGCGGCGGCCGCCCCGATCAGCGCGGCCTCCGGCTCGGGCCCGATCAGGTGCGGGGCGACGGCGATGGACGCCGCGCCGGCCGCGCGGAGCTGCTCGTAGGCGGCCTTCACCGACGCCTCGTCGTTCAGCGAGGCGGTGAAGACGGGGGCCGCGAGCCGGGAGGCCAGGAGCACGCCGGTGACCTCGGCCTGCCGGACGGCGGCCGCGTCGCCCGGAGTGGCGACGATCACGCCGGACGCGGCCGTCACCATCGTCATCAGCCTGATCCGGTCGGCGCGGGCGAGCCCCGCGTCGGCGAGCCGGTCGTGCAGCGCCTCGGCGATGAGCGGGTGCGGGCCGAGCGGCTCGGCGGCGACGGTGCGCACGGGCGCGGCCGCGACGGCGGCGCGCACGGCGGCGTCCAGCGCCGGGTCGGGCCCGGTGGACAGCGGCACCACCACGGCCGCGAGCTCGTCGCCCTGCTGCCGGATCGAGGCGAGCACGGCGTGCAGGCTCGCCTCGTCGCCCTCCAGGTGCCCGACGTGGGCGGGCTGTCCGGTGTGCTCCAGCTCGACGAGACGGGCGAGCTCGGCGGCGAGGTCGGTGCCGGCCCGCCGGGCGGGTCCGGGGACGGCGAGGACGAGCGTGGGGGATCCGGGGGGCAGCAGGAAGGATTCGTCGCCGCGGTGACGGCCGCCGCGGGGTGTGCGGCGCCGTCGCGACGGCAATGCCTCGGATGCCTGGCTTTCGGGACTCACGGCGGGCATCGTAACGCCCTCCGGCCCGGGAGCCGTCCTCCCGGCCCGGCCGTCGTCGTTGCCTGTAGGAATCGCTGATCTCCTTCCCGGACCGGTCGCGGCGCGAGCGGTGGTGAAGAAGCAGAGTATGGCGCATTGTCGCTGAGCGACAGGGGGAAATGAAGCAAATTGTCCGGATTTGCCGCTATCCACTTGCGCCGGGTTCGACAAGATCGTCTTGCCTCCGCACATCGCCGCAGGTGGCAAGGAATTACGGCAATACGGCCGAATGCCGTCAAAGGGGTTGCGGGAGCGTTGCCGGCGGCCTTTATGATCCAGGGGCCCTCCGTGCCGGAACGTTCGAGGTCACATGAAATCCCCCCGTAGGCGGTCGATCCGCTCGAAGGTCACCGCGCTGCTGCTCGTGCCGCTGCTCTCGCTCGTGGCGCTCTGGGGATACGCCGCGATCGGCACCGGCCGCGACGCGCTGGCGCAGCGCCGCTACCACACCCTCGACCGCGTGTTCGCGCCGAGCGGCCAGGGCGTCCTGGTCGAGCTGGGCAAGGAGCGGCTGGCCTCGGCCGTGTTCCTCAGCACCCCGCGCCAGACCGCGGGCGGCATCCCGGCCGCCCTGGTGTCGCAGCGCACGCACGTCGACGCGGCCGTCGAGAACTTCCGCCGCAAGGCCACCTCGGCCGCCGCGCTCAGCGCCACCAACGCCGAGATGGAGTCCCGCGTCGCCGCGGTCCTGCGGGCGCTCGGCGGGCTCGGCGGGCTGCGCGCCGCGGTGGACGCCCGGTCCGTCGACCGGTTGGCCGCGGTCAACGGGTACGGCACGATGGTCGACAACATGCACCGGCTCTACGACAGCCTCGTCGCCATCGACGACGCCGCGCTCTACGACTGGACGCAGTCCACCCGGCACGCCGGCCGCGCCATGGAGCTGCTGCAGCGCGAGAACGCGCTGGTCGCCGGCGCGTTCATCACCAGGGGCCGGATGACGGCGGCCGAGCACCGCATGTTCGTGGAGATGGTCGGCGAGCAGCGCTGGCAGTGGACCAAGCAGCGCTCGCTGCTCGACCCGCTGGTCTACCGGACCGGCACCGCGCAGGTCTTCGCGTCCCCGCAGTACCAGACGTTCAAGGCGATGGAGGACCGGATCGCCGACGCCGACCCGCGCCGGCCGATCCCCGTCCAGCCCGCCGAGTGGCAGCAGACGGCGCAGCCGCTCGTGCTGTCGGTCAACACGATGGTGCTCGGCAACTCCAGGCGCGCCGGGGAGCACGCCGACGAACTCGGCCGCGAGGCCTACCTCCGGCTCGCCGCCGTCGGCGGCCTCGGGCTGCTGTCGATCCTGCTGTCGGTGCTGCTGTCGCTGCGGTTCGCGCGCGGGTTCGTCCGCGAGCTGGTCGGGCTGCGCGGGTCGGCCGAGGAGCTGGCCGAGCAGCGGCTGCCCGGCATCGTCGAGCGGCTCGGCCGCAACGAGAGCGTCGACGTCGCCGCGGAGGCCCCGCCCCTGGACGCCGGCCGGACCGCCGAGGTCGCCCGGCTCGCCGAGGCGTTCGCCAAGGTGCAGCGGACCGCAGTCGACGCCGCCGTCGGCCAGGCCGAGCTGCGCGCGGGCGTCAGCCGCATCTTCCTCAACATCGCCCGCCGCAACCAGTCGCTCCTGCACCGCCAGCTGACGCTGCTGGACGGCCTGGAGAGCCGCGCCGAGGCCGACGACCTCGAGGACCTGTTCCGCATCGACCACCTCACCACCCGCATGCGGCGGCACGCCGAAAGCCTGATCATCCTGTCCGGCGCGACGCCGGGCCGCGGGTGGCGGCGGCCGGTGCGCTTCGCCGACGTGCTGCGCGCCGCCGTCTCGGAGATCGAGGACTACACCCGCGCGACGGTGCTGACCGACTCCGAGGACGGCCTGGTCGGCGCGGCCGTCACCGACGTCGTGCACCTGCTGGCCGAGCTGATCGAGAACGCGGCGGCGTTCTCCCCGCCCAACACCGAGGTGCGGGTGATGGCCGAGCGGGTCGGCACCGGGTTCGCGGTGGAGGTCGAGGACCGCGGCCTCGGCGTGCGGCCGGAGCAGCTCGCCGAGGCCAACCGGCGGCTCGCCGAGCCGCCCGAGTACGACCTGGTCGACACCGACCAGCTCGGGCTGTTCGTCGTCGCGCGCCTGGCCGCCCGCCACGAGATCACCGTGACGCTGCACCGGTCCCCGTACGGCGGCGTCACCGCGATCGTCCTGTTCCCGCACGAGCTGGTGGTGCCGGCCGAGGAGATGGCCGCCGGGACGGCGCCGCCCGCGGACGGGCCGCGGGACGAGCCCGCCGCCCTGACCGGGACCGCCGTCGACCGCCCCCCGGAGGGGGAGCCGATGTTCATGGCCGCGCCCGTCCCCGAGGGGGTCGTCCCGCTCCGCGACCCCGGCGCCCCGCAGGATCTTCCCGCCCTTCCCGCCGACGGCCGGGACCCGTGGCAGCGGAACGCTCCAGGGCACCTGGAGGGCGCCGGCGGCCACCTGGAGGCGCCCCCCGCGCTGCCCGCGCTCACCGGCCCCGCGGCGCCCGCCGCGAGCCCGGCGCCCGCCGTGCCCGCCGCGCCGTGGGGCGTCCCATGGAAGG
>NZ_BAABEV010000040.1:0-86271 GCF_039540335.1 Actinomadura verrucosospora | reverse complement strand
CCCGAACCCGGAAGTTAAGCCCTTCAGCGCCGATGGTACTGCATGGGAGACCGTGTGGGAGAGTAGGACGCCGCCGGACACATATTGTAGAAAGGCCCCGCCGTTACCGGCGGGGCCTTTCTCATTTGCCCTGGTGGCCGGTCAGACGGGCCGGTGGGCGATCTGGATCAGGTTGCCGCAGGTGTCGTCCAGCACGGCCGTGACGACCGGGCCCATCTCGACGGGCTCCTGGGTGAAGCGGACTCCGAGACCGCGCAGCCGGTCGTACTCGGCCTTGACGTCGTCGACGTCGAACGAGGCGAACGGGATGCCGTCGGCGACGAGCGCTTCCTTGAACGGCTTCACCGCGGGGTGGCTGCTCGGTTCGAGAAGCAGATTGGTGCCGTCCGGGTCTTTCGGGGACACCACGGTCAGCCACCGGTCCTCGCCGAGGGGAACGTCGTGCTTCTTCTCGAACCCCAGTACGTCGGTGTAGAACCTGAGGGCCCTCTCCTGGTCGTCCACGAACACGCTCGTCAGTTTGATTCTCATCTCGGTTCCCTTTCGGCCTTCGTCGGTGCCGCCGTCACGGGCGCTCAGGGCCCGTGGCCCTGCGGAGCCACCGCTCGACGATGTACTGGAGCGGGCCGGTGTTGATGTAGTGGAACTTGTACCGGCCCTCGCGTCTGGTCTCGACCAGGCCGGCGGCCTCGAGGACGTCGAGATGCTGCGAGATCGCCTGCCGCGACGAGCCGAGCCCGTGCGTGGTCGTCAGGCGGCCGCAGATCTCGAAGAGGGTCTGGCCGTTCTGGCGGGTCAGCTCGTCGAGGATGGTGCGCCGGGTGGGGTCGGCCAACGCCTTGAACATGTCTCCCACTCACCCAACGTTAGGCAAGTATGCGCTTGCCTGTCAAGATCGACCGTGCGGGGCTCCGCTACGAGGAGGTGCGTTGCCTTCTGGAACGGCTCGTGCCGGCGGCCGGACGGAGGGGTGCCGACCGGAGGAGCAGCGGTAGGGCGCTGGCGGCAAGGCAGATGAGGCCGGCCGCCAGAGTGGCCGCATGCAGGCCGCCCAGGGTGGCGTTGACCTTGTCCGTCGTGGGCGAGAGCGCGCCCGTGCGGGCAGTGGCGATGGCCGCCAGACCGGCGGTGCCGATGCCCCCGAGGAACTGCGGCAGTTGCGACAGGCCGCCTGCGGCGCCCTGTTCGTCGTCCCGCAGACCGGACGTCATGGCGGTGATGAAGGAGACGACCGTCAGGACATGACCGAAGCCCATGGCGCCGGACGTGGTGAGCAGGAGAGGGAGTCCGCCCTCCACCGGAAGAAGGATCATCGCGCCTGTGCCGAGGCCCTGCACGGCGAGGCCGAGGCTCATGGCGCGTGCCCTGCCCAGCGCTGTGATCAGGCGGACGGCCAGCAGGCCCGCGACGAGGGCCGCGATGCCTTCCGCGAGGAAACCGGCGCCCGTGGCGAGAGCCGGGTAGCCGAGGACGTCCTGCATGTAGAGGCTGAGAAGGACCGTCGTACCGCCGCACATGCCGAGGGTGACGAAACCGACGAGGCCGCCCCACTTCACCGTCGGCCTGTTCAGCAGGTCCAGCGGGATCAGTGGGACCGGGTGCCGCCGCTCCACCAGGAGGAACGCGCTCAGGCAGAGCACGGCCAGCGAGAGGGACCCCAGCGTTGGCGCGCTCGCCCACCCTGCGTCCGCGCCCGTCGAGATGGCGTAGACCAGAGCGAACAGGCCGACGCTCGCCAGTACGGCACCGGGAACGTCCAGCCGGGCCGTGGCGCGGGTGCCGATGTCTCGCGGCAGAGTGGTCGTGCCGAGCAGTACCAGGCCGCTGATGGCGGCCAGGAGCAGCATGGTCCAGCGCCAGTTCAGCCCGCTGGTGATGACGCCGCCGCCCAGGGTGCCGAGGACGAATCCCAGCGACAGCACCGCGCCGTTGACGCCCAGCGCCCGCGTCCGGCGAGGTCCTTCGGGGAAGGCCGCCGTCAGCAGCGCGACGGCCGTCGGAGTGATCATCGCGGCGGACGCGCCCTGGCCCGCGCGGGCGGCGATCAGCGGTGCGGGCGCGCTCGCCAGTGCCGCCGCAAGGGAGAAGCCGCCGAACAGGACGACTCCGAGGGCGAACAGCCGGCGGCGCCCGACGATGTCGGAGACGCGGCCGAACAGGGGGAGCAGGCTCGCGGTCGGCAGCAGGCTCGCCGTCGCGACCCACTGCAGCGAACCGGTGGTCGCGAAGCCCAGATCGCGTCCTATCTCCGGCAGGGCCACGGTGACGACGGAGTAGTCCAGTCCCGTCATGAACGTGGCGCCGCACAGGGTGACCAGGGTCAGCCATTCGCGGCGGTCGAGTGCGCTGGAGCGCGCGAGCCGGATCGAATCGTTCGTCATGTTCGCCTTTCCTGATGTGTCGTGCCGGGGCGCACGGCGGCGTCCCGGCACTGCCCACCCTGCGGCGAATCGCGAGCGCTACCCAGCCCCTCGCTGAGAGCACGCTTGCGGTGCCTACACCTGGCAGGTGCAGGCGAGAAAGGGCGGAAGCGAGCATGCTGGACGGCATGGAGCAGCGATCCGCGCTCGGCGAGTTCCTGCGCAGCCGTCGCGCACGGCTCCGTCCCGAGGACGTCGGTCTGCCCGACTACGGCGGGCGGCGGCGTGTGCCCGGCCTGCGCCGCGAGGAGCTGGCGCAGCTCGCGGGCGTCAGCGCCGGGTACTACACGCGCCTGGAGCAGGGCCAGAGCCCCAACGCCTCGGAGGCCGTCCTCGACGCGATCGCCCGAGTGCTGAAGCTGGACGAGACGGAGCACGCCTACCTGCGGAGCCTCGCCCGCCAGAAGTCCGCACCGCGCAGGCGCCCGCGGCCGGAGCGGCTGCGCCCGGCCGTCCGGCTCATGGTCGGCGCGTTCGGCGACACCCCAGCGCTGATCATGGGCCGCCGCTACGACGTGCTCGCCTGGAACCGCGCCGCGCACGCGCTGCTCGCCGGGCACCTCCCCTTCGAGGCGCCCGACCAGCCCCATGCACGCCCGAACATCGCCCGCCTCGTCTTCCTGGATCCGCACACGCGCGAGCTGTACGCCGACTGGCGGACCAAGGCCCGGGACACGGTCGCGGACGTCCGGATGACCTCTGTCCGCCACCCCCACGACGCGGAGCTGACCGGCCTCATCGGCGAGCTCGCCGTGCACAGCCCCGAGTTCGCGTCACTGTGGGCGGCGTATCCGGTCCAGAACTGCGCCGTCCGGTACGTTCGCGAGTTCAGGCATCCGCTGGTGGGGGCGATGACGCTGAACAACGAGATCATGGAGCTGTCCAACGACGAGGGCCAGCGCATGGCGGTGTTCACCGCCGACCCGGGCACCCCTTCGGCCGCGGCCCTGAGCCTGCTCACGGGCATCGCCGACGAGATCGCCGACCCTCACCCCGGCGCGCTCGACTTCACTTCGGAGCGGTCACGCCCCGCGTAGCGGCCCCGGCCGCGGGGGCGCCGCCGGGGTGGCGGCTCGGCCGCCCCGCGGGCCGGATGCTCGCACACGGGGAACGCCTGGGCGGAACGGTCGAAGAGCGAGCCGCGTCCCATAGTCGGCCAAGGACAGATGAGGAGATCGCACATGCAGCACGCGTGAGACCAGCCCCCCGCCATCGTCCGTGTGGCGGGGGACTTCGACGTCTACACGGCCCCTGGTGTGCGAGAGGAACTGCTCGCCGCGATGAGGTGGCAGGGCGAGCAGGGCCCCCGCCACGTGATCGTCGACCTTGACGATGCCGACCACGTCGACGCGCCGGGTCTGGGCGTGCTGATGGGGGCTCACTACCGCCTGCTCGAACGAGGCGGGGGCGTTCTGCTCGTCTCCACTCACGAACGGCACCGCAGGCTTCACCGGCTGACCGGCATCGCGGAGCCGGTGCCGCCGGTCACCAAGGGCATTCCGCTCTACGACTCGGTGGAGCAGGCGCTCACCGCAGCCCAGCAGGACCGGCCGACCTGAGGGGACCGGTTCAGGCCAGCGCGTTGAAGACCGCCTCGGCGCGGTCGCGCTTGGCGTAGAGGTCCCACGCGGTGTCGGCGATGGTGTCGGGATCGAGGGTGGGGATGCTGAGGCCGTCCAGACCGTCCAGGCCGTCCTGCTGGGACGTCACCATCCGGTGGATGTCGCCGCGTTCGATCAGGCCGCCGATCGTCAGCGTCCCGGCGTAGATCCCTTTCTCGGTCAGGGCCGCGTTGAGCGTCAGGGCGTAGTTCCGCAGGGCCGCCGAGGAGAGCGCGAGACCGCCGAGCATGGGCATCGGGACGACCGCGCTGAGGCCGCCCGCGAACAGCAGCCCGCCGCCGCCGCGCTCCAGCATGCCGGGCAGGACGGCGCCGACCACGTCGATCGCGGGATACACCGAGCGCATCGCCTCCTGGGCGGCCGGCACGTCCGCCGAAGTGATGGGAACGGGCCGGGCGTTCAGATCCGACGCGCCGGGGCCGTAGTAGACGACGTCGACGTGGCCGATCCCGCGGAGCGCGGCGAGCAGCGCGTCGCGGTCGCGGACGTCCGCCGCGATGGCCGTGGCCTCGACGCCCTCGGCCTCCAGCGCCGCGATGTAGCCGGGGTGGCGCGCCCCGTTCCTGGACATGAGCACGATCTTGTGGCCTTCGCGTCCGAAGCGGTGGGCGACGGACATGCCGAGACCCGGTCCGGCCCCGATGACGACGGTCGTGGAGGACATGCGCAACTCCTGTAAGTTGAGGTTGGCCTCAATTTAGCATGAAACTTGAGGCTTTCCTCAACTTCATAGGATGGAGGCATGGCCGGAAAGAGCAGGCCGCTTCGGGCGGACGCCGTGCGGAATCGGGACAAGCTGGTGGCCGCCGCCGCGGCCGTGTTCGGGGAACGCGGCCTGGACGCGCCGCTGGACGAGGTCGCGCGGAGGGCGGGCGTGAGCATCGGCACGCTCTACAACCACTTTCCCTCGCGTGAGAGCCTCTTCGACGCCATCTTCCCCGCCCGCCTGGCCGCGCTGGACGAGATCGTCGAGCGGTCCCTGGCCGATCCCGATCCCTGGAGCGGGTTCGTCGTCTACATCGAGGGACTGTTCGCGCTGCAGGCCGAGGACCGGGGGCTCAACGACGCGCTCGCCCGGCGCTTCCCGCTCGCCCCCGAGTTGAACACCGCCTGCGATCGGGGATTCGGGCACCTGGTGACGATCATGGCCCGGGCCAAGGAGGCCGGCGCCCTGCGTCCCGACTTCGAGCCGCAGGACGTCGTGACGCTGATGTGGGCGATGTCGCAGGTGATCCGGGAGTCGGCGGACGTCGCGCCCGACGCCTGGCGGCGCTGCCTCGGGTTCTTCCTCGACGGGCTGCGCTCCGAGGCGGCGCGACCGCTCCCCGTCCCGGCACTGACCCCCGAGCAGATCACCCGTTTCATGGCTTGAGCCGGTGCGCTGGCGGCCGCCCAGTGCGCGCCGCGATGGGGATGCCGGGGCGCGGGCCCGTCCCGTCCTCGCTCACAGGCCCCTCGCGCCGTCGATGCGTTCGCGGAGCAGGTCGGCGTGACCGTTGTGCCGTGCGTACTCCTCGATCATGTGGATGAGCACCCAGCGCAGGGAGACCCGCCCGCGCCAGGCGTCGCGGCCCTCGACGTCGAGGTGCGGCGCCTCGGCGATGTAGGCGTCGGCGAAGGCCACCTCCTCCCGCCAGGCGCGCCAGGCGCCGGCGATGACCTCGGGGTCCGGGGCGGCGCCGTCGAAATCGCCGTCGGGGTCCTCGGCGGAGGAGAAGCGGGCGGGCGCGTCCCGGCCGGCCAGGACCGTCCCGAACCAGCGGCGCTCCATGTCGGCGAGATGCCGGACCAGGCCGAGCAGCGACAGCGTGGACGGCTCCGCCGACCGCCGGGCCAACTCGGCGTTCAGGCCGGCGCACTTCACTTCCAGGGTCGACCGCTGCGCGGCGAGGACGCCGGTGAGCAACGCCCGCTCGTCCCCGACGGCGGGGAAGGCGAATCGGCCGTCCTCCTCTTCACCGAAGATCTCGCTTCTCCTGCGGCGGGGCGTGTCGTCCATCTTCTGCCTTCCTGGGGGAGGGGAGCAGGGCAAGGCGCCGGGGAAGCCCTCGGTGGCGGGAACGAGGTGCCCGGCGTCGTCCAGACCATGTCATCGGTCGGCGCGGACGTGTGAGGCGGCGGAGGCGAGCCGGCGTTCGGCGATCTCCCGGGCGGCCCGCAGCGGGGTGATTCCGGTCGTGCGGGCCAGGCCGAGAACATGGCTGACGGTGTCGCCGATACCCTCCACCCTCTTCTGGGCGGCCTCGTGGCTGCAATTCTCCGATTCCCGGCTGAGAGCGTAGACGATGCCCCCGGCACTGGCGACGTAGTCCGGGACCCAGACGATGCCGTGCTCCGAGAGGGTGTCGGCGACGGACTCTCCGGTGAGCTGGTTGTTCGCCGGGCCGACGACCAGGGGCGCGGTGAGACGGGGGACGGTCGCCTCGTCGAGGACGCCGCCGACGGCCGCCGGGACGAGGATGTCGGCCGGCGCGTACAGGGCCTGATCGGGTTCGACCCATCCGTAGCCGCACGCCAGGGCGGCGTTCTTGCGGGACTGCTCCACGTCCGACACCACGATGTGCGCGCCTTCGGCGGCCAGGCCGGCGGCGATGCCGCTGCCGACCGACCCGAATCCGCTGATCACCACGGTGCGGCCCGCGCAGGAGACGTCGCCGAACACGTGACGGGCGCCGGCGTGCAGGGCGGCCAGGACTCCCACGGCGGTGGGGCCGCCGGAATCGCCCGTCCCGCCGTCCTTCTCGGGCGCGCAGTAAGCGTACGGCGAGAAGCGCCGCAGAATCGTCATGTCCTCTGGGCCGGTGCCGACGTCGGGGCCGGTCCGGTAGGAGCCCTGGAAGGAGCCGACCAGCTCGCCCAGGTCCTGGAGCACGGCTTCGCGCAGGTCCCCGGTGAGTTCGGTCTCCCGGTCGAGGACGATCACGCTCTTGCCGCCCCCGAAGTCCAGACCGGCCACCGCGGCCTTGTAGGTCATGGCCTCCGACAGGCGCAGGGCGTCGGTCAGTCCGTCCTGCCAGGTGTCGTAGCGGCGCAACCGGCAGCCGCCCACCGCCGGGCCCAGAAGACGGGAGTGGACGGCGACGATCAGCGGCAGCCGTGAGCGGCGTCCGCACCGGATGACGACCTCTTCGTGGGTGAATGCTCGGCTCATGGCCCGAAGCTAGAGTGTTGTGCGGCTCAATTGGCTGTGCGCCGAACTAAATTCGGAACGGCGTCGGGGAGGCAACCGTGGACGAACTTGATACGGCGATCGTGCATCATCTGCAGGCCGATGGTCGGCAGTCGAACCGCGCCCTCGCCGAGAAACTCGGCATCGCGCCGTCCACCTGCCTCGAACGCACCAGGCTTCTGCACAAGCGCGGCATCATCCGGGGATACCGGGCCCAGGTGTCGCTGCCCGCGCTCAACCGCTCGGTCCAGGCGATGGTGTTCACCCAGGTCCGGCCGCTGCGCCGAGACGTCGTCGGCGCCTTCGAACGGTCGGTGACCCGGCTGCCGGAGGTCGTCTCCGTCTACACGATGGCCGGCAGCGACGACTTCCTCGTCCACGTCACGGCCCAGGACATCGACCATCTGCACGCGTTCCTCCTGGACCAGTTCACCAACCGTCGGGAAATCGTCAGCTTCCGCACCTCGATCATCTACCAGCACCTCACCAACCCGGTGCTCGACCCTCTGCCGCCACGGCAGAGCAGCAGGCGGGAGACCCTGCCGCCCCTCGAACCGCCGGTCTCCCGGCCGTGAGCCGCAAGGACTGGACGCCGTCTGCGGGCGTCAGTTCTCCAGGTCGTTCAGGAGGGCTTGCAGCGCGTCCAGCTCGTCCTCGGTGAAGACGTGGATGCCGGAGCGGCGCAGGAGTGCGGTCGTCACACCGGATCCGGGGACGGACGCGCCGGTGAAGGTGCCGTCGTAGACGCGGTGGCCGCCGCAGGACGGGCTGCCCTCCTTGAGCAGGGCGAGACGGGCGCCGGACCGCTGCGCGGCCTCCAGAGCGAGGCGGGCGCCGCGGAGGAACTCGCCGGTGACGTCGGCGCCGCCGCCGGTGACGACGCGGGCCGTGCCGTCGAGGACGTCGCCGCCGTCCCCGCCGACGATCTCGGCGGCGGGGCGGGGGACGGGCAGGCCGCCCGACACCTCGGGGCAGAACGGGACGAGGCGGCCCTCGGCGCGCCAGCGTTCGAAGGGGCCGCCGGACACCGGCTTGGCCGCGCCGTCGTAGCGGACGGGCCGCCCGGCAAGGCACGAGCTGACCAGGATGCGTTCCACGTCGCCCAGCCTATGCGGGGCACGCCCCACAGCCCTCGCGGAAGTCGGAGCGGTGCGAGCGCCACGCCTTCGACCCGCGACACCCGAAGACGTCGCAGGTCGAAGGGGAAGCGGGTGGCGGTCCTACTGGCCGGCGCGGATGCGGTTGACGGCGATCTGGGCGACGCGGACGGCCGCGCCCGGGTTGAGGCGGACGCCGCGCCAGGCGAGGCGGCCGTGGGCGGGCGCGACGATGAGGGCCTGGTTCTTGGCGACGCCGCGCATGATGTCGCGGGCGAGCTTCTCGGCCGTGTAGAGGCGCGGGGCCGCCTTGGCGATGTCGCCGGTGGCGTCGCCGCTCAGCGGGGTCTCGGGCAGGTCGGGGTTGACGTTGTGCAGCAGCGGGGTGTCCACGAAGCTCGGGCACACCACGCTGACCTTGACGCCGCGTCCGGCGGCCTCGGCGCGCAGGCCGAGGGAGAGGCCGACGACGGCGTGCTTGGTGGCGGTGTAGGGGATGCCGATCGGCATCGGGACGAGCCCGGCGAGCGAGGCGGTGTTGACGATGTGGCCGCGGCCCTGCTCCAGCATGATCGGGTAGGCGGCGTGGACGCCGTGCACGACGCCCTTCAGGTTGATGTCGATGGCGCGGTTCCAGTGGTCGAGGGTGAGCTCCTCGGCCAGCCCGCCGACCGCGATGCCCGCGTTGTTGAACACCAGGTCGAGGCGCCCGTGGTCGGCCTTGACGCCCTTGTAGAGGTCGGTGACGGCGTCGGCGTCGGTGACGTCGAGCGCCGCGGAGGCGGCCTTGCCCCTGCCGAGGGTGTTCAGCTTGTCGGCGACCCGCGCGGCGCCCTCGGCGTTGATGTCGGTGACCACGACGGTGTCGCCGCGCGCCACCAGGGACGTGGCGATCGCACGGCCGATGCCGGACGCTCCTCCGGTCACGATCGCGATGCTCATTGCGCGCTCCGCTCGGTCGACAGCGGGTCCGGGCTCGGGGGTGGGGCGAGCCCGGACCGCACTGGCTAATTGGATCTTCTGTTCAATTGCGTGGATTGTAGGCGGCGGTGCGGGCCGCCGGTACTCACCGCGGCGACAAACTCGCCGCCGCCGACTCGTCCTCGCGCTCGCTCTGGAGGTGGCCGGGGCCGGGAGGCGGGTCAGGCGGCCCTGGCGGGCTCGACGGCGCGGCGCTGCTTGGGCTCGTCCCAGATGCCGAAGGCCTTCCAGACCTGCTTGTTCACCGGCGTGACGACGCCGAGCTCGGCCATCAGGTCGCGGATCTTGCCGACCGAGTTGGCGATCTCCGCCTGTGCCGCGTCGTTCTTGTAGGCGGCGCGGACGACGTCCTTCGGGATGCCGAAGTGCCGCACCATCGGCCCGGGCGGGGACAGCATGATCCGCGCCATCACGCCGAGGACGACGGGCGTCGCGATGCCGAGGATCCGGCGACGGAACGGGTGCATGGTCGGGACCCGGTGCTTGAGGTAGTGCCGGGCGAACGAGATGTGCCGGGCCTCCTCCGCGATGTGGATCTTCATGATGGTCTCCTCCAGGGGGTGCTTGATGTGCCCGCCCTTGAGGGACTTGCGCTGGACGTAGTCGATGGGGTCCTCGCCGCCGAGCACGAAGACGAAGAACATCTCGGTGCTGACCAGCGGGATCCACGGGGCCGCCTGCGCGATGAGGTTGAGCGCGCGCGGCATGCCGCGGATCGGCATCTTCGTCCGGTTCACGAACTCCTGGAACATCATGCCGTGGTGACATTCCTCGGTCGTCTCGTGGTAGACGTACCGGAACTCGGGGCGGCCGTTCGGCAGCCGGTAGGCGTAGTTGAGCAGCCCGCGCTTCAGCAGGTTCTCGAACTGCAGCCCGATCTTCATCGCGGTGGCGACGCGCCAGAGGCCGATCTGCGACCGGACCTCCTGGGGCTGCGACTGGTACCACTCCGTCTCCCCGAGCCGATCGAACGGGGGCAGCACCCAGCGCGGGTCGTTCTTGTCGACGAGGAACTCGGGGTCGTCCCAGGGGATGTCGGCGTAGGCCTCCCAGTGCTTCTCGACCGAGGCCTTGTTCAGCCGGTCGATGACGCCGAGGTACGACTTCTTGTCCTTGACCTGCTCGCGGACCTCGTCGGCGAGTTCGGTGGGGGCTTTCGGCATGGGGGACGCTCCCTCGGGGTGGTGCGGTCGGCCGGGGCCGATGTGTGACGGGTCGTGGCTAGGGGCCGGTGCGGGGCGGGGCCTCCGCCTGGCCCCGCTCGGGGACGATCAACTGCGCGACGTCCTTGACCTGGCGCAGCACCGCGGCCTGGTGGCCGTCGGCGTCGTCGTCCAGCGCGTTCTGGATGGACAGCCCGACGAACATGGCGAACAGGGTGCGCAGCGTCGTCGAGACGAAGTCGGGGGCAAGGGTGTTGTCGGGGAACAGCCGCTCGAAGGTCTCCGTGATGACCTGGAGGATCCGCTCGTTCAGGTCGCGGCACAGCGGCCGCAGCTCGTCGTCGGTGCGGGCCGCCACCGCCAGCTCCATGAGGGCCTTGGCCGGGCGGCCGCGGAACACCTCCCAGAGCAGGTCGAGCGCCCCCGACACGTTGCGGCGCTCCGCCGGCAGCACCGCGAAGGCCGTCTCGTAGGCCAGGCGCTGCGCCTCCAGCAGGTGCTCCAGCGCGGCCGCGACGAGGACCATCTTCGTCGGGTAGTGGTGCTGCTGCGCGCCGCGCGAGACGCCGGCGCGGCGCGCCACCTCCGTGGTGGACGTCCCGGCCCAGCCGAGGTCCACCAGGCACTCCGTGGTGGCCTCCAGGAGCCTGGCCTGCGTGCGCGACCGGCGCTCCTCCTGGGTGCGGCGCCCGGGGGAGGCGAGCCGGTGACGTCTGCGGCTGCTTACTGACACGCTCCGAAGGTACGAGCGCGACATACATGCAATCAAGCCTGCATGTATGTTGCCCGCATCACAATTGGACGCCGGGTCTTATTGATCTTCGCCGGCCGGCCGTACCGCGCCGGACGTACCCGCGGCGGGCGCGGGCCTCCCCGGGGAGCAGGCGCAGTGCATCTCCTGGCCCGACGACGGGCCCCGTGGCGTGAGGCCACGATCCCGGTCATGGGAAACGCAGCGGAAGCAAGGCGATCGATCGCCGAGGACGCCGGCGCGGGCGGCGCCCGCACGGTGGGCCTCGGCAAGGTCTACGGGTCCGGCGCCATGGCGGTGCGGGCGCTCGACGACGTCAGCGTGGAGTTCCCGGCCGGGCGGTTCACCGCGATCATGGGTCCGTCCGGGGCCGGGAAGTCCACGCTCATGCACTGCGTCGCGGGCCTGGAGGACGCGACGTCCGGCAGGGTCTACGTCGGGGGCCAGGAGCTCGGGGCACTGTCGGACCGCCGCCTGACCCGGCTCAGGCGCGAGCGGATCGGGTTCGTGTTCCAGGCGTTCAACCTGCTCCCCACGCTGACGGCGCGCGACAACATCCTCCTGCCCCTGACCCTCGCGGGGGCGGGTCCGGAGCGGGAATGGCTGGACACGGTCGTCCGCGTCCTGAAGCTGGGGGACCGGCTGTCGCACCGCCCGGCGGAGATGTCGGGCGGGCAGCAGCAGCGGGTGGCGCTCGCGCGCGCCCTGGTCACGCGCCCGCAGATCGTGTTCGCGGACGAGCCGACCGGCAACCTCGACTCCCGCACCGGCGCCGAGGTGCTGGCGCTGCTGCGCGACGCCGTGGACCACCTGGGCCAGACCGTGGCGATGGTGACCCACGACCCGGTCGCCGCCGGGCACGCCGACGCGGTGGTGTTCCTCGCCGACGGCCGGGTCGTGGACGTCATGGACGCCCCCACGGCCGACCGCGTGCTCGACCGCATGCGAGGGCTGGGGGACCACCGATGACCGGGCTCGTCTTCAAGGAGCTGTGGGGACGCAAGCGCCGCCTGGCCGGCTCCCTGCTGGCGGTCTTCCTCGGCGTGACGTTCCTGACCGGGACGCTCGTCCTGGGCGACACCCTCGCGGCGAGCATCGACGGGTACGTCTCCAGCGCGTACGGCGACACGGACGTGGTCGTCAGGAACGCGACCAGGGTGAGCGACGCGCCGTGGGGCGCGCGGGGGCAGATCGACGCGTCCGTCCTGGACCGGGTGCGCAGGGTGCAGGGCGTCGCCAACGCCGAGCCGACCATCGAGGGGTCGGGGCAGCTCCTCGCCAAGGACGGCACGGTGATCCAGTCGCGGGGCCCCCGGACTGCGGGCAACTGGAAGACCGACCCGAAGCTCAACCCCTACCGGCTCGCCGAAGGGCGGGCGCCCCGCGCGCCGGACGAGGTCGTCATCGACAAGATGTTCGCCGACGAGGGCCGCCTGAAGGTGGGGGACCGGACGGCGGTCCTCACGCCGGAGAAGGTCCCGGTGACCGTCGTCGGCATCAGCATGTTCGGCGACGAGGAGGCCTTCGGCGAGACGTCGTTCACGGCCTTCTCCCTCGAAGGCGCCCGGGCCCACGTCGCGAAGGGCGCCGACCGCATCAGCGGCGTCTCCGTCCGCGCGCAGGACGGCGTCGACCAGGCGGAACTGGCGTCCCGAGTGCGGGCGGCGCTGCCCGCCGGAGTCCAGGCGCTCACGAAGAAGGCGCAGGTCGAGGAGGGCATGAGCCTCGTCCAGAACGGCTTTCTGCGCGTGTTCCGGACGGTCCTGGCCGCGTTCGGCGGGGTGGCCCTGCTGGTCGCGGCGTTCAGCATCCACAACACGTTCGCGATCACGATGGCGCAGCGGACCCGCGAGTCGGCCCTGCTGCGCGCGCTCGGCGCCGGGCGCCGCCAGGTCGTCACCATCGTCGGCGTCGAGGCGCTGGTGATCGGCGCCGCCGCGACCCTCGCCGGGCTCGCCGGCGGGCTCGGGTTCGCCGCCCTGCTGCGGGAGCTGTTCGTCCGCTTCCGCATCGGGATCGCGCTGGAGGGCCTCACCGTCGCCGCCACCACGGTCATGATCGCGGTCCCGGTCGGCCTGCTGGTCACGCTGGCCGCCGCGCTCGGCCCGGCGCTGAAGGCGTCGCGGGTGCCGCCGCTGGCCGCGCTGCGCGAGGTCTCGGCCGAGGCGTCCCGGCCGTCGGAGACCCGCGTCATCGTCGGCGGCGTCTTCGCGGCGGTGGCCGTCGGGACCGTCGCGTTCGGCGCGGCCACCGGGCAGATGGCGATGGCGGCCGCGGGCGCGGTCGTGACCGTCGTGTCGATGGTCGTGCTCGGCCCCGTCGCCGCCGGCCCCGTCGCGGCGCTGCTCGGCGGGCCCGCGGCGCGGCTGCGCGGCGTGTCCGGCAAGCTCGCGCGCGACAACGCCACGCGCAGCCCGGCGCGCACGGCCGGCGCGGCGACCGCGCTGATGATCGGCGTCGGGGTCGTCACGCTGATGACGGTGTTCCTCGGATCGCTGCGCGCCTCCCTGGAGGACGGCGTGGCCGGGTCGTTCGACGGCCCGATCGTCGTGGACGCGGGCACCAACGAGACCGGCGGGTTCGCCACCTCGCTCGTGCGGGAGGCGGCGAAACTGCCCCAGGTGGGCGAGGTCGCCGGGATGGGGACGGGCAGCATGCGGGTGAACGGCGCGCCGTCCACCGTCAGTGTCGCCGACCCGTCCAGCCTGTGCCGCGTCCTCGACTTGGACGTCACTCAAGGCGGCCTCGACGACGCCGGTACGTTCGCCGTCTCGAAGAAGGCCGCGGACGACAACGGCTGGCGCGTGGGTACCGCGGTCGGCGTGACGTTCGCGGACGGCGCCTCGCAGAAGCTCACCGTGGGCGCCGTCTACGGCAACACCGATCTGACCGGCGACTACCTCGTCCCGCGGACCGTATGGGACGCGCACACCAGGCAGCCGCTGGACACCAGGGCGTTCGTCGAGCTGAAGCCCGGCGCGTCGGTCGCGTCCGCCCGGCAGGCCCTCACCGCGCTGGCCAAGCCGTACGGGGCGCCCGAGGTGGAGTCGCGGGACGAGTTCGTGGCGGCGCAGACCGAGGAGATGGCCGGCTTCGTCAGCGTCGTCTACGGGATGCTGATCCTGGCCATCGTTGTGGCGCTGCTCGGCATCGCCAACACGCTGTCGCTGGCCGTCCACGAGCGGACCCGCGAACTCGGCCTGCTCCGTGCGGTCGGCGCGACGCGCCCGCAGATCCGGTCGATGGTGCGCTGGGAATCGGTCATCGTGGCGCTGTTCGGCACCGGCGGCGGGCTCGTCCTTGGCGTGTTCCTGGGCTGGGGCCTCGGCACCGCCCTCGGCAACCCGTTCGCGCCACCCCTCGCGCAGGTCGCGGTCATCGCCGTGGTCGGCGCGGTCGCCGGGGCGCTCGCCGCGATCCGTCCCGCGCGGCGCGCGGCGCGGCTGGCGATCCTGTCCGCCATCGCCGCCCCGTGACGTCGCCGCACCGTGACATCGCCGTACCGTGACGCACCCGTCCCCGTTCCCCCGGCGCCACGCCGGGGGAACGGGGCGTCCTCCCAGGTCGCGAGGCCGTCGCGGGGCGGGCCGCGTGTCGCGGGCGCGCCGTGGCTAAGGTAAGTCCATGCAGGTCAACCAGTCGGGCAAGCTGACCAATGTCTGTTACGACATCCGCGGGCCGGTCCTCAAGCGCGCCAAGCAGCTGGAGAACGAGGGAAGCAAGATCCTCAAGCTGCACATCGGCAACCCGGCCCCCTTCGGGTTCGAGGCCCCGCCCGAGCTCCTCCAGGACATGATCCGCAACCTGCCGGAGGCGCACGGCTACAGCGACTCCAAGGGCATCCTCCCCGCCCGCCGCGCCATCGTGCAGCGCTTCGAGGACAGCGGCGTCACCGGCGTCGACGTCGAGGACGTCTACCTCGGCAACGGCGTCTCCGAGCTCATCGTCATGACGCTGCAGGCGCTGCTCAACGACGGCGACGAGGTGCTCATCCCGACGCCCGACTACCCGCTGTGGACGGCGTCGGTGTCGCTGTGCGGGGGCACCCCCGTCCACTACCTGTGCGACGAGGACGACGGGTGGCAGCCGAGCCTGGACGACATCGAGTCCAAGATCGGCGACCGCACCCGCGCGCTGGTGATCATCAACCCGAACAACCCGACCGGCGCCGTCTACTCGCGCGAGGTGCTCGCGCGCATCGTCGAGGTCGCCCGCCGCCGCAACCTGATCATCTTCGCGGACGAGATCTACGACCGGATCCTCTACGACGACGCCGAGCACGTCCCGATCGCGTCCCTGGCCCCCGACCTGCTGTGCCTCACCTTCGGCGGCCTGTCGAAGAACTACCGCGTCGCCGGGTTCCGCTCGGGATGGGTGGTGCTGTCCGGGCCGAAGGAGCACGCCGAGTCCTACATCGAGGGCCTCGACATCCTCGCCAACATGCGGTTGTGCCCGAACGTCCCGGGGCAGCACGCCATCCAGGCCGCGCTCGGCGGCTACCAGAGCATCGACGACCTCGTCCTGCCGACCGGACGCCTCGGCGAGCAGCGCGACCGCGCCTGGAAACTCCTGAACGACCTGCCGGGCGTCAGCTGCGTCAAGCCCACGGGCGCCCTCTACGTCTTCCCGCGCCTGGACCCGGAGATGTACCCGATCGAGGACGACATGCGCTTCGCCCTCGACCTGCTGGAGCAGCAGAAGCTGCTCATCGTCCAGGGGACGGGCTTCAACTGGCCGTCCACCGACCACTTCCGCATCGTCACCCTCCAGTACGCCGACGACCTGGAGGACGCCGTCGGGCGCATCGGCGAGTTCCTCTCCGCCTACCGCGGCTAGGACGACGTCGCGGCGGCGTCCAGCCGGCGGAGGGCGCCGCGGACGACGGCGGGATCCGTGGTCGCCCAGAACGGCGGCAGCGAGTTCTTGAGGAAGCCGCCGTAGCGGGCCGTGGCGAGCCGCGGGTCGAGGACGGCGACCACGCCGCGGTCGTCCATCGACCGCAGCAGCCGGCCCGCGCCCTGCGCGAGCAGCAGCGCCGCGTGCGTCGCCGCGACCGCCATGAACCCGTTGCCGCCGCGCGCCGCGACGGCCCGGGACCGCGCCGACGACACCGGGTCGTCCGGGCGCGGGAACGGGATGCGGTCCATGATGACGAGCTGCAGCGAGGGGCCGGGGACGTCCACGCCCTGCCAGAGCGACAGGGTGCCGAACAGGCAGGTGCGCTCGTCCTCGGCGAACTGCTTCACCAGCAGGGACGTGGAGTCTTCGCCCTGGCACAGCAGCGGGTGGGACAGGTGGTCCTTCAGCTCGTCGGCGGCCTGGCGCGCGGCGCGCATCGAGGAGAACAGGCCGAGCGTCCGCCCGCCCGCCGCCTCGATCAGCTCGGTGATCTCGGTCAGGTAGGCGTCGGCGAGGCCGTCCCGCCCCGGCTGCGGCAGATGCCGCGCGACGTAGAGGATGCCCGCCTTCGGATGGTCGAACGGCGAACCGACGTCGAGCCCCGACCAGACGACCTCGGTCTCCTCGCCCTTCTCCGTCGCGGTCCGCGCGAGGCCCTCGGCGGCGGTCTTGGCGTCCTTCGGGCCGCCCTCGTCCAGCGGCGGCAGCCCCCACTGGCGGGCGAGCGGCTCGAACGACCCGCCCAGCGTGAGCGTCGCCGACGTGAGGACCGCGGTGCGCTGCTCGAACAGCGTCGCGCGCAGCAGCCCGCCGACACCGATCGGCGCCACGTGCAGCGCCGGCGGCCGCTTCGGGCGCCCCTCCGGGACGAACGGCTTCTCCAGCCACACCACGTCGAAGCGCTGCGCCATCTCGGGCTGGAACGCCTCCAGGATCCGCACGGCCGTGTCGTGCAGCTCCTCGAGCGAGGACCGCGCCGCCTTCCGCGCGGCCATGTCGCCGGGGTCGGCGTCCTTCTTCTCGGGCCCGAGCGCCGTGACGCAGGCGTGCGCGGCGTCCCGGACGGACGCCAGCGTGTTGCCCAGGCCGCCGGGCAGGACGTCCATCCGGCCCGCGGGCATCTCCTCCAGCAGGAGGCCGAGCCCTTCGGCGGCCTCCTTGAGCCGGTCGGCGAGGTGCTCCTCGGTCAGCCGCCCGCACCGCCGCGCGGCCGTCTCCACACCGGCCGCGCTCAGATCCCCGGTCGCGACCGAGGTGACCCGGTCGACCAGCTCATGGGCCTCGTCGACGATCACCACGTCGTGCTCGGGCAGGACCTGGAACTCCTCCAGGGCGTCGATGGCCAGCAGCGCGTGGTTGGTGACGACGATGTGCGCCTCGCCGGCCTCCGCCCGCGCCAGCTCGGCGAAGCACTCGCTGCCCTGCGGGCACCGCTGCGCGCCCAGGCACTCCTTCGCCGTCACGGCGACCTGCCGCCACGCCTGCTCGCCCACCCCCGGCACCAGCTCGTCGCGGTCGCCGGTCTTGGTCTCCTCGGCCCACTCGTTCAGCCGCTTGACCTGCCGTCCGAGCGTGGACAGCTGCTGCGGGTCGAACAGGCTCGGCCCGCCGTCCTCCTCCTCCGGCACGCCCGTCTGCACCCGGTGCAGGCACAGGTAGTTGCGGCGCCCCTTGAGGATCGCGAACTTCAGCTCCGTCCCGAGCAGCGGGCCGAGGGCCTCCGCGAGCCGCGGCAGGTCGCGGTCGACGAGCTGGCGCTGCAACGCGATCGTCGCCGTGGACACCACCACGGTCGTCTTCTCCTTGACGGCGTGGCGGATCGCGGGGACCAGGTAGGCGAGCGACTTGCCCGTCCCCGTACCGGCCTGCGCGGCGACGTGCTCCCCGGAGTCGATGGCCTTCTCGACCGCCCGCGCCATCGCCACCTGCCCGGGGCGCTCGGCGCCCCCGACGGACGCGACGGCCGCGGCGAGCAGGGTCGCCATGTCGGGAATCTGGGTCTCGCTGCCGGTCAGCAGATCAGGGGCGGGCACGTCGCCCAACGCTACCGCCCGCGGCCGACACCCGCGTCCCGTCCCGCACGACCGCGCCCCGAATCACCCGGGAGTTATCCACAGTTCCGAGAGTCGCGGCGGCGCCTCCGCCGCCCCTGACAACCTCGACCCATGACATCACTGGTGATCCGCTCCGCCCAGGACGCCATCGCGGCCGTCCCCTACCTGCTCGGCTTCCACCCCTCGCGCAGCCTCGTCGTCATCGGCTTCGAGGGACGATCCGGCGGCACATGCGCGATCCGGCTCGACTTACCGGCGCCGGGCGCCGCCGAACGCGTCGCCGCCGTCCTGGCCGGCAACGGCTTCGCCCGCTCGCTCCTGCTCGGGTACGGCCCGCCGGGCGAGGTGGCGGAGGCCGCCCGGCCCATGCGCGCGGCCCTGGCCGCCGCCGGCGTCCCCGTCGCCGAGGCCATCCGCGTCGCCGACGGCCGCTGGTGGTCGCTCACCTGCGACGACGTCTGCTGCCCACCCGAAGGCACCCCGTACGACATCTCCGCCAGCGCCGTCGCCGCCGAGGCGACCTTCGGAGGCCACGTGGCCCTGGCCGACCGCGCCGAGCTGATCGCCTCCGTCCGGCCGCCCGAGGGCCCTGCCCGCACCGCTATGCGCCGCGCCGCCGAGCGCGCCGAGCGGCGCTACCTGGCCCGGCCGATCTCGTCCGCCGAAGACGACCTCGCCTTCGTCCTCGCGCTGACGGCCCGCGCCCGCACCGGCTCCCGCCCGACCGACGACGAGGTCGCCTGGCTCGGCCTCGTCCTCACCGACCCGCGCGTCCGCGACGAGACCTGGATCCGCCTCGAAGAGGACGCATCGGCCGCCGACATCGCGTTCTGGCGCGACATCGTCCGCCGCGTCGACCCCGCCCGCGTCCCGGCGCCCGCGTCCCTGCTGGCTTTCGCCGCCTACTCCGCCGGCGACGGCGGCCTGGCCAACGTCGCCCTGCAGCGCGCCCTGGACGCCGACCCCGCCTACTCCATGGCCGTCATCCTCCGCGAAGTGGTCAACGCAGGCATCGCACCCGCCAAACTGCGGACGGGCATGGCCCGTCCGCAGAACCTGGACCGTTCGGCGAACGGCGGAGCGCGAGCGGCCTGGTGACCGGACTACCGGGAGGAAAGCCATGGTGCAGACGGAGGTCGGTGGCGCGTGCGGCGTCGTGGGTGACCGCAGCCGCGAGGGCGGCGGACAGCGTGAGCATGCCGAGCACCTGGGCGCCGGGTTCTGAAGGACCACTGTCAGCCGGCGTCGTCGAGCACCTCGCGGAGCCTGCGCGCGAAGGCCTCGGGCTGCCCGGCGTAGCCGGACTCGCCGCCGACGAAGCCACCATGGTGACTCGGGAAGACGGCCGGTCGCTGACCGAGCAGCTCGGCCATCGCCACCGAGGTGCGTGCGGTGAAGGTATCCCCGGACTCCTCGCCCACCGCGATCACGGTCCTTGCCGCTGCCGCGGTCAGCGCGTCGACGTCGGGCCGGTAGTCGCTGATCGCCCACGACCGGTCGGACAGCAGCGGATCGTCACGGGACCGGTCGTCCTCGGTCGGCAGCCCGAACGCGGCGGGGTCCGGCGCGGGCTGGGCGAAGTAGGCGTCGGTGAACTCGCCCTGCCACGACGTCATCACGATGAAGGCCGCCATGCCGGCGCCCGAGCCCGCGTCCTCGTAGGCGTCGCGGACGCCGGCCCGGGCGCGCTCGGCGGCCCGGGCGTCGGGAAGCACCGCGATGAGCGGCGGCTCGTGCGCCACGAGGGTGGTCACGCACTCGGGGTGGGCGGTCACGAGCGCGAGCGCGGTCACCGCCCCGCCGCTGCTCGCGAACATCTCGACCGGGCCCGCGCCGAGCGCCTCGATGAGGGCGTGCAGGTCGCCGGCCTGGGTCTCGGGCACCTGGTCGACGCGGCCGTCCTTGCGGATGCTGCGGCCGAGACCGCGCGGATCGTAGGTGACCACGGTGCGGTCAGGGAAGTGCGACGCCAGCGCACCGAAGCCGCCGGCGTCCATGGGCTGGCCGACCATGAACAGCGGCGGGCGCCCGCCGGCGGCCGGCGGCGGCCCGTGGACGTCGTAGACGAGGTCGACCTCGGGAGTCTCGAGTACCTGCGTAGTCATGACCAAACTGACTCCGGCCGCTACCAAGACTCATCGGCCCCGGATCGACCAGGACGCCGAGCACGGGGACGAGCCCGCGACCCGCGCCACCCGAGGGCCCCCGGCCTCCGGCCTCCGGGACTCCGCGGGCGGGTCAGGAGGAGACGGCCTGGCCCGGGGTGCCGGGGTCGATGCGCCGGTCGCGGTTGCGGTCGTTCCAGGCGCGCATGCGGGGCGGGTAGCCGACGATCTGGACGTCGTAGACGGGCAGGCCGAGGTCGCGGGCCACCTTGCCGATGACCTTGGGGGAGCCGACGCGGCGGCGGGTCCACTCGCCGTCGTGGGCGACGGCGACGGCCGTGGTGTCGGTGGCGTACGTCTCGGGCTCGACGAAGAACTCGACGCCGCGGCGGGCGCGGGCGAAGGCGATCAGCGCCTCGATGTCGGAGTCCGTCGCCTCCCTGTCGAGCCTGGTCACCGTGGACCCGCGGTGCCTGCGGATCCCGAACCGGTCCCGGAACCTCATCCCTCACCCCGTCGTCGGGTCCCGCCCGGAGGAGCTCCGGAGCGGGCTTGCGGTGTACGACGATAACGAGACCGGCGGCGCCCTGGTTCCCGACACAGCGGCGACGACCCCGGCGGGCCGGGGGGCCGCGCCCTAGACTGGCGCCTTCGGGGGATCATCACGCGGGGGTGTCGATGAACGGGCCGAACCTTGTTCGGCGGGTGGCCGGAGCCGTGCTCGCGGTCGCGGTGTTCGGGCTCCTGAGCACCCTCACCCCGGCCCAGGGCCAGGTGGGACCCATCGCCCGCGCCGAGCCCGCGAAGGCGAAGACCCCGCCGCGACCGGCCGCGCCTCCGAAGCCGCCGCCGCCCGACTGCGCGCGGGCCAAGTGCCTGGCGCTGACGTTCGACGACGGGCCCGCGGAGAGCACCGCGGAGCTGCTCGACATCCTCGCCGCCCGCAAGGTCCGGGCGACGTTCTTCATCGTGGGGGAGAACGCGGCGAAGCATCCGGAGCTCGTGCGGCGCGAGCTGGAGGCCGGGCACGAGATCGCCGACCACAGCTACACCCACGCCGACCTCGGGCGGGCGTCCCACAAGAAGATCATGGACGAGCTGACCCGGACGCAGGACGCGATCCGGCGGGCGTCCGGGGTCACGCCCACCCTGCTCAGGCCGCCCTACGGGTCGACCTCCGAGCGGCTGACGAAGATCACGCGGGAGCTGGGGATGGCCCAGGTGCTGTGGTCGGTCGACCCCCTCGACTGGGAGCACCGCGACACCGCCTACGTCGAGAAGCGGGTGCTGAAGGCGGCGCGGCCGGGTTACATCGTGCTGATGCACGACATCCATCCGACGAGCGTGAAGGCCGTCCCGAAGATCATCGACCGGCTGGCCGCCGAGGGGTACGTGTTCGTCACGGTGCCCGAGCTGTTCGGCGGGCGCCTGACCCCCGGGAAGGAGTACGTCCAGCGGAATTCAGGGGATCCTCAGGGTCTTCCCTGATGGCCCCGCGGCGGTGCCGCGCGGAGCATGGGCGTATGAACAGCAGCTACGCGGTGGGGGATCTGCGGGTCTCGGACGCCGAGCGGGAACCGGTCATCCAGCGGCTTCAGGACGCCTACGCCGAGGGGCGGCTCGACGAGGACGAGTTCGACATGCGCGTGCAGCTGGCGATGACGGCCAAGACGCGCAACGACCTCGGCGCCGTCCTCCTCGATCTGGTGCCCGTTCCGGCGGCGCCCGCGCCGGCCGGGGGCGAGGCCGCCACGGGCGAGGACCGGATGCTGGCCGCCGCCGCGCACGCGGTCGCCGTCCCCACGCTGTTCGTCGGCCCGCTGGTGCTGATGCTGCTGAGCGGCAAGCGGTCGCCCTACGTCCGGCGGCAGGCGGCGGAGGCCGTGAACTTCCAGGTGACGCTGCTGCTGCTCACGATCGTCACCTTCGGCGTCGGCGGGGTCGTGTACGCGGTGGCGTGGGTGCTGTCGGCGATCGCGGCCGTCTTCGCGCTGACCGGCCAGACGTTCCGCTATCCGTGGATCCTGCGCCTGGTGAAGTGACGCGGGGCGCGCGGGCCTGACGTTGAACGCGGCTCGGGTTTGTCGGAGGATCCCTCCGGGGAGGGTTGACGTGGTCGCGTCGAGCGCGACCGGCCGCCTCCAGGAGATGGAACGACGCCTATGCGCACGCCCGTGGGTTTATTCCCCTCTCTACCTGTGACTCCTTTAACGTCCGAGTTATGTGGACCATGCATGGGATGATCGATTAACTATGCGAGGGAGGGGTAGATGACGGAGCTTGCGATCAAGGGCGATCACCAGCGGGCGGTGGAGGCGCTCAGGAGGTCCTACCAGGCCATTCCGGAGGGCACGCCGGTGCGGCTGGCCAAGCGGACCTCGAACCTGTTCCGGTGGCGCGACCCCTCGGCGGCGCCCGGCCTGGACGTCTCCGGCTTCGACAAGGTGCTGAGCGTCGACCCGGACGAGCGGACCGCGCAGGTCCAGGGCATGACCACCTACGAGGACCTGGTCGACGCGACGCTGCCGCACGGGCTGATGCCGACGGTCGTCCCCCAGCTGAAGACGATCACGCTGGGCGGGGCGGTGACCGGGCTCGGCATCGAGTCGACGTCGTTCCGCGACGGGCTGCCGCACGAGGGCGTCCTGGAGCTGGAGGTCCTCACCGGCGACGGGCAGGTCGTCACGGCGACGCGCGACAACGAGCACAAGGACCTGTTCTACGGCTTCCCGAACTCCTACGGGACGCTCGGCTACAGCCTCCGGTTGAAGATCGAGCTGCGCCCCGTCCGGCCCTACGTCCGGCTGCGGCACCTGCGGTTCACCGACGCGGCGGAGCTCGCCCGCGTCCTGGGGGAGATCACCGAGTCCGGGACGTTCGAGGACGAGACCGTCGACTTCATGGACGGGACGGTCTTCGGCGCGGACGAGCAGTACATCACGCTCGGCTTCTTCGCCGACTCCGCGCCCTACACCTCCGACTACACCGGCCAGAAGATCTACTACAGGTCGATCCAGCAGCGGTCGGTCGACTTCCTCACGATCCGCGACTACATCTGGCGCTGGGACACCGACTGGTTCTGGTGCTCGGGCGCGTTCGGCGTGCAGAACCCGACGGTCCGGCGGCTGTGGCCCGACAAGTTCAAGCGCTCCGACGTGTACCGCAAGCTGGTCGCCTACGACCGCCGGTACCAGATCGTCGCGCGCGCGGAGCGGTGGCGGGGGCTGCGGCCCCGCGAGGACGTCATCCAGGACATCGAGGTGCCGGTCGAGCGGCTTCCGGAGTTCCTGGAGTTCTTCCACGACAAGGTGGGCATGAGCCCGATCTGGCTGTGCCCGCTGCGTGCGAAGGAGCGGTGGCCGCTGTACCCGCTCGACGTGGGCCGCCCCTACGTGAACGCCGGTTTCTGGGGGACGGTGCGGATCCCGCCGGGGCAGATCCCCGAGTACCACAACCGGCTCATCGAGCGTAAGGTCGCCGCCCTCGACGGCCACAAGTCCCTGTACTCGACGGCCTTCTACGGCCGGGACGAGTTCTGGCGGTACTACGACGGGGAGACCTACCGGCGGCTCAAGGGGGTCTACGATCCGCGCGGGCGGCTGCTGGACCTCTACGACAAGTGCGTGCGCGGACGCTGACCAGGCGCCCGCAGTTCGGGGGAGCCCCGCGCGGGAGGCGGCCCGACCGCCGCCGCCCGGGCCGGGGCGGAGAGACAGGAGGAACCACAATGACGCTGGCCAGGGTCTTCGAGCAGCTCGCCGGGGCTGAGGCGCCAGTGGAGTTCACGGCCTACGACGGATCTCGGGCGGGGGTGCCCGGCGCCGACATCCGTTTCGACGTGCGCTCACCGTACGCGGTCTCGTACCTGCTGCACTCGCCGGGCGCGCTGGGGCTCGCCCGCGCCTACGTCACCGGCATGATCGACGTCGACGGCGACATGATCACGGCGCTGACCACGATGCAGCAGGTGCTCAGCGACGTGACACCGCGCGACAAGGCGAGGATCGCCGGCGGGGTGCTGCGCGATCCGCTGCTGCGCGCGGCGGCGTCGCGCCGGCTGGACCCGCCGCCGCAGGAGGCGCCGTTCAGCCGCATCCCGTCGTGGCTCCGGCACTCCAAGAAGCGGGACGCGCGGGCCATCTCCCACCACTACGACGTGTCCAACACCTTCTACGAGTGGGTGCTCGGCCCCTCGATGGCCTACACCTGCGCGTGCTACCCGCATGAGGGCGCCACTCTGGAAGAGGCGCAGTTCAACAAGCACGACCTGGTGGCCAAGAAGCTCGGGCTGAAGCCGGGGATGCGGCTGCTGGACGTCGGCTGCGGCTGGGGCGGCATGGTGATGCACGCCGCGAAGGAGTACGGGGTCAAGGCGCTCGGCGTCACGCTGTCCAAGCAGCAGGCCGAGTGGGCGCAGAAGGCGATCGCCGACCGGGGCCTGTCCGACCTCGCGGAGGTCCGGCACATGGACTACCGCGACGTGGCCGAGACCGGCTTCGACGCGGTGAGCTCCATCGGCCTGACCGAGCACATCGGGAAGAAGAACCTCCCGGCCTACTTCTCCTTCCTCCACGGGAAGCTGAAGAAGGGCGGTCGGATGCTGAACCACACCATCACGCGTCCGGACAACACGTCTCCTTCCCGCAAGGAGAACGGGTTCATCAACCGGTACGTGTTCCCGGACGGCGAACTGGAGGGCCCGGGCTACGTCCAGAGCCAGATGAACGACGCGGGGTTCGAGATCCGGCACCAGGAGAACCTGCGCGAGCACTACGCGCGCACGCTCACCGGCTGGTGCGAGAACCTCGACGCGCACTGGGACGAGGCCGTCGCCGAGGTCGGCGAGGGAACCGCCCGCGTGTGGCGCGTCTACATGGCGGGCTGCGTGCTCGGCTTCAACCAGAACTGGATCCAGCTGCACCAGACGCTCGGCGTGAAGCTGGAGGACGACGGCACGAGCCGCATGCCGCTGCGCCCCGACTGGGGATCGTGACGACGGCCGCTTCAGACGGCGACGAGCCGACCGGAACGTTCCGGTCGGCTCGTCGCCGTTTCGGGGCCGTCAGGCGCGCGCCTTCTCCCAGGCCGCGCTGGTGAGGAAGTAGGTGTCGTAGATCTCCTGGACGTCCAGGAGGCTTTCGGGCGGGACCTTCCCGTAGGCGATGCGCTCCAGGTGGCGGAAGTACTCGAAGCGCTCGACGCCGGGGGTGATGACGATGAGGATGTCGGCGCTCTCCCCGGGGGCCGCTGCGAAGGCGTGCGGCAGGCCGGGCGGGACGACGACGAGGTCGCCGCGTTCCGCGGTCACCACCTGCTCGCCCGAGAGGAGTTGGGCGGCGCCGTCCAGCATGTAGAACATCTCGGCGGAACCGTCGTGGCGGTGCGGTTTGGCGCCGTCCGCGCCGGTGGCCAGGGTGACGCGCTGGGTGGAGAGGGCGCCGCCGGTCGAGCCGCTGTCGGCCAGCAGCCTGATGGTGACGGGGGAGCGGCCGATCACCTCGGCCTCGGCGGAACGGACGATCACGGACTCGTCGAAGTCCGGTGAGATCAGCGACATGCGAGGGGCTCCTTGTCCGGGACAGGGGAGGGGGTCAGACGGCGAACAGCAGGACCGCGCTGGCGAGCACGGCCACGGCGGTGGCGAAGTGAATGCCGAACGCGACGGCCTTCGTGCCGCCGTGGCGCAGCACGATCAGGGTGTCGCCGAGCGGTGCGATGGCCACGACCAGCATGTACCAGCCCGCGGCGTGGGCGCCGGCGAAAGCGATCAGGGCGAGGCCGAGGAGGCCGGTCGTCAGGTCGCGCAGCCCCTTGATCCTCAGGTAGGCGATGTCGCCGTCGGCCTTGGCGGGGACGCCGTAGCCGGCGGCCGCCGGGTACGGCGCGGTGAGGAACCGCGCGCCGATGAGAACGCAGAACAGGGCGAGCACGACGGCCAGTCCGTAGGCGATGGGGGTCAGCATGGCGTCTCCATGAGTGCTAGCAGCGCTAGGAACGAGAACGACGCTAGCATAGCGTCGACAGGATGGCTAGCAATGCTAGGATCACTGCCATGTCGATCCAGGGACGCCGGGAGCGAGAGCGGGCGGAACGCGAGAAGCTGATCATCACGGCGGCGCGGGAGCTGGCCGAGAGCGAGGGCTGGGACGCGGTGACGACGCGCCGGCTCGCCGCGGAGATCGAGTACAGCCAGCCCGTCCTCTACAGCCACTTCAAGGGCAAGGGCGCCATCATGGCGGCGGTCGCGGTCGAGGGGTGCGCCGAGCTCGCGGACGAGCTGCGGCGGGCGCGCACGGCGGCGTCCGGGCCCGCCGAGGCGCTGGCGGGGGTCGCGGCGGCCTACACCGACTTCGCGGAGCGCAGGCCCGCCCTCTACGACGTGATGTTCGTCAGGGACGTCGACCTGCCGTTCGCGACCCCCGAGGCGCCGCCCGCGCTCCAGGAGGCGTTCGGCGAGCTGCGCGAGACCGTCCGGCCGTTCGCGGGCGGGGACGACGTGGACGTGCTCACCGAGACGCTCTGGAGCGGCCTGCACGGCCTGCTCATCCTGATGCGCGACGGGCGCATGCACCGCGAGCACCACGAGCTTCGCACGGCCGTCCTGCTCCGCCGCTTCTCCGCCTGACCCCGCCCGCCGCGGCCGGAGGCGGGCCGGTCAGCCGGCGGCCGTGCGGCCCGCGCTGGTGGCCTTGATGGCGCCGTCGGGGGTGAAGGCGACCGTCACCTGGCCGCCCTGCGGGGCGACGCCCTCGATGATCTCCTCGCTCTCTCGGATCCGGCACCCGTGGTGGGTGAGGAAACCGCGCACGACGCGGCGCTGCTCGGTGGGGAAGACCTCGGCGGCGGTCATCATCAGGCGCGTCGCCGAGAGCGGGTCGAACTCGGCCGCGGGCAGGGCCGGGTCGTCGACGTGGAAGTAGAACGAGCCCTGCCCGTCGTTCACGCGGCAGCTCTGCACGCCGTTGCCGCCGAGCAGCGCGGCGGCGGCGATGGCCATGGTGGTCGCGGCCTGGTGCGGGTCGGGGAAGCCGGAGAGGTCCAGACGTCCCGCCGTCAGTTCCGGAACGGCGCGGCGCGCGCCGTGCTCGCGGACCGCGGCCAGCGGGGCGACGGCGGGCACGCCGACGCCGTAGTGCGGGTTGGCCCACGCCCACAGCCACGTGTCGCTCACGTGGGAGAAGCTGCCGAGGAACGTCATGCCGTGGAGGGTGCGTCCGCCCGCGGTGATGGTGCGCGCGTCGACGTCGAAGGCGATGTCGCCGTCACCGACGGCGGTGTTGAGGACGTTCTGGCGCTGGATCGCCGCGGCCGACCCCGCACTGGCGAACGCCTCGAACTCCGGGCTGTAGCAGCTGAGCCCGCTCAGGAACTCCGACCAGAACCGGGCACTGCGCTCGTCGCCCCGGCGCCGGTAGAGGTCGCCGAGCCTGCGCGCGGCGTGCTCGACGCCGGCCTCCTGCACCGATCTGCGGAACCAGCCGATGGCGGCGTTCTCGTCGCCCGCCTTCTGCGCGTGGTCGCCGAGGCAGAAGGCGGCCTTGGGATGCCCGAGATCGGCGGCCAGCCGCCACGCCTGGAGCCGCCCGGCGGGATCGCCCCTGTCCTGGCGCACGAACCCCAGGTTGAACGCGGCGCCGCCGTTGCCGCGCTCGGCGGCGCGGAGGTACCAGGTCTCCGCCGCTTCGAGGTCGCCCTTGCCGTCGTCGTCGCACAGCCGGCCGAGGTTGAACGCGGCCTTGTCCGAGCCGAGCTCCCAGGCCCGGCGGAAGAAGTCCATGGCCTGTTCGACGTCGCCCCTGTTCTCCAGCAGGATGCCCAGGTTCAGGGCGCCGCCCGAGAAGCCGCCCTCGGCGGACCGCCGGTACCAGCGTTCGGCGGTCTCCAGGTCGCCGTCCCGCTCCGCGCCGTAGCCGACCTCGAAGGCGCTCTCGGGAAGCCCCGCCTCGGCGGCCCGCCGCCACCACGCCAGGGCCTCCCGGTCGTCGCCGCGCTCCGCCGCGAGGGACCCGAGCTCGTGGGCGCCCCCCGGATGCCCGGCTTCGAACGCCTCCCGCAGCAGCTCCTCGGCCTCCGCGAGGTTCCCGCCGCGCCTGGCCTCCAGGCCGCGCTCGTACGGTTCGACTGATCCGGCCGGGTACTCGGTCATCGCACGCCCCCTCTGAGTGATCACAGGTTCACGGGATCGACGCTGCGCGCCCGATCCGGGTTCCCGCCGGCGTCCATGCGTCCGAAACCGCTCCGCACGCATGGACGGGCGGCCCCTCCCGGTGGTAAGCCCGGGGGAAGAACGGGCCGTGCCGCGGCCCGTGGAGTGCTGGAGCCCCCATGGAACACGACTATGTCATCGTCGGCGCCGGGTCCGCGGGGTGCGCCCTGGCCGCTCGCCTCTCCGAGGACGCCTCCGTCACCGTGGCCCTCCTGGAGGCGGGCGGCCCGGACGACAAGAGCGAGATCCACATCCCGGCCGCGTTCCCGAAGCTCTTCAAGACCGAGTACGACTGGGACTACAGCACCGCCGGGCAGCCCGAGCTGGACGGGCGCGAGCTGTACTGGCCGCGGGGGAGGACGCTCGGCGGGTCGTCATCGCTGAACGCGATGATGTGGGTGCGCGGGCACTACGACGACTACGACGACTGGGACGTCCCCGGCTGGTCGTACGAGGACGTCGTCCCGTACTTCAAGCGCGTGGAGGGGCGCGTCGGCAGCAACAAGGGCGACGTGTACGGCACCTCCGGCCCGGTCACGATCTCCGAGCAGCGCAGTCCGAACGTGACCACGCGGGCGTTCCTGGAGGCGTGCGCCGCCACCGGCCTCAACAGGTTGCCGGAGCTGAACGGCCCGTCCAACGAGGGGTACGCGCTCACGCCGGTCAGCCAGCGGCGCGGGAGGCGGTGCAGCGCGGCCGACGCCTACCTGCGTCCCGCGCGGAAGCGTCCCAACCTGACCGTCGTGACGGGCGCGCAGGTGTCGCGGGTGCTGATCGAGGACGGCCGGGCGACCGGCGTGGAGTACGGCGGCGGGCGCGTCACGGCGCGCCGCGAGGTGATCCTGGCCGCGGGCGCGGTCGGGTCGCCGCACCTGCTGATGCTGTCCGGCGTCGGCGACCCCGAGCACCTGCGGAGCGCGGGCGTGGAGCCGGTCGTGGAGTCCCCGCAGGTGGGGCGCCATCTCCAGGACCACCTGTCGGTCGGCGTCGTCCGGCACTGCCCGAGGAAGGTCACGCTCGCGGGCGCGGAGTCGCTGCCGAACATCGCCCGCTACCTGCTCGCCCGGCGCGGGCCGTTCACCTCCAACGTGGGCGAGGCGGTCGTGTTCACCAAGAGCGCCCCCACCCTGCACGCCCCCGACCTCGAACTCATCTTCGCGCCGGCCCCCTACGTCGCGCACGGGCTCACCCCGCCGACCGAGCACGGCGTGACGCTCGGCGTCGTGCTGCTGCGGCCCGAGTCGTCCGGGCGCGTCTCGCTCGCGTCCGCCGACCCGGCCGCGCCGCCGGTGATCGACCCCGCCTACCTGACGGAGGAGAGCGACCTGCGGCGCCTGATGCACGGCGTGCGGCGCGCGGAGGAGCTGCTGGCCGCCGACGCGCTCAGGCCCTTCGTCGGCGACGTCATGCAGCCCTACGTGGGGGCGGACGACGAGGACGCGCTGGCCGCCTACGTCCGGGGGCACTCCGAGACGCTCTACCACCCCACCGGCACGTGCCGGATGGGCACCGACGCCGGCTCGGTCGTCGACCCGGACCTGCGCGTCCGCGGCGTCGAGGGGCTCCGGGTCGCGGACGTGTCGATCCTGCCGCAGATCACCCGGGGCCACACCAACGCCCCCGCCATCATGATCGGAGAGAAGGCCGCCGACCTGGTCAGGACGCCAGCCAGCTGAGCACGCGCTCGTTCACCTCGGCGGGGCGGTCCAGCTGGAGGAAGTGGCCGGCGCCGCCGATCCGCTCGGCCCGCGATCCGGGCGGGAGGGCGGCCCGGACGGCGTCGAGGTCCACCGCGTCCGCGGCGACGCAGCCGTCCTCGGCGCCGTGCAGGTAGAGCACGGGGCGCTCGCCCACGATGGTGGTCGCCTGCTGCTCGGCCGCGTACCGGTCGACGAGCCGGGACGGGTCGAGCATCGCGCGGTAGTACCCGATCGCCGCCGCGGCGTTGTCCGGCGCGGCGAGGCACTCCATCACGCGGTCGACGTCCGCGGACCGGTCGCGGCCGTCGTCGGGGGACCAGTCGCGCCACAGCCCCTCGACGAACGACCGGCCGAACGCGAGCTCGGCCAGCGGCGTCTGGAAGACGAAGATGTAGAACGAGCGCTTGAGCTGCTCGTAGTCGAAGAACGAGGTCGCCATCACCGAGATGGGCGGAACGGACATGGCGACCGCCTTGCGCCAGCGTTCCGGGGCGGCGTTGACGGCGCCGTAGGTGGCGAAGGCGCCCCAGTCGTGACCGACGACCACGGCGTCGGGGCCGCCGCCGAGCGCCTCGTGCAGGGCGATGGCGTCGGCGGCGAGGGCGCCGCTCTGGTACGCGCCGTCCGCGGGGACGGACGTGGGGGCGTAGCCGCGCATGAAGGGGGCCACGGCGCGGTGGCCGGCGGCGGCCAGCTCCGGCATGAGGTGCCGCCAGGTGTGCGGGGAGTCGGGGAAGCCGTGCAGCAGCAGCGCCAGGGGCCCGTCCTGGGGGCCGGCGGCGAGGTATCCGAAGTCGAGCCCGTTCGCGTTGACCGATCCGGTCGTGATGTCGCCCATGTACGCCTCCTCGGTTCGCGGCGAACGGTACCCGCGGCTCCGCGGCGCCGGACCGGCAGGGCCCTCTCTCTTCGGATATCGGCGTATCACCATGTATTTACAGCGGAATCCGCAGTCACATAGCATCAGAGCAACTGGATCGATCGCACCGAGGGAATCGTGATGACGGAGTCGGACGTGACCAGCCAGCAGCACGACGCGATGCAGAGGGCGGCGCGCGACCATCTGTGGATGCACTTCGCGCGGCACTCGGCGGCCCCGGACGGCGGCGAGATCCCGGTGATCGTCCGCGGGGAGGGCCCCTACGTCTACGACTCGGCGGGCCGCCGCTACCTGGACGGCCTCGCCGGGCTGTTCACCGTCCAGGCCGGGCACGGCCGCGGGGAGCTGGCGCAGGCCGCCGCCAAGCAGGCCGCCGAGCTGGCCTACTTCCCGATCTGGTCGTACGCGCACCCGAAGGCCGTCGAGCTGGCCGAGCGGCTCGCCGCCCTCGCGCCCGGCGACCTGAACCGCGTCTTCTTCACCACCGGCGGCGGCGACGCGGTGGAGAGCGCGTGGAAGCTCGCCAAGCACTACTTCAAGCTCACCGGGAAGCCGGGCAAGCACAAGGTGATCAGCCGGGCGGTCGCCTACCACGGCACCCCGCACGGCGCGCTGTCGATCACCGGCCTGCCCGGCCTGAAGGCGCCGTACGAGCCGCTCGTGCCGAGCGGCTTCCGGGTGCCGAACACCAACATCTACCGGGCCGCCGAGCACCGCGACGACCCCGAGGCGTTCGGCCGGTGGGCCGCCGACCGGATCGAGGAGGTCATCGAGTTCGAGGGCGCCGACACCGTCGCCGCCGTGTTCCTGGAGCCGGTGCAGAACGCCGGCGGCTGCTTCCCGCCGCCGCCCGGCTACTTCGAGCGCGTCCGGGAGATCTGCGACCGGCACGACGTCCTGCTGGTGTCGGACGAGGTGATCTGCGCGTTCGGCCGTCTCGGCACGACGTTCGGCGCGGAGCGGTTCGGCTACACGCCGGACGTCATCACCTTCGCCAAGGGTGTGACGTCCGGGTACGCGCCGCTCGGCGGGATGCTCGTGGCCGACCGCCTGTTCGAGCCGTTCAAGGGCGGGACGGAGATGTTCGCGCACGGCTACACGTTCGGCGGGCACCCGGTGTCGGCGGCGGTCGCGCTGGCCAACCTCGACCTGTTCGAGCGCGAGGACCTGAACGGGCACGTCATGCGCAACCGGGACGCGTTCCGGGGCACGCTGGAGCGGCTGCGCGACCTGCCGATCGTCGGGGACGTGCGCGGCGACGGCTACTTCTACGGCATCGAGCTGGTCAAGGACCAGGACACGCGGGAGACGTTCGACGACGAGGAGTCCGAGCGCCTGCTGCGCGGGTTCCTCGACAAGGCCCTCTACGAGGCGGGCCTGTACTGCCGGGCCGACGACCGCGGCGACCCCGTCGTCCAGCTGGCGCCGCCGCTGATCTGCGACCAGGGGCACTTCGACGAGATCGAGCAGATCCTGCGCTCCGTCCTCCAGGAGGCGTGGACACGGTTGTGACCGGACGCCGGGGGCGCGGGCGCGCCGCGCCCCCGGCGAACCGGTGTGAGGCGCGTCACCCCGCCGATCAGTGTGCGCTTGCATCTTTACTTTGAGAGGGTGCATGTAAACCGAATCGGGTTCGGACATGACGAGGTGGTGGGCGCGTGCTCAAGGTCGACGACATCAACCTGACCGACTGGGATTTCTGGCGGCGGCCGCACGACTACCGGCACGAGGCCTTCAAGGCGCTGCGCTGGCACGCCGGCCTCATCCGCTACGAGGAGCCGGACATCGTCATCGCCCCCCAGGGCCCCGGCTACTACGCGCTGACCCGGCACGCCGACGTCGTCGAGGCGTCCCGCCGCCCGCAGGACTTCTGCTCCGGCAGGGGCGCCATCAGCATCCCGGACATGCCGGGCGACATGCACGAGTACTTCGGCTCGATGATCAGCATGGACGACCCCCGGCACGCCAAGATCAGGCGGATCGTGTCCCGGGCGTTCTCGCCGCGCATGATCCAGCGGTTCGAGGACCGGGTCGAGGCGGTCGCGGGCCAGATCGTCGAGAACGTGGCGGCGGGCGGCGGGACGGGCGACTTCGTCGCCGACGTCGCCGCCCGGCTCCCCCTGAAGATCATCTGCGACATGATGGGCATCGCCGAGGAGCAGTACAGGACCGTCCTGGACGCCACGAACGTCATCCTCGCGGGCAACGACCCCGAGTTCATCCCGACGGCGGAGCCGGAGCAGATGGCGATGGCGCTGCTCGGCGCCGGCGAGACGCTGCGCGGCCTGGTCGAGGACCTCGGGCGGCAGCGCCGCGCGAACCCCACCGACGACCTCACCTCCGCCCTGGTGAACGCCAACCTCGACGGCGAGTCGCTCACCGACCAGGAGCTCGGCTCGTTCTTCATCCTGCTGGTCGTCGCCGGCAACGAGACCACCCGCAACGCGATCGCCCACGGCCTCGACCTGTTCACCCGCAACCCCGACCAGCGGGCCCTGCTCACCGAGGACTTCGACGGCCGCATGCCCGGCGCGGTCGAGGAGATCGTCCGGTACGTCTCGCCGGTCATCTGGATGCGCCGGACCGCGACCCGCGACACCGTGCTGAACGAGCACGAGATCAAGGAGGGCGACAAGCTCGTCCTCTACTACTGGTCGGCCAACCGGGACGAGTCGGTCTTCACCGACCCGGACCGGTTCGACATCCTGCGCGACCCGAACCCGCACGTCGGGTTCGGCGGGCCCGGGCCGCACTTCTGCCTCGGCGCGCACCTGGCCAGGCGCGAGATCACCGTGATGTTCCGCGAGCTGCTGCGCCGCACGCCCGCCCTCCGCGCCTCCGGCGACCCCGACCGCCTGGAGTCCAACTTCATCAACGGGATCAAGCGCCTGCCCTACACGATCTGAGCCCGGCTACCAGGGCAGGGGGCCGTCCTCGGCGAGGAACGCGCCCGTCGGGCCGCCGTCGCCGAGGAGGGCCACCCCGGCGATCACGGACGCCCCCTGCTCCGGCGTCCGGTGCCCGGCGTGGTCGTTGAGATCCGTCGCGCAGTACCCGGGCGTGGTGGCGTTCACCGTGACCGAGGTGCCGGCCAGCTCCTTGGCGTAGGCGACGGTGACGGCGTTCAGCGCCGACTTGGACGCGTTGTACGGCAGCAGGTTGACGCCGTGCACCGGGCTGGACGGGTCGCCGTGCAACGTCAGCGAGCCGAGTTCGCTGGAGACGTTGACGATCCGCCCGGCGGGGGAGCGGCGCAGCAGCGGGAGCATCGCGTTGGTGACCGCGACGACGCCGAACACGTTGGTCTCGAACGCGGTCCGGACCAGGTCCGGCGCCGTCCGGCTCGGCGGGAAGCCGGTGGCCCCCGTCGTGGTGATCCCGGCGTTGTTGACCAGGATGTCGAGCCGGCCGAACTCGGCGTCGATCCCCTTGGCGGCGGCCTCGACGGTGTCGGCGTCGGTGACGTCCAGCCGGACGAAACGGGCGTCGATCCCCTCGGCGGCGAGCGCGGCGGCGGCCGGCTCGCCGCGCTCGGCCGACCGCGCCCCGAGCAGGACGGTGACGCCGCCGCGGCCGAGGAGGCGGGCCGTCTCGAAGCCGATGCCCTTGTTGGCCCCGGTGATGAGTGCGATCTGTGTCGTCATGCCGTCCAGGTTCACCGGCGGCGTCCGGGCTGAGGAGAGACCGGCCGAAGCTGGGATCGGCCGTACCACCCTCGGCCCGGCGGTCCCTCCGGAGTATCGGACATGCTGGAGGCCATGGACAGACAAGAGACGGCGGCGTTCCTGCGTTCCCGGCGGGCCCGCATCCAGCCCGCCGACGTCGGGCTCCCGGGAGGGACGCGCCGCCGGACCCCCGGTCTGCGCCGGGAAGAGGTCGCGCGACTGGCGGGCATGTCGGTGGACTACTACATCCGGCTGGAGCAGGGACGCGGGCCTCGTCCGTCCAGGCAGATCCTCGGTGCGCTGGCGCGCGCGCTGAGGCTGACCGACGATGAGCGCGCCTACCTCTACGGCCTCGCCGGCGAGGCGCCGGAACCGCCGAGCGGCCCTTCGCGGGACGTCCCGCCGGGGATCGTGCACCTGCTCGAACGGCTGGACGACACGCCCGCCTACGTGCTGAGCGCCCGGCAGGACATCATCGCCTGGAACCCGCTCGCGGCGGCGCTCATGACCGAGTTCGCCGCGATGGCGCCCGGTGACCGCAACGTCGTCCGCTGGCTGTTCACCGGCTCCGACATCGAGCGGTACGGCGCCGACGAGTACCTGACGCGGTTCGCCCGCGGGCTGGTGGCCGACCTGCGGGCGGCGTTCGGCCGGTATCCGGGCGACGCCGGCATCGCCGGGCTGGTCGCCGAGGTCGCCGGCCGCAGCGCGCTGTTCGCCCGGCTCTGGGACGAGGGCGAGGTCGAGATCAGGCGCGGCAGCCGCAAGCGCATGACGCATCCCGTCGTCGGCGAGCTGGACATGCACTGCGACGTGCTCTACGTGCCGGAACGCGACCAGCGGGTCGTCCTCTACACGACCACGCCGGGCACGCCCTCGCACGAGGCGATGAAGCTGCTGCGCGTCGTCGGGACCCAGGACCTCAGCGTCCGCTGAGGCCCCGGGGCCCGCGCGCGGTCAGCGCAGCTCGCGCTTGAGGATCTTGCCGGTGGCGGTCATCGGCAGCTCGTCGCGGAACTCGACGATCCGCGGGTACTTGTAGTTGGCGAACTGCTCCCTGCCCCACGCGACCAGCTCGTCCTCGGTGACGGTCGCGCCGGGCGTGCGGATCACGTACGCCTTGACCTCCTCGCCGTGCGAGGGGTGCGCGACGCCCACCACCGCGGCCAGCGAGACCTCCGGGTGGGTCATCAGGACCTCTTCCAGCTCCCGCGGGTACACGTTGTACCCGCCCCTGATGATCATGTCCTTGGAGCGGTCGATGATGTAGTAGTAGCCGTCCTCGTCGCGGCGGGCCACGTCGCCGGTGCGGAACCAGCCGTCCCTGACGGAGGCCTCGGTCGCCTCGGGCCGCCCGTGGTAGCCCTTCATGATGTTGTGCCCCCGGATGGCGATCTCACCGGGCCCCTCGCCCTCGATCTCCTTCCAGTCGTCGTCGATCAGCTTCATCTCCACGCCCCACACGGGCAGGCCGATCGAGCCGGGCTTGGTCGGGCGGTCCGGGCGGTTGAACGAGGCCACCGGCGACGTCTCCGACAGGCCGTAGCCCTCCAGGACGTCCACGCCGAACTTGGTCTTGATCCCCTTGAGGACCTCCATCGGCAGCGCCGACCCGCCCGACACCGCGACGCGGAGGTTCTCCCGGATCGCCGCGATCTCCTCGTCGGAGGTCTCGTCGGTCAGCAGGCCCCAGTACATCGTCGGGACGCCCGCGAAGATGTTCACCTTCTCCTTGACCATCAGCTCGATGGCCTGCCGGGCGTCGAACCTCGCCTGCATCACGAGCGTCGCGCGCCGGTAGAGGCCGACGTTCATCACGCACGTCTGCCCGAAGATGTGGAACAGCGGCAGCGTGACCAGCGACGTGTCGTGCAGCGTCCGGTAGAAGAGCGTGTCGTCCACCATGGCGTTCATGAGGAGGTTGCTGTGCGTGAGCTCGGCGCCCTTCGGCTGCCCGGTCGTCCCGCTGGTGTAGATGATCACGGCGGTGTCGTCCGGCCCGGTCCGCGCCGTCTCGAAGGTGCCCGGCTTCCCCGCGAGCGCGGCCCAGAACACCTCCGCCCCCTCCACCGGGGACTCGGCGGCGGACGGGTCGGCGGGCAGCAGGAAGAGGTGCTCGCACCCCTCCGCCTGCTCGAACCCGGCGCGCCCCATCTCGCCGAGCGGCAGCTCCGGCGTGCCCTCGAAGCAGAAGAACGCCTTGGCGCCGGAGTCGCCGAGGTGGTAGGCGATCTCCCGCGGCTTGAGCAGCACGTTCAGCGGGACGACCACCGCCCCCGCCTTGAGCGCCCCGAAGTACACCATCGGGAAGTAGGGGAGGTTCGGGCTGGACAGCGCCACCTTGTCGCCCGGCCCGACGCCGCGCTCGCGCAGCAGGTTCGCGACCTGGTTCGCGACCTGGTCGAGGAAGGAGTAGGAGAGCCGGAGGTCGGCGAACACGACGGCGTCGCGGTCGGGCGTCTCCCGGGCGGCGTCCTCCAGCAGCACGGACAGGTTGAGCATGGCACTCCTCGCGCGGAAAGGTGACCGGCCGGTTAGTTACCGGCGAGTGTATGAGACCGTTCCGCACATCCTGCTGCACGGGACGCGTCCGGCGCCATCGTTCGCCGGCCTTGACGTGGCGTTTTCGTCGTCGCGACGGCGCCTCCGCGGGCAGGATGAGGGGCCGTCTTCGTCGGGTTCCCGGCTCTGTGACCGGATCCGGACGGTTCGGACGGACGCCGGGCCCGCGCCGGATGCCCGTCACCCCGCGGCGCTAGCATGTGCCGCTGCAGCGAGAAAGGGTGCGCGATCTTGATCATCTTCGGCTGGCGCGTGGTGTTCTTCACCCTGACCAGGGGAGTCTTCCACTGCCCCGGATGCGGCGGCGACCGCGAGTACCGCCGCAGGCAGGGGCGCAACTTCTTCACGCTGTTCTTCATCCCGGTCATCCCGCTGACGAAGGCCGGCGGCGAGTTCGTCGAGTGCGACACCTGCCACGGCCGCTGGAACCCCGCCGTGCTCGACGTGCCGACGACCGCGCAGCTCGCGCAGATGCCCGCGATGCTGCTGCGCATGGCGATCGCCCAGGTCCTGCGCTCCGGCGACTACACCAACGCGGCCGCCCGCTCCCGCGCGGTCGCCGTCGTCCGCCAGGCCGGCGAGCCCGGGTTCGACGAGTCCGCCCTGAACGCCGACCTCGGCCGCCCCTTCGACGAGGTCCGCGTCGAGATGGGGCGCGCCGCCTCCGCCCTCGCCCCCGAGGCGCGGGAGAGCATCCTGCGCGCCGCCGCCGAGATCGCGCTGGTCGACGGCCCGCTGACCGTCTCCGAGGAGGAGACGCTGTCCGCCGTGGGCGCCGACCTGGAGCTGACCCGCGTGCAGGTGACCGGCGTCGTGTCCATGGCCCGCCAGGAGTCGGGGCATTAAGTCGCGGCGGGCGGGGTTGCGGTTGCGCTACTCTTGAGGTATGCCAGCCAGGCTGCTCCTCGAAGGACCGCGTTGACGCACTGACGTCAGCGTGGTGGCCCCTCCTGCGCGAGGGGCCGTTTCATGTCGGCGGACGGCCACGACCCAGCAGCAGGAACCGGAGTCAGAAGCGTGAGCAGCGACGTTCCCCACCGCGCAACGCCGGGGGGTGCAGGGGGGGCGTCCCCCCTGAACGACGGGTACGACCCACGGGCGGTCCAGGACAAGTGGCAGGCCCGCTGGGAGGAGCTCGACCCGTTCAAGGCGGACGAGGAGGGCCCCGCCGAGGAGCGCCGCTACGCCCTGGACATGTTCCCCTACCCCAGCGGCGACCTGCACATGGGCCACGCGGAGGCGTTCGCCATCGGCGACGTCGTCGCGCGCTACTGGTTCCAGCGCGGCTTCAACGTCCTGCACCCGATCGGCTGGGACTCCTTCGGCCTGCCCGCCGAGAACGCCGCCATCAAGCGCGACTCGCACCCCGCCGAGTGGACCTACGCCAACATCGAGACGCAGGCGGCCTCCTTCCGCCGCTACGCCCCGTCCTTCGACTGGACGCGGCGCCTGCACACCTCCGACCCCGAGTACTACAAGTGGACGCAGTGGCTGTTCCTGCGCTTCTACGAGCGGGGCCTGGCCTACCGCAAGGGCGGCCACGTCAACTGGTGCCCGAAGGACCAGACCGTCCTGGCCAACGAGCAGGTCGTCGGCGGGCACTGCGAGCGCTGCGGCGCGCTGGTCGAGAAGCGCGTGCTGACCCAGTGGTACTTCAAGATCACCGAGTACGCGGACCGGCTGCTGGACGACATGGCGCAGCTGGAGGGCAAGTGGCCCGAACGCGTCCTGCTGATGCAGCGCAACTGGATCGGCCGCTCCACCGGCGCCGACGTCGACTTCGTGATCGAGGGGCGCGACGAGCCCGTCACCGTCTACACCACCCGCCCCGACACCCTGTACGGCGCCACCTTCATGGTCGTGGCCGCCGACGCCGCGCTGGCCGAGGAGATCTGCCACCCCGACCACCGCGCCGCGTTCGAGGCCTACCGCGACGAGGTCTCCCGCGAGAGCGAGATCGAGCGGCTGTCCACCGAGCGCGAGAAGACCGGCGTGTTCCTGGGCCGCTACGCGGTCAACCCGGTCAACGGCGAGCGGCTGCCCGTCTGGGCCTCCGACTACGTCCTGGCCGAGTACGGGCACGGCGCGATCATGGCCGTCCCGGCCCACGACCAGCGCGACCTGGACTTCGCGCTGAAGTTCGGCCTGCCCGTCCGCGTCGTCGTCGAGACCGGCCTGGCCGACCCCGCCGAGACCGGCGTCGCCACCCCCGGCGACGGCGCGATCGTCAACTCCGGCCCCATCGACGGGCTGACCAAGGCCGACGGCATCGCCCGCATCACCGCGATCCTGGAGGAGCGCGGCACCGGCCGCGCGTCGGTGAACTTCCGGCTGCGCGACTGGCTGGTCTCCCGCCAGCGGTTCTGGGGCTGCCCGATCCCGATCGTGCACTGCGAGGCGTGCGGCGAGGTCCCCGTCCCCGACGACCAGCTGCCCGTGACCCTGCCCGAGGGCCTGCGCGGCGCCGACCTGGCCCCCAAGGGCACCTCGCCCCTGGCCGCCGCGTCCGACTGGGTGAACACCGAGTGCCCCAAGTGCGGCGGCGCCGCCACCCGCGACACCGACACCATGGACACGTTCGTCGACTCGTCCTGGTACTACTTCCGCTACTGCTCGCCCGGCTACGAGGGCGGCCCGTTCGACGTCGAGCAGGTCCGCAAGTGGATGCCGGTCGACCAGTACACGGGCGGCGTCGAGCACGCCATCCTGCACCTGCTGTACAGCCGGTTCTTCACCAAGGTCCTGCACGACATGGGCATGGTCGACTTCACCGAGCCCTTCACCCGGCTGCTGAACCAGGGCCAGGTGATCAACCAGGGCAAGGCGATGTCGAAGTCGCTGGGCAACGGCGTCGACCTGGGCGAGCAGATCGGCGAGTTCGGGGTGGACGTCGTCCGGCTGGCGATCCTGTTCTCCGGTCCGCCCGAGGACGACATCGACTGGGCCGACGTGTCCCCGCACGGCATGTCGAAGTTCCTGTCCCGCGTGCACCGCATCGCCACCGAGGTCTCCTCCGAGCCCGGCGTCGACGTGACCTCCGGCGACACGACCCTGCGCCGCGCCACGGCCCGCACGGTCGACGAGGTCACCACGCTGGTCGAGACGCAGCGGTTCAACGTCGCCATCGCGCGGATCATGGAGCTGGTCACCGCGACCCGCAGGGCCGTCGACTCCGGCCCCGGCGCCGCCGACCCGGCCGTCCGCGAGGCCGCCGAGACGATCGCGGTCCTTCTGTCGCTGTTCGCCCCCTACACCGCCGACGAGACGTGGGAGCTGCTGGGCCGCACCGCGCCGGTGGTCCGCGCGGGCTGGCCGTCCGCCGACCCCGCCCTGCTGGTGGAGGAGTCGGTCACCTGCGTCGTCCAGGTCGCCGGTAAGGTCCGCGACCGCCTGGACGTCCCGCCCGGCATCGCCGAGGAGGAACTGGAGCGCCGCGCCCTGGCCTCGCCCAAGGTCCAGGACGCCCTGGCCGGCGCCGACATCGCCAAGATCATCGTCCGCGCCCCCAAGATCGTCAACATCGTCCCCAAACGCTGACCCCGACGCGACACGAGCACGCCGCCCGGACACTGCACCCTGCCCCAAGCAGTGCCCGGCCGGCGCGCCGCCACGTCCAACCAAGCCACCGCTCGTGCCCCCTGCGGCTCATGCGCCAGAGACAGGCCCCAATGCCCCTTGGCACGAGCTAGCAGGCCCCCGAGGCGCCACCCGAACCAGGCGCGCCACCCAGCCAGCCCGCCTCCAGAAAAGGCGCGCCATGCGGGTCGTGCAGCCACCGATTGAGGTCGCTGTGCGCCTGGCCGGGCACCTCGCCTGAGGTGGTGTGCCCGCTGGGGTAATGCGCTCCCTCGGACCGGGCCTTTGCCGGTCTTGGCTGCTCAGGGTGGGTGCCATACGGGTTGTGCGTCAGAGTTGGGGCGTTCTGCGGGTGGTGCGCCGCTTGAGGGTGATGCGCTGCTTTGGTCGGGTGCGCTGCCTGAGGTGGCGCGCAATGCGAGGCGCACTTCACCGGGCCACGTCCTGTGCCAGGGCACGCGCCGCTCGGAGGCGTGCGCCATGGGAGACGGTGCGTCAAGCCAGGTAGTGCGCTGCTTGAGATGCCGAGTAGTGCGCCGACTGAGGGCCATGTGCCGCTTGGCTGGGTGCCTTGCCTGAGGTGGTGTGTCGGCTGGTAATGCGCCGCCTCGGCCCCTGCCCTTTGCCGGGTCATGTGCCACCTGGGGTGGTGCGCCATGCGGGTTGTGCGTCACAGCTGGGCGCTATGCGGTGGGTGCGCTGCTTGGGGGTGATGCGTGGATTGGGTTGGGTGCGCTGCCGGAGGTGGTGGGCCCGGCGGGGTGATGCGACGCCTCGGGGTGTGCCTTGTGCCTGGGGTGGTGCCAGGGGGGCCGTCTTGGCGTTGGTGACTGCGGCTGGGGGCGGGGGAGCTGGGCGTGCGTGGGCGGCCGCCGGAGGTGGTCCGGCGGCCGCTGAGGGCCGGCGTCACATCTTGCGGAGGACCGCCACGACCCGGCCGAGCACCGAGGCCTCGTCGCCGGGGATCGGCTCGTAGGCGGGGTTCTGGGGCATCAGCCAGATGTGGCCGTCGTCGCGGCGCTTGAACGTCTTGACCGTGGCCTCGCCGTCGATCATGGCGGCCACGATGTCGCCCTGCTCGGCCACCGGCTGCTGCCGCACGACCACCCAGTCACCGTCCGCGATCGCGGCGTCGATCATCGAGTCGCCGGTGACCTTCAGCAGGAAGTGGGTGCCCTCGCCGACGAGCTGCTTCGGCAGCGTGAAGACGTCCTCGACGGCCTCCTCGGCGAGGATCGGGCCACCGGCGGCGATGCGGCCGACGAGCGGCACGTAGGCGGGCGCGGGCTGCCCCGAGGCCGGCTCGTAGGTCTCCTCGTGCGTGCGCACCGGCGTCGTGCCCGGCACCCGCACCTCGACCGCGCGCGGCCGGTTGGGGTCGCGCCGCAGGAAACCCTTGCGCTGCAGCGCCCGGAGCTGGTGCGACACGCTGGAGGTGCTGGTCAGCCCCACGGCCTCGCCGATCTCGCGCATCGACGGCGGGTACCCGCGGCGCTGGACCGAGTCACGGATCACCTCCAGCACCATGCGCTGTCGCTGGGTCAGGCCCGTCTCGTCCATCGGCCCGTCGGGCAGGTCCCGGACCTTGCTCATCGCTCGTCGCCTCCCGGGCGCCTCGGATCCGTCACTCCTTGTCATGAACGCTATCGCGTCCAGGCCCGATGATCAAACAATTGTTCGAAGATGCGCTCGCTTTTTCGGGAGGGCCCCTGGTAGAACATCGTACAGGCGTTCGATCGAAAATGCATTCGAAGTCGAGGAGGGGAGAGATGCCGGGTTCACCCCGCAGTGACCATCCCCCGATCCGCCTGACCCGCCGGGGCCGCGCCGTCCTGGTCGCCTTCGCCGCCACCGTCACGCTCATCCTGCTCTGGCTCAACGTGGGCTCGGGCGCCTCCGCCGGTTCCCGGGAAAGCCACGGCGGCCCGTCGCGTCCCTCTGAAACGGTCGTCGTCGAGCCCGGCGAGACCCTTTGGGACATCGCCTCCGCCGCCGATCCTGGCAGCGATCCTCGCCTCGTGGTGCAGCGCATAATCGACCTCAACGGCTTGGCGGGCGACGCGACCGTCCACCCGGGCCAGGAGCTCCGGCTGCCCTCAAGTTGACCGGCGCGCCCGACACGCTCGGTCACCACGGCTGCGGCCACCCGTCACACCCGTCGAACGTTCCTTCCTCTCGCTCGACGGCTGCAGGAGCGGTCCGGGCTCCTGTTGATCATGCGCGCCGTCGCCGCGTCGTCCGCCGTTCTGGATGTCACGCGGGTCCCGTCGCGATCGATAGGGGGCGCCGGGTGCGGCATGGCGGCCTGGGTGGGCCTTGTTCTTGGGTGGGGGTGGCGGGTCGCGCCCGTAGTGGATAGAGGCGGTGGGGCGTGCGTGTGAGTGGTTGAGGCGACGACTGTCGGCGCGGCCGAGCGCGGTGGGCCTTGCTGGAGGCGGCGGGTGGGGGAGAGGGGCCTCTTGCTGGGACTTTGCCGTGATGGGGGTTACCGGGAGGGGCCTGCTGGAGGCGGTGGGTGACGACACGCCCGGACGGAAAATCCGGGTCTCGGAGATGACCTGCGCGGACGCGGCGGATGTGACGGAGGGGACGCGGGAGCAGGTTGCGAAGCAGTCCGGCGAGCCCTACGGTTGACCACAACATCTAGTAGTCACATCGATGTAGTTCCCTATATATGGCGCTACCATCGGTGTAACTCGTTTACGACAGGGGAGGGATTGGACGTGCACTGCCCGTTCTGTCGCAACCCTGACACCAAAGTCATCGACAGCCGTTCGACCGATGACGGCGGCGCCATTAGGCGCCGCCGGTCGTGCTCGGAATGCGGCAAGCGATTCACGACGCAGGAGAATGTGCTCGTGATGGTGGCCAAGCGCAGCGGGGTCACCGAGCCGTTCTCCCGGGAAAAGATCATCGCCGGGGTGCGCAGGGCCTGCCAGGGCCGCCCGGTCGACGAGGATGCGCTCGCGAAGTTGGGACAGCGGGTCGAAGAGGCGATCAGGTCGTCCGGATCCGCGGAAATCCCCTCGCACGAGATCGGCCTCGCGATCCTGGGGCCGCTCGGCGAACTCGACGAGGTCGCCTATCTGCGATTCGCCTCGGTCTACCGGAGCTTCGAGTCGCTGGACGACTTCGCCAAGGAGATCGAAGCACTGCGGAAGGCCGGTTCCTCGGGGGAGCCCGGCCCGTCCCGTTAGGGACGGTTCCGGAAACACATCAGCACAAGTAAAGGCGTCTCCGCGCGGGCATCGTTCGCGCGGCGGCGTGGTTGTTCCTGGACAGGGCCCGGCGGGAGGGTCCGAGAGGGGGAAGGTCATGACGGAGACGGTGAGCGGCTCGACGGCGCGGCGCGGCAAGGGGGGCCGCAAAGGGCTGAAGATCGAGCGCATCTTCACCACGCCCGGCGTGCACCCGTACGACGAGATGCGCTGGGAGCGTCGTGACGTCGTCATGACCAACTGGCGCGACGGCTCGGTGAACTTCGAGCAGCGCGGCGTCGAGTTCCCCGACTTCTGGTCGCTGAACGCCGTCAACATCGTCACGTCGAAGTACTTCCGCGGGGCGGTCGGCACGCCGCAGCGGGAGTGGAGCCTGAAGCAGCTCGTCGACCGCGTCGTCCGGATGTACGTGGACACGGGCCTCAAGGAGGGCTACTTCGCCTCCGACGAGGACGCCGAGATCTTCGACCACGAGCTGAAGTACGCGCTGGTCCACCAGATGTTCAGCTTCAACTCCCCCGTGTGGTTCAACGTCGGCACCAAGTCCCCGCAGCAGGTCTCGGCGTGCTTCATCCTGTCCGTGGACGACACGATGGAGTCGATCCTGGACTGGTACAAGGAAGAGGGCGTGATCTTCAAGGGCGGCTCGGGCGCCGGCCTGAACCTGTCCCGCATCCGCTCCAGCCGGGAGCTGCTGTCCTCGGGCGGGACGGCCAGCGGCCCGGTGTCGTTCATGCGCGGCGCCGACGCGTCCGCCGGGACGATCAAGTCGGGCGGTGCGACCCGCCGCGCCGCCAAGATGGTCGTGCTGGACGTCGACCACCCCGACATCGGGGAGTTCATCGAGACCAAGGCGCGCGAGGAGGACAAGATCCGCGCGCTGCGGGACGCCGGGTTCGACATGGACCTCGGCGGCAAGGACATCGGCAGCGTCCAGTACCAGAACGCCAACAACTCCGTCCGGGTGTCGGACGAGTTCATGCACGCCGTGGAGTCGGACGGCGAGTTCGCGCTGCGCGCCCGGATGACCGGCGAGGTCGTCGAGACGATCAAGGCCAAGGAGCTGTTCCGGCTGATGGCCAAGGCGGCGTGGGAGTGCGCCGACCCGGGCATCCAGTACGACGACACGATCAACGACTGGCACACCAACCCCGAGACCGGGCGGATCACCGCGTCCAACCCCTGCTCGGAGTACATGAGCCTGGACAACTCGTCCTGCAACCTCGCGAGCATCAACCTGCTCAAGTTCCTCACCCCCGAGGACGCCTTCGACGTCGCCAGGTTCGTCAAGCTCACCGAGCTGATCATCACGGCGATGGACATCTCCATCACGTTCGCCGACTTCCCGACGGAGAAGATCGCGCAGACGACCCGCGACTACCGGCAGCTCGGCATCGGCTACGCCAACCTGGGCGCGCTGCTGATGGCGACCGGGCACGCCTACGACTCCGAGGGCGGACGTTCCCTCGCGGCGGCGATCACGTCGCTGATGACGGGCGTCGCCTACCGGCGCTCGGCCGAGATCGCGGGCGTCGTCGGGCCGTACGCGGGCTACGCGCGCAACGCCGAGGGCCACAAGCGCGTCATGCGCAAGCACGCCGCCGCCAACGACGACGTCCGCACGCTGGACGCGATGGGCAAGGCGATCCACGCCGCCGCGGCCAAGCAGTGGACCGACTGCCTGAAGGCCGGCGAGAAGAACGGCTACCGCAACGCGCAGGCCAGCCTGCTCGCCCCCACCGGGACGATCGGCCTGATGATGGACTGCGACACCACCGGCATCGAGCCGGACCTCGCGCTGATGAAGTTCAAGAAGCTCGTCGGCGGCGGGTCCATGCAGATCGTCAACCACACGGTGCCGCGCGCCCTGAAGCAGCTCGGCTACCAGCAGGAGCAGATCGAGGCGATCGTCGAGTACATCTCCGAGCACGGCCACGTCGTGGACGCGCCCGGGCTGCGCCCCGAGCACTACGAGGTGTTCGACTGCGCGATGGGCGAGCGGGCGATCAGCCCGATGGGGCACGTCCGGATGATGGCGGCCGTCCAGCCGTTCCTGTCCGGCGCGATCTCCAAGACCGTCAACATGCCGGAGCAGGCCACCATCGAGGACATCGAGAAGGTGTACTTCGAGGGCTGGCGGCTCGGCCTGAAGGCCCTGGCGATCTACCGCGACAACTGCAAGGTCGGCCAGCCGCTGTCCGTCGCGGGCAAGAAGGAGGAGCCGAAGGCGGCGGCGCCCGCCGAGACGGCGCCGCGTCCCGTCCGCCGGCGCCTGCCGAAGCAGCGTCCCGCGACCGTGACCCGCTTCTCCGTGGCGGGCGCCGAGGGCTACATGACCGCCTCGTCCTACCCGGACGACGGCGTCGGCGAGGTCTTCCTCAAGCTCGGCAAGCAGGGTTCCACGCTCGCCGGCGTGATGGACGCCTTCTCCATGGCGATCTCCATCAGCCTCCAGTACGGCGTCCCGCTGGAGACGTGGGTGGAGAAGTTCACCAACATGCGGTTCGAGCCGGCGGGCATGACCGACGACCCGGACATCCGCATGGCGACCTCGGTGATGGACTACATCTTCCGCCGCCTGGCGCTGGACCACCTCCCGTACGAGGAGCGCGCCGGCCTCGGCATCTTCACCGCCGAGGAGCGCGCGATGCAGGCCAACGGCGAGGACCCCGCCGCCCTGCACGTCGAGGAGGAGGTCGACCGCGAGTCCCTGGCGCAGTCCGCCGAGATCGCCCGGCCGGCGGCACCCGCCCCGGCCGCGGGCGGCGAGGCGCGCTCGTCCATGGAGGTCATCGAGAGCCGCCAGGGCCGCACGGCCGACGCGCCGCTCTGCCTCACCTGCGGCACCAAGATGCGCCCGGCGGGCAGCTGCTACGTCTGCGAGGGCTGCGGCTCCACCAGCGGCTGCAGCTGATCTCGGCTGTGTAGTGCCTGGTCAGAGCGGGGTATCGGCGATGAGCCGGTACCCCGCTCTCCCTTTCGCGTGAGCGTTTGTTGCGTTCGGTGCGACTCGGCATTCGACCTGCTGCCTGTCGTGACCGGCCTTTGCCGGGGCCAGAGGCGATGCTTCGACGGGGTTATGCGACCGCCATCAGATGGGCTCCTCGCCAGGCAGGGGTTCGCGCGTGGGGGCTTGGCGGGTCTTCATGGTCAGGGCCAGCAGGATGGTGCAGGCGGTGAAAACCGCTCCGACGGTGAAGGCCGTGGTCGCCCCCTTGGTGAAGACGTGGTGGCCTGTTCCGTGTGCCGTGCGGGTTGCGGCACCGAACGCGGTGACGAGGATGGCCAGCCCCAGTGCGCCGCCGATCTGCTGCATGACGTTGAGAAGGCCGGAGGCGGCGCCGGCGTCCTCCGCGCGTACGCCGGAGGTCAGCACGGTGGTGATCCCGACCAGCAGGGTGCCCATGCCGAGGCCGGCGATGAGTGTCGGGCCGAGCAGCGATCCCGCGTAGCCGGCCGACGGTGTGAGCCGGGCCAGCCAGAGAAGGCCGACGGTGATGGCCGCGGCACCGGAGGCGGTGAGCGTCTTCGCGCCGAGGCGGGGCAGCAGCCGAGCGGAAGCGTTGGAGGAGATGAGGATCAAGATGGTCAGCGGCACGAACGCGAGGCCGGCCTTCAGCGGGTCGTAGCCGCGGATCTGCTGCAGGAACTGGGTGAGGAAGAAGAACATGCCGTTGCCCGCGGCCATGACGAACAGCAGGCCGAGGTAGCCGGTGGCCCGGTTGCGGTCGGCGAACAGCCGCAGCGGAGTGATCGGCTGCCGGGCACGGGCCTCGACGGCCACGAACAGCGCGAGCAGGATGACGGCCGTGCCGAGCGCGCCGAGGGCGAGCGGGTCGCCGAAGTCCTGTTCGGCGGCGCGGATGAAGCCGAAGACGAGTGCGGTCACGCCCAGGGTCGAGGTCAGCGAGCCGGTGAGATCGAAGTGTCCTGGACGGCGGTCGGTCTTGGGAATGAACAGCGGGGCCGAGATGAGCAGGACGGCGCCGACCGGCACGTTGATGAACAGGACCCAGCGCCAGGAGATCCAGTCGGTGAGCATTCCGCCGGCGATCAGACCGAGCGCGGCGCCGGAGCCGGAAACGGCCGCGTAGGCGCCGAGCGCCCGCCCTCGCGCGGCCTGGTCGGGGAAGCCGATAGTGATCAGGGCGAGCACGGTCGGTGCGGCGACGGCGGCGCCGATCCCCTGCCCGGCGCGGGCGGCGAGCAGCATCCCGGCCGACGTCGACAGCCCCCCGGCCAGTGAGGCGACGGTGAACACGGCGACTCCGCCGATGAGCGCCCGCCGCTGGCCGAAGACGTCGCCGACGCGTCCGCCGAGCAGGAGCAGCCCGCCGAACGCCAGCATGTAGGCGTTCAGCACCCACGACAGATCGGCGGGGGAGAACCCCACGTCTCGCTGGATGTGGGGCAGGGCGATGTTCACCACGCTGGTGTCGAGGATGAACATCGTCTGGCAGATCAGCACGATCGCCAGCACGAGGCCCGGTCGGCGCCGCGGTCCGGGCGGATCGGGCACACGGGCGGCCCCCGTCGTCGGCGCGGGCAGGATCTCTTCGGTCATGGTGCTCCTCGCTGCGGCGATGAGAGTTAAACGAGGAGGCTCCTCGCTTCAAGTCCGGTACGATATGAGGAGGTTCCTCGTTTAGCAACCGGCGGAGGGTTCATGGCGAATGGGCGGGCGCCGCGCAAGGACGCGCAGCGCAACTACGACCGGCTGCTGACGGCGGCGCGGGCGGCGTTCACCGAGCAGGGCGTCGGCGCGTCTTTGAACGACATCGCGCGCAGAGCCGGCGTCGGGAACGTGACCCTCTACCGGCACTTCCCGAACCGCCAGGCGCTTCTGGAGGCACTACTGGGGGAGAGCCTGCGCGGGCTGCGCGTGCGCTCGGACGCACTGCTCACCGCCGCTATGCCTGGCGACGCACTGGTCGAGTGGTTCGAGGCCGCGGTGGAGCATGCGATGACCTATCGCGGCCTGGTCGACGCCCTCGTTGACAGCCTCGCCGATCCGGAATCGGACCTGCACGCCAGTTGCCAGGCCATGAAAGCGGGTGGGGCGCAACTGTTGGCGCGCGCTCAGGAGGCCGGAGCCGTCCGGCCGGACGTCAACGCCTCCGCGCTGTTCTCGCTCGTCGCGGCGGTCGCCTGGGCCGTGGAACGAGGACCTGAAGACCGTGAGCAGATCCTGGCCGTCTTCTTCGACGGACTTCGCTCCGGTGAGGGCCCCGTACGTGGTGACGGCGGCGCTTGAGACAGAGATTCGGGCGGGAATACCGCACCCTTCGAACAAGCGCACTGCTCTAGTGCACGAGCACACGAGACGGGCCGCGACCAGGTGGAACTGCGGGAGACTAGGATCGGATCATGCCTTTGACGGGGACGGACGTCGACCGGTTCGAGCTGGCGAGGCCCCGCCTGGAGGCCATCGCCTACCGTCTGCTCGGTTCCGCGGACGAGGCGCAGGACGTCGTGCAGGAGACGTTCCTGCGCTGGCAGGCCGCCGACGTCGCCCACATCGAGGTCCCCGAGGCCTGGCTGACGAAGGTGCTCACCAACCTCTGCCTGAACCAGCTCACCTCCGCGCGGGCGCGCCGCGAGACCTACGTGGGCCGATGGCTCCCCGAGCCGCTGCTCGCGGGGGACGTGATGCTCGGGCCCGCCGACACGGCCGAGCAGCGCGAATCGGTGTCGTACGCGGTCCTCACCCTCATGGAGCGCCTGACCCCCAACGAGCGGGCCGTCTACGTGCTGCGGGAGGCCTTCGACTACCCGCACCGGGAGATCGCCGAGATCCTCGACATCACCGAGGCCGCCAGCCAGCAGATCTTTCACCGCGCGAAGAAGCATGTCGCGCACGGGAAGGCCCGCGGCGCGATCGACGAGGCGGCCGCCCATCGGATCGTCGAGGAGTTCCTCGCGGCCGCCACCAGCGGCCGGACGGATGAGCTCGTGCGCCTGCTCACCAAGGACGCCGTCTCCGTCGGCGACGGCGGAGGGAAGGTCCCGGCGCGCACCAAGGCGTTCGAGGGAGCCGTCGCGGTCGCGACGTTCGTGCGGGCGCTCTTCAAGCCCGCGGAGGCCAAACGCGCCATCGTCGGCGGCTCGTCCGAGATCTACGCCTGGGTCGCCAATGGCGAGCCCGCCGTTGTGGCCGTCGTGGACGGCCGGGTCGTCGCCGTCATGTGCCTGGAGGTGACGGCCGAGGGCATCACCGCCTGCCGTACTCAGGCGAACCCCGACAAGCTCGAACGCGCGACCGCGCAATGGGCGGCGGCCGAGCATGGGGAGCCCCTGCTCACGGTGTGACGTAGGACACGTTCGACTTCTGTCAGCAATCGGCGGGCCATCCGGTTCAAGTGGCGAACCCGGACCGGAGAGCAAGGGAGCCGACGATGAGAGTACTGGTGGCAGGAGCGACCGGAGCGATGGGCAAGGAGCTCGTGCCTCGTCTGGTCGAAGCGGGGCACGAGGTGTTCGCCATGGTCCGCGGCGAAGCCGGCAAGGCCGGGGCGGCGCGGCTGGGCGCGGTACCGGTCATCGCCGACGCGCTCGACCGCTCCCAGGTCGAGGCGGCCGTGCGCGAGGCGGCCCCGGAGGTGATCGTCAACCAGTTGACCGCCATCGGGCACATCGACACCCGCCATTTCGAACGCAGCTTCGCCGCGACCGACCGGCTGCGGATCGAGGGCAACGACAATCTGCTCGCCGCCGCCCGCGCCACCGGGGTACGGCGCTTCGTCGCCCAGAGCAACGGCGCGTTCACCTACGATCGGACCGGCGGGCGGGTCAAGAGCGAGCACGACCCCTTGGACCGCTCACCGGTCGCGCAGATGGCCTCGATGATCGCCGCGGTCGGGCACCTGGAGAAGGCCGTGCTGAGCGCCGACTGGACCGAGGGCATCGTGCTGCGCTACGGCGCGTTCTACGGACCCGGCACCTCCATGGCGCCGGGTTCGGAGCAGCTGGAGATGATCCGCAAGCGCAAGTTCCCGGTCGTCGGCGACGGCGGCGGCGTGTGGTCGTTCGTCCACATCGCCGACGCCGCCGAGGCCACGGTCGCGGCGGTGGAGAACGGCGGCCGCGGTGTCTACAACATCGTGGACGACGACCCCGCCCCGGTCGCCGAATGGCTGCCGGAACTGGCGGCGATGCTGGGCGCCAAGAAGCCGCTGCGCGTGCCGCGGTTCATCGGACGGCTGGCAGCCGGAGAGGCCGGAGTCGTGCTCATGACCGAACTGCGTGGCGCGTCCAACGCCAAGGCCAAGCGCGAACTGGGCTGGAACCCGGCGCACCCCAGCTGGCGTCAGGGCCTCCAGGTCAAGGCGTGAGTTGGTGATCGCCGCCCCGCCCTCCACGAGCGAGCGGAGCAGCCGGTGCTCACGGAGCGAGGGACCGGCCTCGGTCGGTCCCTTCGCCTGGCTCAGGTCGGTGTGCCGGTGTCGTCGGCGGGGCGCTTGGTCGGCTGGGTGGACGAGGCGCGGCGGCGCTGGGACGGCTTCCGGCGTCCGGCCACCAGCACGTCGTCGGGGTCGTCGGCGGGCTTGTCCGGCTTCTCGGACGGGTCCGGGGCGGGAGCCGCGGGCGCCTTGGGGGAGCGGCGCGGCTTCTTCGCGGGCTTCGTCTCGGCCTGCCGCAGCGACTCCACGAAGCTCGCCGCGTCCTCCTCGTCCTCGTCGCCCTGATGGGGGCGGTGGAAGCGCTTCGCGACGATCCACTGGTCGAGGGTCAGGCGGCCGCCGCCGCCCGCCGCGAACAGCAGGCCGGCCATGCCCAGCGCGAGGACCAGCTCGTAGCCGTTCTGGACGGACTTGCCGTCCACCAGGAACAGGCCCTGGTCCGCGTGGACGAAGACGAACGCGCCGGCCATGTCGACGAAGAGGAGGGCACCGGCGATCGGCAGGCCGAGCCCGACGATCAGCGCGGCCCCGCCGAGGAGCTCGACGAACGCGGAGTAGACGGCCGCGGCGGTCGGCAGCGGCACGCCGAGGGCGTCGAAGGAGCGGCCCGTCGCGGTGACCCCCGCCTCGATCTTCTGCCAGCCGTGTGCCATGAAGACGATGCCCACGCCCAGCCGCGCCAGGACGGCGGCGACGTCGTACAGCGGACGAGTGCGCATGCCAGCGGCTCCTTCGGCGCGGGGGGACGGGCCCTGGTTGACGGAGAGTATGACGGCCCCGGGGCGGATATCGCGAACATCGCAGGTGAACGGACCGCTCAGGTTTCGATGGAGGCGCGGACGAGGGCCGCGGCGACGGTTCCGCAAACGTGCTCCAGGGTCTCGACGCCGTCCCGCAGGGTGGAGTCGCGTTCGGAGAGAGCGGCGAGCAGGAAGGTGCGGCCCGCGATGGCGACGATTCCGATGCTGTTGACCGTCCAGGCGCCGCCGTGCCTTTCGCGGGGCAGCCAGCCGTTCTTCACCTCGGCGCCGGTCCCCGCCGCGCTGACTCCCCATGCCTGCTCTGGCGCCACGTCCCCCATCAGGCGGCGGACGTAGCGGCGGCTCGCGGAACTCAGCGGGCTGTCCGCGGAGGTGAGGGCGGTCAGCAGCCGGATCTGGTCGGCGGCGCTCGTCGTCGTCGACCCCCAGGCGCCGCCGGGACCGGGCTCGGTGTCGCGCAGGCCGAGCCTCCTGTTGGCGGAGGCCAGACCGCGCGCGCCGCCGACGGAACGCCACAACGCGCTGGCGGCGTCGTTGTCGCTGACCTTGATGGCCCGCTCGGCGAGGGCCTTCTCGCTGGACGTGAGCGCACGCCGCTCGTGCTGAGCCCGGAGAAGCAGCGCCATGACGATGTCGACCTTGACGATGCTGGCCGTCGCCGTGCGCAGGCCGTCGCCGTAGGAGTACGAGAGGCCGGTGGACGCCTCGCGCACCGAGATCGACAGATCGCCGGTCCTGCCGTCCAGGTACCGGCGGAGCGCGCGGGTGAGTTCGTCGCGCTGCGATCGGGTGAGGGTGGGCGTCGTCGGATGCCGCCTCTGGGCCGGGGCCGTCGGGGTCGTCGGGGCCATCGTAGGGACGGCGGGGGGCTCGTAGACGAACGCCGTCGAACCGGCCACGAGGGTCGCGGTCGCGGCGAGCACCGCGGCGGCGAGGAGCACGGCCCGTCTCATCGACGCCGTCCTGCGTCGGGATCCATGATCGGGAGTGTCGGGAGCGGGCTGTTACCCCTGCGTTAACACTTGAGACGGCGTAATAGGTGCGGCACATGAGTTACGTCGTGGTGAGAACATGTACGCATGATGGGTTCTCGTCAGCTGGAGTACTTCAGGGCGGTGGCGCGTGAGCTGCACTTCACGCGTGCGGCGGAGACGTTGCAGATCGCGCAGCCCGCCCTGTCCCAGCAGATCCGCAAGCTGGAGCGGCAGCTCGGCATCACCCTGTTCGAGCGCAACAACCACAGGGTCGAGCTGACACCGGCCGGGTCGGCGCTCCTGGAGCACGCCGAGCGGATCCTGTCCGACATCGCGGCGGTCGAGGACGAGATGCGCGGCTGGGCGGAGGGGACGCGGGGCCGGATCCGCCTCGGCGGGGCCCGCGGCCTGACGGCCCGGCTCGCGCGCCTGCTGGCGGAGTTCTCCGGGGAGTTCCCGGCGGTCGACGTGGAACTTCGGGAGATGAACACCGAGGAGATGGTCGCGGGCCTCGGCGGAGGACGCCTCGACGCGGCGACCGTCGTCCGGATGCCGCCGCAGGAGGAAGGGCGGCGGCTGGAGTCCCTCCCCCTCGGCGAGGAGCCGCTCGTCCTCATCACTTCGGAGTCGGCGCCGCTCGCGGGCCGGTACAGAGTGCCCGTCGCCGCGCTGGACGGTGTCGACCTGGTCTGCTACTCGCCGGGCTCGGTGATCCGCGAGATCGTCCTGTCCGCCCTGGCGGCCGCCGGCGCGACGGCGCGCATCCGGTTCGAGACGCGGGAGTACAGCACGGCCAGGGCGATGGCGAGCGTGGGACTCGCCGCGGCCGTCGTCCCCCGCTCGGTCGCCGAGGAGCCGGGCCAGCCGGTGAGCGTCGTGCGGCTTGAGCCCGAACCGACCTGGGCGCCGTCCCTCGCCTGGCCCGCCGGACGCCGTCCGAGTCCCGCGCTGGCCGCGTTCATCGACTTCGCGGCGCGCCGTCCGGACCTCGCCTCGATCGGACCGTGACCGCAGACCGTCGGGGAACCGGAGCGGCATGGCGAGACGTCCGCGACGCGGGCGGCCGATCCGAGGGTAATAAGGCTGAGATCTGACGGTCAGCTTTGCTAGGTCTTGGACATCTTGCCGCTATCGGCACGAGCATGGAGGCGTCCCACAGAACGCGGACTTCTACAGAGGAGCAGGACATGAACCGTGGCGAGCGCGGACGGCGCGAATATGAAGGGTTGATGGGGCGCAGGCCCGAAGAGGCGCTCGGTGAGGTGCTCCAGACGTCCCCGCAGATGTTCGAGGCCGTGGTGGAGGGGGCGTTCGGCGGGGCGCTGGCCCGGCCCGAACTGGGCCGCCGGGCGCGCGAGCTGGCCTCCGTCGCCATCATCGCGGCCCTGGGCGGCGCCGACCGCCGCCTCGCCATCCATGTGCGGGGAGCGTTGCGGCAGGGCGTCGAACCGTCCGAACTGCTGGCCCTGTGCGAGCACGTCTCGGTTTACGCGGGCTTCCCTCGCGCGCTCGACGCGCTCGCCGTCGTCAACGGCGTTCTGGAAGAGCAGGGCATGGACAAGCCGCCGCGCATGCATCGCATCGCGCTCGCCGACCATGAGACCGTCGTCGCGCAGAAGGGCGACCGCGGACCGGCCGTGATCCTCTCGCACTCCCTGGGCGTGGACTGGCGCATGTGGGAGCCCGTCATGGAGCGGCTGGCGGACGGCCGGCGGGTCTTCGCCTACGACTTCCGCGGACACGGCGGCGCATCCGGGGCGCCCCGCCCGTTCACCATGGACGACCTCGCCGCGGACCTGCTCGGCGTCCTCGACGCCTTCGACGTGGACCGGGCGCACGTCGTCGGCCTGTCGATGGGCGGCGGCATCGCGCAGACCGCCGCCGTCCGCGCACCCGAACGCGTCGCGTCGCTGGCCCTGCTCGCCACCACCGACCACGCCTTCGACGCCTTCGAGGACCGAGCCCGGTCCGGTGAGGCCGACGGCATGGAAGCGCAGATCGTCCCCACCCTGACGCGCTGGTTCACGCCCGCCGCGCTCGCCACCGACCCCTGGGGCGTCCGGTACGCGCGGGAGCGCATCCAGCGCTTCGACCCCGCCGACTGGGCCGCGGCCTGGCGGGCCTTCAAGGGCCTGGACGTCCAGGGCCGGCTGGCAGGGAAGGACTTCCCGACCCTGGTGCTCGCGGGAGAACTGGACGCCTCGACGACCCCGGAGATCATGTCGGGCATCGCCGGGCGCATCCCGGGCTCGACCTACCGGGAGCTTCCCGGCACGCCGCACATGCAGACCCTCGAACGTCCCGACCTGGTCGCCGAAGCCCTCGACGAGTTCCTTCCCGCCGATCGCTAGGGCCGCCGCCCTCCCTCCCCCGGGTGAGGCGAACGCCCCGCGCGGGGGAGGGGCGCCCGCCCGGCGGACGGCAGGCTTCGATCATGACGGGAATGTCCGGAGTGATCGGGACGAGATGGGCGGCGGCGCGACGGCTCGGCGGGTACGGCGCCGCCGCGTCGCTGTCGCTTTATCTGGCGGTCAAGGTCGTGTGGGTAGCGGCCGCGGCGTTCGGCCACGTTCCAGCGCATTTCGGCGGCGCGGACTGGATCGTGCTCAACGTGGTGACGGTCGGTATGTCCGCTACCGGGATAGCGCTGGGGCTCGTCCTGGCGCGGGGCATGCGGTGGCGGATCCCGGCCGCGCCTCTGGTCTTCCTCACCTGGGTGGGCGGCGGCTTCCTGATCCCCCTCATGCCCTACAGCCTAGTCAGTGCCCTCCTGGGCGGCGGTGGGGAGGAAACCGGCGGTGACGCGGCGCCCTCGTGGGAGATGACTTTTATCGGCATCGGATTCACCGGCATGGCCATCGGCCTCGCCATCGCGCTCCCCATCTACATGCGGGAACGATGGCCGGCCGCCTTCCTGGGACGCCTCTCCGACCGCAACCGGACCGCCGTCGGACGCGCGCGCACGGCCGCCGTGCTCACCGCCGTGCCGGCCGCCTTCTGGACGCTGTGGTCGGCGGGTGCGGAACTCGGCCTCGACCCCGCGCACCGCGACCTCGTCGACGTGAACACCCGCCTCCTCCTGGGCGACTCGGCCCTGTGGGCGCTCCTCGGCGTCTGGAGCGTCCTGGCCGTCAGCTCCGCACGCCCGAACACGCCCGCCTGGCTGCCGACGGCCATCGGATTCACCGCGTCCGGCTCCCTTTTCGCCTGGGGCGGCTGGAAACTCGCGGTCGCGGTCTTTCGCCCGGGCGGTTACACGTCCGCCGAGTATCCGATCGCGGCCATCGCCCTCAACGGCCTCGCCGCCGCAGGAGGCCTGCTGATGCTGAGCACCCTCCTGGCCTCCCTCCGCGCCTCCGAAGCGCCGCCCGCCAACGCGCCGCCCGCCAACGCGCAGACCGGCAACGCGCAGACCGGCAACGCGCCGCCCGCCAACGCGCGGACCGGCAACGTGCAGACCGGCAACGTGCAGACCGGCAACGTGCAGACCGGCAACGTGCAGACCGGCAACGTGCAGTCCGGCAACGTGCAGTCCGGCAACGTGCAGACCGGCAACGCGCAGGCCGGCGAGGGCTGAGAGCGGCGCGCGGTCGTTCAGCGAGTCCGGCCCCTCGGCTTCAGAGGCGTCGCGGGCATGGCGGGGGCCGGGATCGGGGAGCCGTCGTAGCCGCGCACGCTGCCGAAGCGGTCGCCTCCCATCCAGTCGTCGCGGGCGCGGGCTATCTCCTCACCCGTCCGGGCGACGAAGTTCCACCACATGACGAGCTTCTCCTCGAACGGTTCGCCGCCGAGCAGCACGAGCCCGCTCGCCACGTCGGCCCTCAGGGGCAGCTCGCGGCGGCCGGATCCCAGGTACAGCATCGACCCGGGGTCCACGCGCATGCCGTCGACCTCCGTGACGCCGGACATCGTGAGCACGGCGTACTCGAAGTCCGGTTCCACGGGCAGGCGCACGTCCGCGCCGTCCGCCAGGGCGATGTCCGCCCCGACGATGGGCGTGAAGACGGTGCCGGGCGACGCGGCCCCGTCCAGCTCCCCGAGGATCACGGTGGCGCCGAACCCCGGACCGTCGACGACGGGCAGGTCGGCGTGATGCTCGAAGGCCGGGTCGGTGTCCCTGTCCGAATCGGGCAGCGCCACCCACAGCTGGGCCCCGTGCAGGACGGGGCCGTGCCCGCGCGGCGACTCCTCCGAGTGCGAGATCGCCCGACCGGACGTCATCAGCCCGAGCTCCTTCGGCCGGACGGTCTGCAGACTGCCCAGGCTGTCGCGGTGGAGCACCTCGCCGCCGTGCAGCCAGCTCACCGTCTGCAGGCCGATGTGCGGATGCGGCGGCACCTGCATCCCCGGCTCGTCGGCGATGTCGTCCGGTCCGTAGTGGTCGACGAAGCACCAGGCGCCGACCATCCGGCGGCCCAGGCTGGGCAGCAGCCGCCGCACGACCGTGCTCTCGCCGAGCGGCACCCGCCGGGGCGGCAGCAGCTCATGGACCGGCCCTCCCGGGACGTCCTCCCGCCCTCCGCACTCGACCGGCTTCGGCTTGACGTCAAGATTGCTCACCAGACCACCCTCCCCGCAACGCCGCCATTCAACAACGCCCCCGCCCCGCCCATCGAACCGACCTGCCAGGAAGCGCGTCACCGCACCGGTGCGCGAGTTGTTCCGAGGTTCTCGGGAGCGGGTGTCGTGGCGAGGTGGTGGTTCCTTATGTGAGGGAGGGCGGGGGCGTCTTCGGCGGGGGGTGCGGGGCGGGGAAGGGCGGGGCCCAGGGTTCGTTGTCGATCTCCAGTGTGTTGATCAGTTGGCCGATGGTGCGGTACCAGCCGGCGAGCACCAGGATCTCGAGCAGTTGAGGCTCCTCGTAGTGCTCGGCGAGGGCGGTCCAGGTCCGGTCGGATATGCGGGCCGAGTCGTGGAGTTCGTCGGCCGCGCCCATCAGGAGGCGCTCCTTCGGCGACCAGGGGGCGCCGTCGCCGGACACGGTCGCCCGGAGGTGCTCCCGGCCGAGCCCGGCGGCCTCGCCGAACGCCGCGGCGTGGACGCCCCACTCGTACTCGCAGCCGGTGCGGGCGCAGGTCCGGTCGATGATGATCTCCCGGTCGCGGGCGGGCAGGCGGCCGTGGGCGAGCAGGCCGGCGCCGAGCACGCGCATGCGGGACGCCAGTTCGGGGTTCCGGTACAGGACGCGGAACAGCACCAGAGGGTCGTGGGCGACGTCCGGCGGCATCCATCTGGCCAGGGCGGCGGCGACTTCGGGGGTGTACGGGGGATCGAGCGGCGCGATGCGGGGCACGGCGACCTCCGGAGTGCTTCGATTTTAGAAGCAGTCTGATGCTTCGGAAAAAGAAACGCAAGGGAGCGTGCGGAGGACGTCGAGGCGGCCGCCGGGGCCCCGGGCCGGCAGCGGCCGCAGGACGGATCGCGGTGTCAGCCGGGCCCTTCGTCGAGCGCGGCGGCCCATCGGTCGGACCATCGCGACAGCGGGCGGAGAGCCTCCCGGGCGTCGCGGCCCAGCTCGGTCAGGGCGTAGAGGTTCTCGGGCGTCTGGCGGACGAGGCCCGCGTCGATCAGTTCGAGGAGCCGCTGCCGCAGGACGCTGGAGGACATGGCGTCGCAGCGCTGCTGGAGGGAGCGGAAGCCGAGGGGCTGGTCCTGGAGTTCCCAGACGATGCGCAGGGTCCAGCGGCGGCCGAACAGGTCGAGGGCCGCCATCAGCGGGCGGCCCCCGGACGAGCCGCGCACCGGCCTTCCCGGTTTCGGCATGCCCCCTCCTGTGGTCGGGTTCCCGGAACACTAGCCGCAGTGGCCGCCCGCCGCCGCGCCGTCGTCGCGCACGCGGCGGAATCCGGTGCGGGTCCGCGGGGTTCAGGTCTACGTGATGCACGGTGAGTACAAGGTCCCCGGCGGCAAGCTGGTCGTCGCCGACGTCGACGTCGTGGACGGGGTGCTGCGCGGCCCGAGGATCAGCGGCGACTTCTTCCTGGAACCGGACGACGCCCTCGAAACGATCAATGCGGCCCTGGACGGGCTGCCGGCCGGGCTCGACGCCCGGGCGCTCGGGGCCCGCGTCCAGGCGGCCCTTCCGCGGGACACCGTGATGCTCGGCATCACCGCCGAGGCCGTGGGGATCGCGGTGCGGCGGGCCGTCGCGCGCGCGTCCGACTGGCGCGAGCACGACTGGCGGCTCGTCCATGAGCCGCCGCAGGACCCGGCGCTGCACATGGCCCTCGACCAGGTTCTCGCCGAGGAGGTCGGCGCGGGACGGCGCCCGCCGACGCTGCGGGTGTGGGAGTGGGCGTCGCCGGCGGTGGTCATCGGCAGCTTCCAGTCGCTGCGCAACGAGGTCGACGCCGCGGAGGCCGAGCGGCACGGCGTGGAGGTGGTCCGCCGGATCAGCGGCGGCGGCGCGATGTTCATCGAGCCGGGCAACACCATCACCTACTCGCTCTACGCCCCGGAGAGCCTGGTGGCGGGGATGTCCTTCGCCGAGAGCTACGCCTTCCTCGACGACTGGGTGCTGGGCGCGCTGGGCGAGCTCGGGATCAGGGCCTGGTACCAGCCGCTGAACGACATCACCTCCGACCACGGCAAGATCGCCGGGGCCGCGCAGAAGCGGCTGGCCGCCGGCGCCGTGCTGCACCACGTGACCATGGCCTACGACATCGACGCCGACAAGATGCTGAAGGTCCTCCGCATCGGCCGGGAGAAGATCTCCGACAAGGGCATCGCCAGCGCGGTCAAGCGCGTGGACCCGCTCCGCCGCCAGACCGGCCTGCCCCGCGAAGAGATCATCGATCGCATGATCGCCCATTTCCGCGGCCGGTACGGCCTCACCGACGACCGCGTGACCGACGACGAGCGGCGCCTCGCCGACAAGTACGTGACCGGCAAGTTCGCCACCCCCGACTGGACCGCCCGAGTCCCCTGACACTCCGACGCCTCTCACGACATCGTTCCTTTCTGGTGCGGTCAGGCGGGTTGGGTGTGAGTGCAGGGGGAGGATTCTTGGACGGGGTGCCGCTGCTCGCGCCCGGCGGCTCGTTGGGGGTGGGCTATGAGGCGCCAGGCCCCCAGGGCCGCGGCGAGGTAGGCGGCTCCGACCAGTGAGAACGCGATGGCCGCGCTGGCCGTCCAGTCGGTGGACGTGCCCAGTACGGCGCCGATGACCGCTACGCCGATGAGCGTGCCTATCTGGCGTCCCGTGTTGAGGACGGAGCCCGCGACGCCGCCGTTGCCCGGGCCCGCGGCGTCGACCATGACCGCCGTCATGGCGGGGGAGACGATGCCGCCCGCGATGCCGGTCGTCGCCAGGGCCGCCGCGGTCGTCCAGTAGGGGCCCGACGGGGTGAGCGCGGTCAGGGCGAACGCCGCTGCGGCCGCCAGGACGAGGGAGGCGGTCAGCAGAAGGCCGGTCGCGATGCGGGCGGACAGGTGCGCGAACGCCAGATTGCTCAGCGGCAGGAAGACCGTCATCGGGAGGACCATCAGGCCCGCCCGGATCGGGCCGGCGCCCGTGCCGTGCTGGAAGTACAGGCCGACCAGGAAGAGCGTCCCGAAGAAGGCGGCGTTGAAGAGGAAGCCCACGGTGTTGGCGCCGGTGAAGCGCGGGTCGCGGAAAAGCGCCCACGGCATCACGGTGGCGGGGGCGCGGCGTTCCCGCAGCAGGAGGAGGGCGGTGGCGCCCGGCACCAGGGCGATCGCGGCGAGGACCGGGAGGGAGGTCCAGCCGCGGTGCGGTCCCTCGATCAGCACGAAGCTCAGGGCGCCGAGGCCGGCGGCCAGCGCGGCGTGGCCGGGGAGGGCGAGCGGGCCGGGACGGCCGGGGACGGGGGCGATGTGGCGGCGGGCCAGCGCCATGCCCGCGATCGCGAGCGGCAGGTTGAGCAGGAAGATGCTGCGCCAGCCGAGCGTGCCCACCAGGACGCCGCCGAGCGTCGGGCCGAGCGCGATCGAGGACGACACGATCGCCGACCAGAGGCCGAGCACGCGCGTGCGGCGCCGCGGGTCGGGGAAGGCCTCGACCAGCAGGGCGAGCGAGCTCGGCATGAACAGCGCGGCGCCCGCGCCCTGGACGAGCCGTGCCGCGATGAGGACCTCGATCGCGGGGGCGAGCGCGGCGGCCAGCGAGGCGGCGAGGAACACCGCCATGCCCGCCAGGTAGACGCGCCGGGCCCCGAGCCTGCCGGCGAGGCCGCCCGCCAGCATCAGCAGGGCCGCGAACGTCAGCACGTAGCCGTCGACGGCCCAGGTCAGGCGGCTCAGCGGAGCATGGAGGCGCTCCTGCACGGTCGCCCCCGCTATCTGCATGACCGTGGCGTCCACGCTCGCCATCACGAAGCCCGCGGCGAGCGCGGTGATCTTCATGGCGGGGGAGCCTCCGTGTCCGGATGCCATGACCAGTCCCTTCGTCAAGCGGACGGGTCGCGTCCGCTTCCGGAGAAGCTAGCGCAACCGGACGCGAGCTGTCCACTTAAATCGGACCGGAAGCGTCCGCTTGTGGCTAGAATCCGATTCATGAGCGGTACCAGGAGCGCGGTGGACCGGCTGCTGGACGACGGCACGGGCCGCCGCCCGCGGGCCGACGCCCGGCGCAACGTGGAGCGTCTCGTCGCGGCGGCGCGCGAGGCGACCGGCGAGATCGGCGGAGAGGTCACGGCCCACGAGATCGCGCGCCGCGCCGGGGTGGGCGTCGGGACGTTCTACCGGCGCGTCAGCACCCTGGAGACGCTGCTCGAGGCGGTCCTCGCCGAGGTGCTCGGTGAGATCGTCGCCAAGGGCGACGAGGGCCTCGCCGATCCCGACCCCTGGGAGGGCTTCTGCGACTTCGCGGCGTCCTACACCCGGCTTCGAAACGAACTGTGCGACATCAACTACGCGCTGGGCGGTGGCATCGACCACGCGCGCGCGGAACTGCGCGAGCGCATCCGCCTTCTGGTGGAGCGGGCGCAGGGCGCCGGCGCCATGCGCGCCGACATCACGTGGCAGGACGTCGCGTTCCTGCTGGTGTCCGTGTCCACCGGCGACCACACGGTGGGCCTGCAAGCGGGTGACCAGCAGTGGGACCGCAATCTGCGGATCGTCCTGGACGGTCTGCGCACGCCCGAGCCCGCGCCGCTGCCGGGGGCGCCGCCCACCGACTCGTCCGGGTGAGGCCGCGCGAGCGAAACGGAACTCCCCCGCGGCGCCGAGCGTCCTCCTCTCATGGCGAGTCGCGGGGCCGGGCGGCTGCCCGTAGGTTGGTGACAGTCGGTCGATGACGAGGAGCGTTCATGTCGATGCAGAAGGGCGCCAACACGGCGGTTCCGGTTCCTTCGGTGCGGGTCGAGCTTGGCTGGCAGGGCGGCCCCGGCGTGCCCGACGCGGACGCCTCTGCGCTCCTGCTGGCGGAGACCGGCCGGGTCCGGTCGGACGACGACTTCGTCTTCTACAACCAGCCCGTGCACGGGTCGGGCGCCGTCAGGCACGAGGGCAAGCAGCAGGGGCCGACCGTCCGTGACGTCCTGGCGGTCGACCTGAACAGGGTCGAGCCCGCCGTCGATAAGATCGTCATCGCCGCGTCCTCCGACGGAGGGACGTTCTCCAAGTTCCAGGGGCTCTACGTGCGCGTGCTGGACGCCGCGGGCGGGGCCGAGGTCGCCCGGTTCGAAAGCCCGGGCGCCACCACCGAGACCGCGTTCGTCCTCGGCGAGCTCTACCGCAGGCAGGGCGCGTGGAAGTTCCGTGCGATCGGCCAGGGATACGACTCCGGGCTCGCCGGGCTGGCCACCGACTTCGGCATCAGCGTCGACGACCCCGGCCAGGCGGCGCCTCCCGCGCCCCCGCAGCCGCAGGCTCCGCCGCCCGCCCCTCCGCAGCCGCAGCAGCCCGCGCCGCAGGAGCAGTACGCGCCTCCCGGCGGGCAGTACGTGCCGCCGCCGCCCGGCGGCCAGTACACGCCTCCGCCGCCGCCTGCCGGCGGGCAGTACGCGCCCCCGCCCGGGCAGTATCCGCCGCCGCCCGGTCAGTACGCGCCCCCGCCGCCGCCCGGCCAGTACCAGCCGCCCGGGGAGCAGTACGCCCCGCCCGCCGGCCAGTACCCGCCGCCTGGCCAGTACGCGCCGCCGCCCCCCGCCGGGGCCACGCCTCCCGCCGGGGCCACGCCGCCGCAACAGCAGGGCGGCAAGATCTCTCTGACGAAGAACGCGCCGTCGGTGTCGCTGACCAAGCACGGGGCGACGGGCGGCCACATGCGCGTCAACCTCAACTGGACGGCGCGCGAGGGCGCGGCCAAGGGGCTCCTCGGCAAGCGCCGCCGCGGCGTCGACCTCGACCTGGACCTGTGCTGCCTCTGGGAGCTGAAGGACGGCCGGAAGGGCATCATCCACGCCCTCGGCGACATGGGCGCGCTCGACCGCCCGCCCTACATCAAGCTCGACAAGGACGACCGCACCGGCGCGATCGAGACGGGGGAGAACCTCCATATCAACCTCGACCACACGGCGGAGTTCAAGCGGATCCTGGTGTTCGCCGAGATCTACGAAGGCGCCGACGACTTCCGGGGCATGGACGCGGTCGCCACGCTGTTCCCGGTGGGCGCGCCGCCGATCGAGATGCACATGAACGACTGCATGGACGCATCCCGTGACGCGGTTCTGGCGCTCATCGAGAACGTGAACGGGGAACTGGTCGTCCGCCGTGAGGGCCGGTACGTCCTGCCGCCGCCCGGCCGTCCGCGCTGGGGCAAGATGACGGTCGACCAGGCGTACGGCTGGAACCTGGAGTGGGTCGCCTCGCGCGGCAAGGACTGAGCACCCCACGACGCGCGGAGTGCCGGAACGGGCCCGGGAACGTTGGCTGATGCTGCCGATTGTCCCGGGCCCGGGGCCGACGGTAGGAACGGTCACATGAGCACCCAGCCGCAGTACCCCGTCGTGCCTGCGCCTCGTTTCGACGTCGCGCCCGAGCAGTCGGTCGAGCGCGTCCAGACGTTCGCCGACACGATGACGCTGCGCCGCACCGTCCGGGACTTCTCCGACCGTCCGGTGCCGCGCGCCGTCATCGAGCACGCGATCCGGGCCGCGGCGACGGCGCCCAGCGGGGCCAACCTGCAGCCGTGGCGTTTCGTGGTGGTGACCGACCCGGAGCGCAAGAGGCGCCTCCGGGACGCCGCCGAGCGGGAGGAGCGGGAGTTCTACGAGCAGCGCGCCTCTCAGGAGTGGCTGGACGCGCTGGCTCCGCTCGGCACCGACTGGCGCAAGCCGTTCCTTGAGGACGCCCCCGCGGTCATCATCGTCTTCGAAGTCCACAAAGGCCCTGAGACGCCGCGACCGTACTACGTAAAGGAGTCGGTCGGCATCGCCGTGGGGTTTCTCCTGGCCGGCCTCCACCAGGCGGGCCTGGCGACCCTCACGCACACGCCGAGCCCCATGCGCTTCCTGAACGAGGTGTGCGACCGTCCGCGGGAAGAACGCGCCTACGTCGTGATACCCGTCGGCTACCCGGCGGACGACGCGATGGTGCCCGACATCACCCGCAAGCACATGGACGAGGTCGTCGTCTGGACGTGACGCGTGCGCGCCTCGCCTACGCGGCCTTCAGGTGCTCGGCCAGCTTCTTGTCCCGGGCCACCCTGACAAGCGCCGCGGTGAGCCGGGCCAGGTCCTTCTCCGGCACCTGCGAGGCGAGCTTCTCGGCGTCGCTGGGCAGTCCCAGGCGTTCGGCGCCCTTCTTCACCTGGTCGTCGACGTAGGGGCGGAGCCACGGCCAGATGGCCTGCGCCTCGCGGCAGAAGATGTCCACTCCGGTGGGGCCGATGCCGGGGAACTCCCGCAGCAGTTCCGCGGCCTTCTCGGGGTCGCGTCCGGCTTCGATGGCGAGCCGCCGCAGATCGCCCTTGTACCTGTCCTCGACGATCTGCGCCACGTCGCCCAGGCGGGACGCGGTGCTCTCGTCGTAGCGGACATAGTGGCCCCTGCCGAGCGCGTCGACGCGCTCCTGCCAGGTGAGCCGGCCCATGCCGCGTGCCGTGCCGCCTCCCGCCTCGAACAGCTCGCGGGCGGCGGCGAGGGCGATGTCCGAGGAGATGCGGGCGCTCAGCAGGTTGGCCAGGACGAGCAGCTTGAACAGCGCGGCCGGCTGGTCCTTCAGGGTTATGCCGGCCTCCTCGGCGAACGTCCCGCCGGATTCCCGCAGCAGCTTCTTGACGACGGTGTCCATGGCATCCACCTCCCGTGTCTGCCGCTCTACCCGGGCCGTCGGGGATGACTCATGCACGCGCGCGAGAGGGCTCACAGGGGATCACAGCAGGCTGAGCTGTCCTTCGCCGGCGAGCGGATCGCGGTGCTTCTTCATGTGGCGCCAGCGTGGGAGGTCGTCCAGGTACGACCACGACAGCCTGTGGTGCGGCGTGGGCCCATGCTCCTCCAACGCCTTCTGATGGACGGGGGAGGGATACCCGGCACTGTCGGCGAACCCGTAGCCGGGGAACTCGCCGTCCAGATCCGCCATGAGACGGTCTCGATAGACCTTGGCCAGGACGGACGCGGCCGCTACGGTGACCGATCTCTGGTCGGCCTTGATTTCGCACCGGACGCGCCAAGGACGGCTGAGGAAATCGTGCTTGCCGTCGAGGATGACCACATCTGGCTGGACGGGCAGCGATTCCAACGCGCGGATGGCGGCGCGCCTCAGAGCGGCGGTCATGCCCAGCTCGTCGATCTCTTCTGGGCTGGACGCGCCAATGGCGTGCCCGGCCAGCCAGTCAGGGAGGATTTCTGCGAATGCCTCGCGATGCGCATGCGTGAGGAGCTTGGAATCGGTCAGCGCGACCGTCTTCTTCCCGCGCCCAGGCAGGACGGGTGGCGGGCTCGCGTCCGTCACTGCCGCGCACACCACGACGGGCCCCGCCCACGCGCCTCGTCCGACCTCGTCCACTCCCGCGATCACGACCGGGCGGCCGCTTCCGGACGGCGCTGCCCGCAGCTCCTCTTCGATCTCGTAACCTGCGGCGCGCGCCGCGCTCGGGGCTGCGGCGGGAGAGGGGACCAGCCCGGGCAGGGCGCCGGTGGGGTCGGTCAAGGGGTCTCCTTAGAGCGGGAACGGACTGCGCCACCGATCGTAGGGGCGCGCCGTCCCGCGCGCCCGGAAGCGGAAGCAGAGCAGAACATCGACTTCTGGACAGGACGAATGTCCTGCTCCCAGGCGCGGCGTGGGCTCTGCTTCGCACCAGGCAGGGGTCGATGTAAGTCAACGAACAGGGCGCGGGTAGTCCCGTTCCGGGCGGTCCTGCGCTTTACTCGCTCTTGATGGCTTTGTTCGGCAGGTCTCGCTCCCGCCCGGCGAAGAACGCCGCGGCGCGGGATCTTTTCGAGCGCCTGAGATGGCGCTACTTCCAGGTCGCTCCCGGGCTGAGGTTTCTGGGGGCGGTCCTGCTGATCGCGCTTGTGCTGGTGGCGACGGTCCTCCTGGACGGGCCGATCCTCGGCGCGGCAGCGTTCACGGTGATCCTGCTGGTCGTCGTCCATCTGACACTGCGCTCGCCAACGGGCATGGCCGTCGTCACGGTGATTCTGGCCTGGCTGGCGCTGTCGGTGCCTTTGGGCAGGCTCTACCCGGACGATGGGCACCCGCCCTATCTGAATCCGTCGCTGCTTCTCGCCCTGCTCGCCGTGCCCGTCGCATTCATCGCCTTCCGCCTGCGCGGATACGCGCCGTGGAGCACGACGCTTCTGGGGTTGGCCGCCGCGGGTGTGGCGACCGCGGCGTGCGCCCACCCGCTGCCGCAGGCCAGCGTTACGCCAGGGTGGCTCGCGGCACTGGCCGTTCTCGCCTACCGCTGGGACCGGGCGAGGCGAGCCGTTCCGGCGGAGGCTTACGAAACGGGCTGGGTGCAGGAGCAGGCGAGCCCGAAGGGGGACGCCATTGCAGGGCCGCGCAAGAACTCCTCTGGTCCGGAGAAGCGGGAGCGGACGGACAAGCCGAGCAGGCCCGACCGGCGCGGTTCCGGCGAGGACGGGGGCGCCGCCACCTCCGCGCAGGCGGCACACGACCAGCGCGCCGCGGCGCAGGCCGCCGACCCGGGCGCCGCCCCCGAGCGCAAGGCGCCGCCCGAGCGCCGGACGGAGTCGCCGGACATCTCCGTGGCGGACGCGCTCGCGGAGCTGGAGAGCATGATCGGGCTGGAGCCGGTCAAGCGGCAGGTCCGCTCCATCGCCGCGTCCATCGAGGCGGCGCACATGCGCGCCGCCGCCGGGGTCCCCACCGAGAAGCCCATGCGGCACTTCGTCTTCGTGGGGCCCTCCGGCACGGGCAAGACCACCGTCGCCCGCGTGCTCGCCAAGATCTTCTACGCGTTCGGGCTGCTGCCCGAACCCGCCCTGGTCGAGGCCCACCGCGCTGACCTCGTCGGTGAGTTCCTGGGTGCGACGGCCATCAAGACCAACCGGCTCGTCGACTCCGCTCTGGGCGGGGTCCTGTTCATCGACGAGGCGTACAGCCTGGTCAACTCCGCGGAGGGGCAACCCGACCGGTTCGGCGACGAGGCCGTCCAGACCTTGCTCAAGCGAGCTGAGGACGACCGCGACAACCTCGTCATCATCCTGGCGGGGTACGAGACACAGATGGCGGAGTTCCTCGACTCCAACCCTGGGCTGGCCTCCCGTTTCGGCACGCGCGTGCTCTTCCCGTCCTACCGCCCCTCGGAACTGCTGCAGATCGCCGACTTCCACACCGCCCTGCGCGAGGACAGGCTCGACCCGGAGGCCCGCCGGAGGCTCGCCGCCCGATTCGAGGAGGTCGAACGGCGCGGCATCATCGACGACCTGGGCAACGGCCGGTTCGTCAGGTCGCTGGCCGAGGCGGCGGCGCGCGCGCGGGACGTGCGCGTGGTCGAAGCCGTCTCGTCGTCGGGCGCACCGGCCAGGCCCACCGCCGACGACCTGGTCACCGTGCGCGCCGAGGACGTGGAGACCGCCTTCGCCGAGGTCACCGAGCGGTTCCGCGGCTACGCCGAGACCCCGACCCTGGACGAGGCGCTCGGGTCCCTCGACGCGATGATCGGGCTGGAGCCGGTGAAGCGGCAGGTCCGTGAGATCGCCGCCCAGTTGCAGGTGGCCCGGATGCGGCAGGAGCAGGGCCTGGTCACGCGCCCGCCGACCCGCCACTTCGTGTTCACGGGGCCGCCGGGCACGGGCAAGACCACCGTCGCGCGTGTTCTCGGCAGCATCTTCGCCGCGTCGGGGCTCCTCGCCCGCCCGGAGGTGGTCGAGGCACAGCGCGCCGACCTCGTCGGCGAGCACCTCGGCGCGACGGCGTTGAAGACGAACAAGATCATCGACTCCGCCCTCGGAGGCGTCCTGTTCGTCGACGAGGCGTACGCGCTGAGCAACTCCGGCTACTCGGGCGGCGACGCGTTCGGGGCGGAGGCGGTGCAGACGCTGCTCAAGCGGGCCGAGGACGACCGCGACCGCCTCGTCGTCATCCTGGCCGGATACGACGCCGACATGACCCGGTTCCTGGCCTCCAACCCTGGGCTCGCCTCCCGGTTCGACGTGCGCGTGGACTTCCCCTCCTACGGGCCCGACGAACTGCTCCGCATCGCCCAGCTCATGGCCGAGCAGGGCGGCGACCAGTGGGAGGAGCGCGCCCTGGACGATCTGGCCCTCGTGTTCCAGCGCGCATGCGGAACGGGCCGGATCGACGAACTGGGCAACGGACGCTTCGCCCGCTCCATGTACGAGAAGGCGTGCGCGTGCCGGGCGCTTCGGGCGGCACGGCTCGGGTCCGCGGCGACCGCCGCCGACCTCACGCTCCTCACCACCGACGACGTCCGGGACGCCTTCGCCGAGCTGTCCCACCGCCTCGCCTGACCCACCGCCGGGGGCGCCTCGTGGAATGTCGGTGAGCCGCGATGTAATCGGCGCATGGCCTCGGTGACGTGGAAGCAGATCCTCGCCTGGCGGATGCGGCGGCAGTTCGTCGAGCAGCCGGAGCACGTGCCCGCCCCGGAGATCGCCCGGCGGCTGGCGGGCGTGCAGGCGCAGGTGGCGTCCGCCGCCGAGTTCGCCGTCGCGGTGCGCCGGCGGACGCCCGTCTCCGGCGAGGTGACACGGGCCCTGCTTGACGATCGGACGCTCGTCAAGACGTGGGCCGCGCGCGGCACCCTGCATCTCCTGCCCGCCGACGAGGCCGCCGCCCATCTCATGCTGTGCTCGTCCATCCGCAACTGGGAGAAGGGGACCTGGCAGCGGACCTTCGGCGCCACGCCGGCCGACCTTGAGGCGATCGCCGCTGCCGCCGCCGACGCGTTGTCGGACGGGGCGGCGCTCACGCGCGAGGAGCTCACCCGGGCCGTCGTGGACGAGACGGGCTCACGGCATCTGGCCGAGGTGCTCGGGTCCGGCTGGGGCACGCTGCTCAAGCCGCTGGCCTGGTGGGGCGTGCTCTGTTACGGGCCGCCCCAGGGCACCAAGGTCACTTTCACCTCTCCGGCGCGATGGCTTCCGGGCTGGACGGGTCTGCCCTCCATGGAGGAGGCCGCCCGTACCGTGATCCGCGCCTATCTGGGCGCCCACGGGCCCGCGACCCCCGAGATGTTCGACAACTGGCTGATGCGCAAGCAGAGCCGGAAGAAGGACGTCAGGGCGTGGTTCGCCGCCGCCGAGGATGGGTTGTCCTCTGTCGAGGTCGAAGGCGTCTCCATGTACGTCCTTGACGAGCACAGGGACGAACTCCTCGACACCGCGCCCACCACGTCCGTCCGGCTGCTCGGTGGGTTCGACCAGTACATCCTTGGCGCCGGGACAGGTTCGCCCTACCTGGTGCCGCCCGAGCACAAGAGCCAGGTGAGCCGAGCGGCGGGATGGATTTCTCCGGTCGTCCTGCACGAGGGCCGTGTCGCCGGCGTCTGGGAAGCCGCCGGAGGCGACGTGACCGTGACCCCGTTCGAGGACATCCCGGCTGGGCCGTTGAAGGAGGAACTGAACCGGCTGGCCCCGTTGCTGGGCTGACGAGCGTCTCCGTCTAGGGTGCGCAGAGTGGACCAGCGGGATGAGCCGACCGAGTATCGGCAGACGCCGTACAAGGCGCCGGACGGCGCCACCGAAGTCCTTCTCATCAGGCACGGCGCGTCCGCGCCGGCGCGCCCCGACAGGCCGTTCCCGCTCGTGGACGGCCACGGCGACCCCGAACTCGCGCCCGAGGGGCGGGAGCAGGCGGAGCGGGTCGGTGAGCGGCTCGCCGGCGAGCGCCTCGACGCCATCTACGTGACGCCCCTGCGCCGGACGTCCCAGACGGCGGCGCCGCTGGCCCGCCGCCTCGGGCTGGAGCCCCGGGTCGAGCGGAACCTGCGCGAGGTGCACCTCGGCGAGTGGGAGGGCGGTCTCTTCCGGAAGATGGTCGCCGAGAACGATCCGGTGGCGCAGCGGATGTTCGCCGAGGAACGCTGGGACGTCATCCCTGGGGCGGAGAGGAACGAGGCGTTCGCCGCGCGCATTGAGGAGGGGCTCGTCCGTCTAGCGGCGGCCCACGCGGGTGGACGGATCGCCGTGTTCACCCACGGCGGGGTCATCGCCCAGGCCCTCGCGGCCGCCACCGGCGCCAGGCCGTTCGCGTTCCTCGGCGCGGACAACGGCTCGATCTCACGGCTCGTCAGGATCGGCGCCCTGTCGTCGCTGCGCGGCTTCAACGACGTCTCGCACCTGGACTGGTCCGTCCCCGCACCGCTGACCTAGACACCGGGCGACACGGAGGCGGGGCTAGAGCCGGAAGCGAAGCCTCTGCCCCGGGCGCAGTTGCGCGGCGTCGGCCACGGCGGCCGAAGCGAGCACCGCGACCACCGGGTAGCCGCCGGTGGTCGGATGGTCGGCCAGGAAGATGATGGGCAGCCCGCTGGGCGGCACCTGGAGCGAACCGATGACCATGCCCTCGCTGCCGAGTTCGCCGTCGCGCGCCCGTTCGAGGGGCGGCCCGTTCAGGCGGACCCCCACGCGGTTGCTGTCCGGCGACACCTCGTAGAGGGCGGACGTGAGCGTGGCCAATGCGTCTTGGGCGAACCAGTCGTCACGCGGACCGGGCAGGATCCGCAGGATCGGGGTCTCCGGCATGACCACTGTGGGCACGACATCCACATTGATGTGCCGTAGACCCCCCGCAGAGCCGACCGGCAGGCGGTCACCTGGCGCGAGCGGCGCCGGCCCAAGGCCGGACAGTAGGTCGGTCGAACGGCTGCCCAGCACTTCGTCTACGGCGATGCCGCCTCGCACGGCGACGTAGCTACGGAGCCCGGACGTGGGTGCGCCGAGTTCGACGACGGCGCCTCCCCCCACGAAGCAGGGCGCGTTCATCCCGTGAGGGCGGCCGTCGATGCGCAGCGTCACCGGAGCGCCGGTCACCGCGATCCAGGCGCGGCGGTGGAAGCGCAGGGCGGCGCCGCCGAAGGTGAACTCCACGCCCGCCGCGCCCTCCGGGTTGCCCACGAGACGGTTGGCCAGCCTGAACGCGCGCTGGTCGGCGGCTCCGGACCGGGGGACGCCGAGATGCGCGCGACCGGGCCTGCCGAGATCCTGGACGGTCGCCAGCGGGCCGGGCCGCACGACCTCGATCAAGGACGCTCCTCGGGGACGAACCGCACCCGCGTCCCCGGCCGGAGCAGGGACGGCGGATCGCGCGACACGTCCCACAGCGGCAGGCGGCTGTGGCCGAGCAGCCGCCAGCCGCCCGGCGACCGGGAGGGGTACACCGCCGCGTACGGACCTGCCATCGCGACCGAACCGGCCGGGACGGCCTTCCTCGGTGAGGCGCGGCGCGGCACGTGCAGCGCCGGATCCAGCCCCGACAGGTAGCCGAAGCCCGGGGAGAAGCCCAGATAGGCGACCGTGTACGAGGCGGCGGAGTGCCGCCGCACGACCTCCTCGCGCGACAGCCCGGTGAGGGAGGCGACCTCGTCGAGGTCCTCACCGTCGTAGACGACGGGTATCTCCAGTGGCTCGGCGTCGCTCACCACGTCGTCGGCCAGGCGCAGCCGCGGGAGGCGCGCGGCCAGACCGTTCAGGTCGGCGGAGCGGTCCGCCACCACCAGGACGGTCCGTTCGCCTGGGACGACGTCCACGACACCGGGCAGCGGGACGTTCCTGAGGGCGGCGTCCATCCGGTGGGCGGTCGCCAGGTCTCCGGTCTCCACGAGCAAGGCGGTGTCGCCGACCCGCCTCACCTTCACGCGAACGATTCCAGGATGACGCCCGCCGCGGACAGCGCGGACCGGACGGACCTGGCGAGGACGACCGCGCCGGGGGTGTCGCCGTGCACGCATATGGAACGGGCCTTCAACGCGACCTCGGTGCCGTCCACCGCGACGACGGTGCCGTCCACGGCCATCCGCACAGCGCGCCGCACGACCGTGTCGGGGTCGTGGACGACCGCCCCGGGCTCGCGTCGGGACACGAGTGCGCCGGACGGCGTGTAGGCGCGGTCGGCGAAGCACTCGGCGACGACGGTGAGGCCGTCGGCGACGTCATGCACCGCGGAGCCCGGAAGGGTGAGCAGGGGGAGTGACGGATCGTAGGCCCGCACCGCGTCGGCCACGGCGCGCGCCTGGACGGGGTCACGCGCGACCCTGTTGTAGAGGGCGCCGTGCGGTTTCACGTACGCCACGCGCCCGCCTTCCGCGCGCGCGATGCCGTCGAGCGCCGAGAGCTGGTACAGGATCTCGGCGGTCAGTTCCGGGGCGGCCACGTCCATCTCCCGGCGGCCGAAGCCGGCGAGGTCCCAGTAGGAGACCTGGGCGCCGATCGTCACCCCGCGCTCGACGGCCGCCGCGCACACCCGGCGCATGATCAGCGGATCGCCCGCGTGGAACCCGCACGCCACGTTCGCGCTCGTGATGACGTCGAGCAGTGCCGAGTCGTCGCCCAGCCTCCAGACCCCGAACCCCTCGCCGAGGTCGGCGTTGACGTCGATGACCGTCATGCCCCACAACCCGTCATGCCCCACAACCCGTCATGCCCCACAACCCGTCATGCCCCACTACCCGTCATGCTCTGCAACCTCATGCCCCGCGACCCGTCAGAGCCGCTGCCGCCGATTCCCGTGCTCAGACGGTCTCCTCGCGGAGATCCTCGATCTCGTGCCGGGACGCCCACGCCTGGTACACGCCCCGGTCGAACGGCTCCAGGCCGAGCCGCTCCGCCACCGGGACCTTGCCGCCGCTGTACTCCACGCGCAGCCAGCCCTCGTGCTCGCCGAGGACCACGAACGGCTCGCCGCGCCACGTGCAGTGGGTGGTCACGTACTGGAGGCGGTCGACGTCCGCCAAGGGCACCACCTGGACGTACCGGTCAGGGGAGACCTGCCTGAACCCCTCCGCGTCTCGTGTGGCGTAGATGCGCACCCGGTCGCCGTCAGGGCTCGCCTCGTACTCGGCGCCCCGCCAGCCCGCGTAGTAGCCGTGCCGGATGCTCACCCCTGGCCTCCCGGCAGTTTCACGAGCCACCTGCGCAGGTCGGCGTCGTAGCTCGCCACGAGGGAGACCCTGCCCTGCGCGTCGAGCCGATGCATCTCGGCCTTGTGGGGCAGGCGCTGGCTCTCGACCTTGAACTCGGGGATCGCGGGCCCGTCGCCCGGCGCGTACCCCGACCCGGGGAACGGCGCCTTCTCGATGACCCATCCGCCCGCGATGATGCCCATGCTCCACTCGTCGATTCCGCCCAGCGGACGCCGGAACAGGTCGGGCTTCACGGCCGGCCAGCGGATCACGAAGATCTGCTCATCGGCGGGCGCGAACGGCGACCCTTCGTACACCAGCCCCAGAGCCCGGATCAGCGCGGCGGGGGTTTTCAGCTCCTGAACGTCCTGGAAGCGGTGCACGTAACCGGCGACCAGGTCGTAACCGCCTTCCAGATAGTGCTGCACATGCTCAGGCCGCACGACCTTCTGCATCATCACGACCTGGGACGCGTCAGCGGGCCCCTGCGTCTGAGGCCCCATGCCCCGGGCGCCTGACGGGGCCCGGGCCCCGCGTTCGACGATGCTGGGTGCTCTCTCTACGCGGGTCTGCGCGCTTCCAGGGGAGGGCGTCCCGGCCGCGGCCGGGACGCTCTGCTTCCGGGTATCCGTGCTGGGGGGCCTTGGGTCTGTGCGCGGGTGCGGGGCTTCGGCCCGTGCCCGCTCGCGCTGGCCGTAAAGCGGCGCGACAGGAAGACCCTGCGGATCGGCAGGCGTCTCCCGGGCCGTCGATGGTTCCTTCGCGACCGGTCTTTCCCTGGCGACAGGCGTCTCCCTGGTCGGCGGGGCCTGCCCGGCGGCGGGGACCTCGGGCCGCGGCGGGGCGGGCGCGGCCGGGGGCGGGACGGGCGGAGCGGGCGGACGCTGGACGGGCGCGCGGACCCCGGGCGCGGGCGGACCGTCCGGTGGCGCTGTGCTCGCCTGTGCGGGCGCCGGCGGCGCGGGGGGTGCGTCGGTCCGGGGCCGCGCCGGTTCGGGGCGCTGAGGCGGCCTGGAGGCCCGGCGGCCGCCCGGCCGGGCACCGCGCCCCTCGGCGCGGGACGCCGAGGGGCGCGAGGAGCGGCGCGACGACTGACCGGCCACGTGGACGTCGGTCGGCACCGGCGGCGTGGGCGTCCGGGGCTCCTCGGGTTCGAGGAGCGCGTTGGCGTCCAGGTAGCACGCGCTCGGCAGGCCGGGGTTCACCGCGAGCTGCCACTCCGGGTGCGGCCAGCGCCGCGACAGCTCCGCCAGCGAGGCCTGCCGGTGGTGGACCGCCTGCCCCTGCAGAGAGCGGTCCATGGCCTCGGGCGAAGTGAAGGCGAGCACGAACGTGCCGTCGCCGAAACGCGCCGTGGCGAACTGGTGCTCGCCGCCCTCCGGATCGCCGGGCGCGGGCAGGTACAGCGTGGCGCGCGCGAGCAGCTCCAGGTAGCCGTGCTGGTCACCGCGTTCGCGGGCCTCGGCCAGCGCCGCCTCCAGGGCCGACCCGGACGGGCGTGCCGGACGCGCCGCGGCCTGGGCGGGACGCTCGTCCTCGGGGACGGCGAGCGCGATGCCGAGACCGGGCAGGGCCAGGGGCCCGCCGCCGGACCCGGCCTTGCTCGCCTGGTAGACGAGTTCGAGCGGGGACTCGATGCCGTAGACGTCGCGGAACGCGCCCGTCATCTGCCCGGCGAGCAGGGCGCACGCTTCCAGCAGCTCCGAGGAGGCGCGCCCGCCGCGGCCGCCGCGCTCGCGGAAGGTGAACCGGTCCCACCAGTTCTTGCGGTCCTCCTCGTCTGGCGGCTCCCAGCCGAGCGCCCTCAGCCGCCGCTCCTGACGCGACGCGAGGGGGCGGGGCAGGAACGCGCTGCCGACGGCCTCCGCGTCGAGCGTCCCCTCGGAGCGCATCGCCTGCACGTAGGGCAGACCGCTCGGACCTTGCAGGATGAGGAACGAGGTGACCGGCAGCCGTGAAAGCTCCAGTGTCAGCCGTCTGGCGAAGTCGTTCCAGTCCACTGGGGATCCACTTTCACGTGCGGGGCGGGATTCCGTACTCGACGGTAGCCGAAGGGCGCGTCACTCGCTCCAGGGAGACGGGACCGCGTCGGCCCGCACGGGTGTCCAGACGCCGCCGATGGCGTCGTAGACCGCGACCGGTTCCTGCCCGCCCTCGCCCGCCGAGCGCCACAGGCGCGTGCCGTGCGGCGGCCGCATCGGGACGCCGGCGGGACGCGGCGCATGAGCGGGCGCCTGCCGTGCCCGCCGCGCCGCCCGGGTCGCCGGGGCTGGCGGGACCGAAGGGGCTGGCGGGACCGACGGGGTTGGCGGGGCCGGCGGGTCTTCGGCAGGGCCGTTGCTCGCCAGCGGGTCCTTGACCGGCGGGGTCTCGGCCGGAGGGGTCTTGACCGGCGGAATGTCGGCCGGCGGGTCGTCGGTCGGTGCGCCGAGAGGCGCCGCAGCGGCCGGCTCCGGTGCCCTCGGCGGTGCGCCGCCCGCTTCCAGGGCCGCCCGCAGATCGGCCGCCGAGTACGGGTCGACCGCCGTGTGAGCGTCGTCGTGGGGGACGTCCGCCGCCCCGCCCGGAGCCGCCCCGCCCGGAGCGGGCGCTCCAGGGGCCGAACCGTTGACCGGAGGAGTCGAGCCGCCGGCGACGGGGTTCGGCCCAGAGAGCGCGTTGGGGTCGACAGTTCCGTAAGGGTTGGGCTCGTTCGACAGAGGGTCGTACTGGAGGGGATCGGGCGCTCCGACTCTGCCGCCCTGCAACCGCCCGATGACCGACGAGTCCAGGAGCACTTCGCTGGGCAGGCCCCAGTTGATGGCCAGCCGCCACGCGGGATCGGGCCAGCCAGCGGCCAGCCGGGCGAACGAGGTGCGCCGGTACAGGCCGGGATGCCGGTCGCCGGTGCGCGCGAGTGCCCCGGGCGAGGTGAAGACCGTGACGTAGGTGCCGCTGCCGATGGTGATGGTGGGGAACTCGGCGCGGTCGGGGTCCTCCACGGCGGAGGCGGTCGCCGGCAGGACCAGGTCGGCGTTCTCCAGGAGCTTGAAGTAGGCGGTGTTGTCGCCGTTCGCCTTGGCTTCGGCGAGACGTGGTTCGAGCAGTTCCGCGTCCATACCAGGCAGCGCTTGATCCGGCAGCGGCAGCCGCGTCCCCGCCGGAGGGGCGCCCGCCGGAAGAGGATCGGCGCCCGACAGCGGATCGGCGCCCGACAGCGGATCGGCGCCGGACAGGGGGTCGACACCAGGGCGGGCTCCGCCGGACGATGCGCGGCGCTTGCTCACCCGCGACGGGTCGGCCACCTCGATCCCGAAGTCGAGCAGCTCGATGAGGCCCGACCCGTGCCGGTGGAACGACTCGTACACGAGGTCGGACGGGCGCCGGACGCCCTGGACGTCCCGCAGCGCCGTGACCATCACGTCGGCCAGGCGCGAGAAGTCGGCCTCGGTCACGCTCAGCATCCCGCCGGGCATGCCCGCCTCGGGCAGTTCGGTCCACCAGTTGCGCGGCGCGGGGTCGGCGGGCGGGCGCCAGCCCACCTCGCTCATGACCTCCTCGTCGGCCAGGGTGAGCAGGAGGGGGCCTTCGAGGAAGTTGTTGCTGACGGCCTCGGCGTAGAGCCGGTCGGGCTCGCGCATGGCCTGGACGTAGTGACGGCTCTCGTCGCGTTCGCGCACGATCAGGATCGTGTCCCGTTCGAGACCTGCCAGCTCACGTCCCAGCCGCCGGGCGAACTCGGACCACTCCAACAAGATCACTCCCTACGACCAGGGGCCGGTGCCGACCCCCGCGAGACCGCGCCCGGGACCCGATGATTGTCGCCGGGAGCGCGACGCGCAAACCGGGAGTTCAGTCGGGCGGCGGTTCGTGACGAAGCACACGCAGGGCCTCCCGGAGGGCCTCAGGGTCGCCCCCGCAGCGGTCCAGAACGCCGATGAGCCTGTGCAGGATCTCGTGGCGTTCGTAGCCGACGTCCAGCAGCGACTGCGCGGTGTCCCACAGGTGGGGCGGCTCGCCGTCCCACAGCATCGCCGCGAGCCGCATGTGCGCGTCGAGGTGCTCCTCGTCGCCGCCGGGGTGCTCGAACTCCAGCAGGGCGCGGCGGTCGCCCGGGTCGGCCGGGTCGAGCTCCGACAGGTCGAGGATGTCGTCGCGCCCCGCCCGCCGGTGCGTGCCAGAAAGGAACGGCAGGGCGAACGCGCGGCGGGGGAGGGCCTCCAGGTCGCCGTCGGGCAGCAGCCGGTCGACCAGGCCCCGGTCGAGGCCGAAGGCGGCCGGATCGCGGTAGGCCGCGGAGAACTTCGCGGTGGCGTCCCAGAGGGCGTCCAGGGTCGCCCTGATCCCCTCTTCCGGCAGCCCCGTCCGCCGTCCGGCCCAGCGGATCCACGCGGCCAGGACGTGGGGGACGGCCTCCTGCTCCGACGGGGAGAGCAGGACCTTGCGCGGCAGCCAGTCGAGCAGGAACATCTCGCACTTGATCGGGCTGACCCGCAGGGGCCGTCCGAAGTCGTGCGCGCAGCCGTAGTCGATGATCCGGTCCACGCACCGGATCGCCGCGGAGATGTCCGACAGCTCTCCCGCCTCGTCCGAGGCGAGGAACCGCGTCGCGATCGTGGCGCGCCGGTCGCGGCCGTACACCGGGGGCTGGGGCAGGCGTCCGCCCGGCGGAAGGATGTCCACGCGCGCGCGGACGAACGCGTGGTAGGAGCCGAAGTTCTCGTTCACCGGCGGGTCGTCTGTCTCGTCGGTGAGATCCAGGGCGCTCTGCAGCAATGCCTTGGTGTCGCGCGGGTCGAGCTCCTCGAACCGCATCAGCGGGTTCTCGCGGCCTTCGCGGCGGCAGTGGTCGAGAAGCCGGTCCACCCGGGAGGAGACCCAGGCGTCCCGGACCATCCCGCTCGCCGGCGGGCGCCCCGCAGGCGCGGCCGGCGCGAACGGGCCGACGCGCGGCTGGACGACCCCGGCCCTGTTGCGGTCGACCAGGATGACAAGGGCGTGCCTTTCGGAGCCCCCGTAGGTGTAGGTGCAGATGATGGAGTCTTGGTCGCCGTAGACGTCCCTGGACGCGAAGCACGCCTCGGGCTCGACCATGCCGACGCGGTCGGCCCAGCCGGGCCTGGCGACGCCGTCGCTCATCAGTTGCAGCGCCGCGCGCTCGGCCTTGGCCGCCTGGCGAGGGGTGCCCATGTAGGCGATGCCGGTGAGCAGCGCCAGCGCCGCCGGCGTGGCGGCGGCCGCGGCGTAGCCGACCAGGGCCTCGCCGATGACCTCCTCCACGTCGCCGTCCGGGACGCGCTGCCCCCACCAGGAGCCGAGGATCTCGCTGACGATGAGCTCCGCGTCCAGGGGACTGCGCACCGCCAGCAGTTCGCGGGCGTGCTGGAGCATGCCGTCGAAAATCGCCGAGACCTCGTCCGGGGGTTTCGGGCCGTCCCGGGCCGGGTCCCCGGAGGAGCGGCTGCGGCTGCGGGGACTCACCCCTCTAGCCTCTCAGATCCGGCGCGTACGGTGTCCCGGACACCGGCGAAGGCCGGAATGGGCCGCCACCGAACCCACGCCGCCTCGACCGGCCGCTCAGCGGTCTGTTCAGCCGGAAACGTCGCCGGTGGGTGAGTGCCTAGAGGGCGGCTGCGATTTCAGGATCCCGGTGAGCTGCTCCCGGGCCATCCGCTCGACTCTGTCCGGAGTGGTCTCCAGACCCAGATGGGCCATGCAGGCCTGGACGTCGGCCACACACCGGTGCACCGCGTCTGAGGGGAAGGACGCGAACTCGTCGCAAAGCCGCTGTGCGAGAGCATCACGTGTCTCGTTCCGGTGATCGGCCAGTGCAGGCATCAGCGCACACCTCCGCGCACGGGGTACCGGCGGGCGGGGACGCCGCCGGTGAGACGGAGTTCCCTCGGACGGCCCATGCCTGGGAGCTTCAGCGAGAACCCTGCCTCGATGTCACATTCCAGGCCCCGACGCGGAGAGAGTCAAGACGTTCTGGGGGGTCGTTTCGCAAATTCTGGACCCCGTTCACCGGGCGTTCCCCGAGGACCGGCCGGTGCCTCGCCTGTCTCCGCGCCGGCCCCGTCCACCTGCGGGTTCGCTTCGGCGGCGGTCGGCCGTCCAGCCGCGTCCGGGGACCTGCGCGCGGCGTCGGCCCAGCTCGCGTGATGCCGTGCGGCCCAGCCGGGGTCCACCCGCCCGGTCAGCATCCCTGTCAGCGCCTCGCGATCCCTCAGCGCCTCCCACAGGTGCCCGGCGGTCACCGCGAGGACGGCGAGGAAGAGCCAGTCGTGGACGAAGGTGGAGCCCGTGCGCCACCGGTCTTCCCACGGGCCGGGGAAGGTCATGATCTCGCCGGTGCCGAGCATGACGAGGATCGCGCCCGCCGTGAACGCCGCGTTCAGCTTCTGGCCCGCGTTGAACTTGCCTACTGGCAGGACCCCGCGCCCGTCCCGGACGGCCCTGCGGTCGCCGCGCCTTAGCCACTCCCAGTCCGCGGGCACGAACCTGTTCAGCCTGCGAAGGTCGGTCCTGAACGCCCGGGACAGCAGACCGAGCACGATCGGCACGGGCAGGGCGAACCCGCACCAGACATGGACGGTCTTGACCATCTCCCTGCGGCCCACCAGCGTCGAGAGCGGCGGTAGGTAGAGCACGGCGGCGGTCAGCAGGCAGACCAGCATCAGCAATGCGGTGACATGGTGGATCGAACGCTCGGCCCGGGTGAAGCGCACGAGCCGTCCCGGCGGCTCAGGTCGGTGCATCGCTGCGTCCGTTCGACCGTCCCACCCAGGCGTCCACGTCGTAACCGAGTTCCTCCCAGTAGCCGGGCTTCACCCGGTCGGTCAGTTCGATGCCGCCCAGCCATTTCAGCGACTTGTAGCCGTACATGGGCGCGACGTACAGCCGCGTGGGACCGCCGTGATCGTGGGTGACGGGCTTGCCGTCCATCTGGGTCGCGACCAGGACGTCCCGCCGTCGCGCCTGTTCTAGCGTCAGCGACTCGGTGTAGACGCCGTCGAACGACGTGAACCGCACGGCGCGGGCTCGGGCGGATACTCCGACCGCGTCCAGCAGGTCGGGCAGCGCCACGCCGACCCACCGCACATCCGGCACCCGCCAGCCCGTGACGCACTGGAAGTCCCTGTCGAGCGCTGTCTGCGGAAAATGCGCTAGATCGGCCATCCCAAATGATTGCGGCTTGTCCACAAGACCGGAAACGGTCACCCGGTGCGTAGCGGCGCTGTGCCGCTTCACACCGGGCGTGACCGAGTAGTAGCGAAACCCGCCGGCAGCAGGCAGGACGTCCCCGATCGGCCCGACCGGCGCCAGGGTCCGGCTCACCTTGTCCTGGACGGACGCGCCCACGGCGGCCCCCGCCACGCCGAGGCCGAGCATCCCCAGGACGACCCTCCGCCCCACCGGGCTGCCTTCCAGTCGTTCGTCCTCGCTCACCGCTCCATTCGAGCACCCCGGCCTGCGGCTCGCCAGGGGGCGGAGGACCTCGTAAGACTTCTGACAGATCCCGGCGTCGCCTCCGACCGGCTCCGGGCGCCGCCCTAAGCTGACCCCATGGCCACGAAGGTTCACCTCGCGCAGCGTCCAGAGGCCGACGAACTGCTCGGACGCAGTCCGCTGGCCGCTCTTGTGGGCATGCTGCTCGACCAGCAGATCCCGATGGAATGGGCGTTCTCCGGCCCCTACACCATCGCGCAGCGGCTCGGTTCGGACGATCTGGACGCCTACGAGATCGCCGCCTACGACCCGGAGCGGTTCGCGGCGCTCCTGGCGGAGAAGCCGGCCGTCCACCGGTATCCCGGCTCGATGGCCAAGCGCGTCCAGCAGCTGTGCCAGTACCTCGTGGACCACTACGAGGGTGACGCCGAGAAGGTGTGGACAGGCGTCGACAGCGGCAAGGAGCTCTACAAGCGGCTGAACGGCCTCCCGGGCTTCGGCAAGCAGAAGGCGCAGATCTTCCTGGCCCTGCTGGGCAAGCAGTACGGAGTACGGCCGGAGGGCTGGCGCGAGGCCGCCGGCGACTACGGCGAGGAGGGCTCGCACCGGTCCGTCGCCGACATCACCGGACCCGACTCCCTCGCCAGGGTGCGGGCCTTCAAGCAGGAGATGAAGGCCGCCGCCAAGGCGGCCGGGTGAGGTCGCGAGCAGGACGGAACTCGCCGAACGGGGCGAGTTGACACCCCGTGACGCATGTACGCCGTAACATCTCCTACTTGCCGTCCATGCCGGGCCGCCGCGCGCGCCCTCCACGACGGTGTCCGAAACCGACGAGTTCGTCCGGGGCCGAAGGGGCAAGGATGTTCATCAGGGCTTCCGTACGCGGCGAACCATCGGGATGATGAAGACCTGACTCCGACCGGTGTTGTGATGGAGGCGGGAGCGTTAACCTGCTCCCATTCACTCATAGTGATGAATAATTGCCGCGCGGTACGGGACCCTCTGGGGCGGAGGTGTTGTCGTTGAGCACCGAGACGTCCGTTCCGCATCCCCGCGTCTCAGGGGTGGAGGGGCAGCCCATGGATGCGTCCGACGCCGCGCTGTACGCGACCTTGCTGCGGGAAGCGCCCGAAGGGCTGGCGTTCTTCGATCGCGATCTGCGTTGCCGCCGGGCCAACGACGCGCTCGCGGAGCTGCTGGACGTGCGCGTCCGCGATCTCCAGCAGCGCCGGCCGTCGGAGGTGCTGCCCGAGGCGCTGGCGGCGGCGTTCGAGACGGCGCTCCGCAAGGTGATCGCCGACGACCGCCCGGTGACCGACCTCGAACTCGTCGTCCCGGTCCGGGATGCCGATGCGCCCGGCGATGCGACCGGCGATGCGCCCGGCGTGGCCACCGCCGTCGAGGAGCGCATCCTGGCGTGCACGTGGCTGCCCGCCAAGGGCGGCGGCGACGAGCGGCCGGGCGTCGTCCTGACCGCTCTGGACGTGACCGAGCGGCGCAGGGCCGAGGAGGTCATCCGCCGCAAGGAGCAGCGCTACCGCTCGCTCGTGGAGGCCAGCGCCCAGGTGGTGTGGGTCGCCGCGCCGGCCGGCGGGGCGATCGACGACGCGCCCGAGTGGCGCGCCATCACCGGCCAGACGCCGGACGACTACGCGGTCGGCGGCTGGCTGTCGGTCGTGCATCCCGAGGACCGGCCCGCATCGAGGCGCACTGGCGCGACTGCGTGGCAGAGAACCGGGTCTTCGAGACCAACTACCGCATCCGCACCAAGAGCGGCACCTACCGGCACTTCGACGTCAGGGCCGTGCCCATCTGGCGCGGCGACGCGGTGATCGAGTGGGTCGGCGCCAACACCGACGTCACCGGGCAGCGCGAGGCCGAGGAGATGCGCGGCCGGCTGACCGAGCAGCTCTCGGCGGCGGCGCTGCGCACCGCGCGCCTCCAGCAGGCCACGTCCATGCTCGCCGAGGCCCTGACCGTCTCCCAGGTGGTCCAGGTCATCACCGAGGTCGGGCGGTCCGCCATCGGCGCCGACTACTCCGCGGTGGCGCTGCTGGACGACGACAAGCTGCGGCTCAGCATCGTGGCACCGTCCCAGCCGGGGACGGAGAGCGAGACGCCGTCGCCGTCCCGCGACGGGATCAAGGTCAGCGACCAGACCGTGATGTCGGTGGCGGTGCGCGAGAGCCGGCCGTTCCTGGCCGAGCACCCCGACAGCCTGCGCCTGCAACTGGGCCACGGCGAGCGCGACCTGTTCGCCCAGCACACGGAGGAGCGCGCCTGGGTGGGCCTGCCGCTGCTCGCGGCCGGCGCCCCGATCGGCGCGCTCCGCTTCTCCTTCACCCGGCCCAGGGAGATCACCGAGGAGGAGCGGGTCTTCCTGGAGGCGCTCGCGGGCCAGTGCGCGCTGGCCGTGGAGCGGGCCCTGCTGTTCGAGCGCGAGCACAAGACCGCCGAGGAGCTCCAGCGGAGCCTGCTGCCCAGCGACCTGCCGCAGCTGCCGGGCATGGCGCTCGCCGCCCGCTACAACCCCGCGACGCGCCACGTGCAGGTGGGCGGCGACTGGTACGACGTCTTCCGCCTCGCCGACAACCGGCTCGCCGTGGCCGTCGGCGACGTGATGGGCAAGGGCGTCCTCGCCGCGGCCGGAATGGGCCGCGTGCGCAACGCCCTGCGCGCCCTCGCGCTGAACGACCCGCGCCCCGCCGCGGTCCTGGCCGGCCTCGACCGGCTGTTCAGCGCCACGGAGGACGAGGAGCAGTTCACCACCGTCGTCTACGCGGTCATCGATCCTGAGACCGGGCAGGGAGAGCTCAGCAACGCGGGCCACCCTCCGGCCCTGCTGATCTCGCCCGACACGCCCGCGCGTGTGAGCAAGCGCGAACCCGGAACCCCCCTCGGCTGGCCGAGCCAGCGGCAGCAGACAAGTTTTTCCATCAGGACCGGCAACACTGTGGTCTTCTATTCCGATGGACTTGTGGAGAACCGTAGGCGTGGGGTGGACGCCGGGCTTGAGGAGCTCGTCGCCGTCGCGGCGGACGCCCCACCTGAAGTGGTAGGAGATCCCGAGAGACTCGTCGACTTCCTGGTCGATCGGATGCTTGCCGGATATGAGCAGGTAGACGATGTGACCGTGCTTGCGCTGCACGTCCCGCCCAAGTCCGAGTGAACCCCGCCGAAGACGGCGCCGAGACGGTCCGCGACGTTCGAAGGACCGCCCCGCGCCCTCTAAGGTGGAGTGTTACCGGGTAGGACTCCAAGGCGGAATGCGCAGCAGTGCCAGAATGCTTGACCCAGAGAGAGCGGGTACGCTGCGGTCCCGCACCGGGAGGTCCGCTCCGTGTGTGGTCCCACCCAGTGTGAGGCCGAGCCCGTCAGGGCACTTGGGTCAACCAAGCCACACGTTCGTTCGAGAGGTATTTGTGTCGCCTGCTAGCTCGACCTCGAAAGCGTCAGATCTGCACGATCACGTCATCGCGCAACTGATCGAGCGTGGACGGTCCCAGGGTTACCTCGAAGCCGACGACGTACGACGTACGTTCGAGGAGGCCGACATCCCCGTGTCGAAGGCCTCCAGCATTCTGCGGAGCCTCAGCAAGGAGGGTGTGACCGTCATGGTGAGCGCTGCCGACTCCGCGGCGCCCAAGCGTCCGCGCAAGCGCGCGACGCCGCCGGCACGCAGGCCCAAGACCGCCGCCGCCGCCAAGGAGCAGCCCGACACGGTGACCGCCGTCGTCGGCGACGACGCGCCGGAGGAGGCCGCCGCCGCGCCGCGCCCGGCGGCTCCCAAGCCCGCGCCGCCGAAGAAGGCCGCGCCGCCCAAGGGCGCCAAGGCGAAGAAGGCCGGACCGGCGAAGAAGGGCGCGCAGCCGGTCAAGGCCGCCCCGTCCGACAGGGCCGACAAGGGTGAGGACCCCGAGGTCGACGACGAGGTCGACGTCGACCTCGACGAGGACCTGACCGACCTCGAGGCCGAGCTCGTGGACGACACGGCCGAGGCCGAGGAGCCCGAGGCCGAGGCCGAGGAGGAGCCCGCCGCCGCGCCCGTCGCGAAGGCCGCTCCGGGCGCCAAGGGCGACACCCCGACCTCCGAGGAGGAGGGGTTCACCCTCGGCGACGACGACGAGGACGCGCCCGCCCAGCAGATCGCGGCCGCCGGCGCCACCGCCGACCCGGTCAAGGACTACCTCAAGCAGATCGGCAAGGTGCCGCTGCTGAACGCCGAGCAGGAGGTCGAGCTCGCCAAGCGGATCGAGGCCGGCCTGTTCGCCGAGGAGCGCCTCGCCGTCACCGGCCCCTCGATGTCCGAAGAGGACCTCGAGGACTTCGAGTGGATCGCCGAGGACGGCCGCCGCGCCAAGAACCACCTGCTGGAGGCCAACCTCCGCCTGGTGGTCTCGCTGGCCAAGCGCTACACCGGCCGCGGCATGCTGTTCCTCGACCTGATCCAGGAGGGCAACCTCGGCCTGATCCGCGCGGTCGAGAAGTTCGACTACACCAAGGGCTACAAGTTCTCCACGTACGCCACCTGGTGGATCCGGCAGGCCATCACCCGCGCCATGGCCGACCAGGCCCGCACCATCCGCATCCCGGTGCACATGGTCGAGGTCATCAACAAGCTGGCGCGCGTGCAGCGGCAGATGCTCCAGGACCTGGGCCGCGAGCCCACCCCGGAGGAGCTGGCCAAGGAGCTCGACATGACCCCGGAGAAGGTCGTCGAGGTCCAGAAGTACGGCCGCGAGCCCATCTCGCTGCACACGCCGCTCGGTGAGGACGGCGACAGCGAGTTCGGCGACCTCATCGAGGACTCCGAGGCCATCGTCCCGGCCGACGCGGTCAGCTTCACGCTGCTGCAGGAGCAGCTCCACTCCGTTCTCGACACGCTCAGCGAGCGCGAGGCGGGCGTGGTGTCGATGAGGTTCGGCCTCACCGACGGGCAGCCGAAGACGCTGGACGAGATCGGCAAGGTGTACGGGGTGACCCGGGAGCGCATCCGGCAGATCGAGTCCAAGACCATGTCGAAGCTGCGGCACCCGTCCCGCTCGCAGGTCCTGCGCGACTACCTGGACTGACCGGCCGCACCGCGGACCGACCGACGGCAGGGCCCCGGCGATCGCGCCGGGGCCCTGCCGCCCCGCGCTCTGCCCCCCCCCCCGCGCTCTGCCCCCCCGCGCTCTGCCCCCCC
>NZ_BAABEV010000039.1:0-87569 GCF_039540335.1 Actinomadura verrucosospora | reverse complement strand
GGCGCAGGCGGCCGAGCCCCCCGCTCGGCGCCCCGGCGCCGGGCTCGCCGCCCGGGCCGTCGCCCGGCCCCGCCGCCGGCGACCGGTCCGGGAGGGTCTCCTGGGCCACGTCCCACCTCGTTCACTCTGGGTCTCTGCCGGAACGCTACCGGCCCCGGGCGTCCGCGGCGACCATGGGCCCAGGTCGCGGCGGGAAAAGGGCGGCTCACCTGGTGCGGAGCCGAGGCGGGGGACGGGGCCGGTCACAGAGCTGATCGGGGCCGGCACGGGGGCCGGACACGGAGGAGGGCCCGCGACATCCGTCGGGCCGGAGTCGTCCCACAGGCGGTGAGAACGAGGCTCCGTTTTCTACTGGATGTCCGGGCCCTTCCCGGGTCCAACCCCCCGCACGATCGGACGGCTCCGCCCGGACACGGCCGCGGATCACCGCGCTGGCTCGGGCGGGCACGGTGGCGACCACTGGCGTGATCCCCGTCCCCGTCGCGGCGCGGCGCCCGGCGGCCCCTCGGGCGGCCGATCGGTGAGTCCCGTGCTGGACTGCAGCAAAACTACCGGCTTCCGCCACCTTGTCAACCGCCGCATGTTCTGCGGCTACTCCGTGTTAACCCAGCTCAAAACCATGATCAGGGCGTTCGGCGATTTCGCCGAACGCCCTGCACGCGATCACGTGCGCGCCGGTCAGCCTCCCGGGGCCGAGACCACGACGGTCCCGGTCGCGGTGACCGCGACGATCGGCTCGGCCAGCGCCTCGGCCGCCGACTCGCCCTTGTCGGGACGGCCCCGGCATACCACGCGGGCCTCGAAGTCCATCACGCGGCTGCGGGTGCCGGCGCGGGCCAGCACGGCGGTGGTCTCCAGGACGTCCCCGGCCCGGACGGGCGCGCGGAACTGCACGTCGGAGTAGGAGGCGAACAGGCCCTCGTCGCCGTCGGTGCGGACGCACAGCTCCGTGGCGACGTCCCCGAACAGCCCCAGCACGTAGGCGCCGTCGACCAGGTCGCCGGCGTAGTGGGCGTGCGAGTAGGGGATGTAGCGGCGGTGGGTGACGGTCAGTCCCTCACGGGGGTCGCTCACTCTTCCTCCATCGTCGTGGGGCGGTGCTCGCCGGGCAGCAGGGCGTGCACGAGGTAGCTGGCGACCTCGGCGGGCGTCGTGCCCTTGCCGAAGATGCGGTCGACGCCGAGATCGGCCTCGGTGACGGTGTCGAAGCGGGGGCCGCCGACGACCAGGAGGGGCCGCCCCATGCCCCCGGCCACCGCCGTCGGGTACTCGGCGTGGAACGCCGCCGCCATCTGCTTGGTGTTGTGCAGGTGGGCGTTGCGCTGGGTGACGACCTGCGACACCAGGACCGCGTCGGCGTTCTCCGCCTTGGCGCGCTCCACCAGCTCCTCGACCGTGACCTGGGCGCCCATGTTGACGACCTGGATCTCCCGGTAGTACTCCAGGCCCTTCTCCCCCGCGAAGCCCTTCACGTTGAGGATCGCGTCGATCCCGACGGTGTGCGCGTCGGTGCCGATGCAGGCCCCGACGACCACCAGCCGCCGGTTCAGCGCCTCGCGGATCGCCAGGTTCACCTCCTGGGACGACAGCAGCGGGTAGGCGCGCTCCTCCGGGACGGGGATGGAGGCGTAGTCGATGAGGTGCCGCACCTTGCCGTACACGATGAAGAAGGTGAAGTGGGGCCCCATGGGCTTGGCGTGGACGACGCTGGCCGGGTCCAGGCCCATCTTCCCCGCGAGCTGCAGCGCGGCCGCCTCGGCGCGCTTGCCGGCCGGGACGGGAAGGGTGAACGACATCTGCACCATGCCGTCGCCGGTGGTGTCGCCGTAGGGGCGGATCACCTGCCGGGTGTCGGCGGGCTCGGCGGGGGCCTGGGTCCCGGTACCGGTTCCGGGGCTCTCGACCGTCATGCGGGCACCTCCTGGTCGGCGGCGGTGGATCGGGCGGCGTGGGGGTCCTCGGTGTCGAGGATCTCGATGGCGGGGTTGAAGTAGCCGTCGGCGCGCGGGACGACGCCGTCCAGGCCCTTGCCCCCGTCGGCGGGACGGCGGGTGACGCCGAACGTGCCCTCGGCGATCGCGTCGAGCAGCCCGTCGTCGGCGATGCGCTCCAGCAGCTCCACCGACTCCGACAGCACCTGCTTGGCGCGCTGGACGAGCATCCCGTCCGGGCGGGGCATGAAGTCCTCGGAGAGGTTCCCGCAGGCGTCGCGGACGTAGCGGACGTTCTCCAGCGCCAGGTCGCGGTCCGACAGCCAGGGGGTGTGGATGCCCTCGGTCATCATCCCGATCAGGATGATCGACTGCCCGGTCAGCACGCCGGCGAGGTTGAAGAACGCGTCCAGCAGGTAGCCGGCGAAGATGTTGCCGGTCATGTGCTTGGTCGGCGGCATGTACTTCAGCGGCGCGCCCGGGAACAGCTCCCGGACGAGCTGGGCGTGCGCCAGCTCCATCCGGAACGACTCGGGGATCGCCGGGTTGATCTCGAAGGCGTGGCCGAGGCCGAGCTGGTCGTCGGCGAGGCCGGCCTCGTGCCCGAACCGCTCGTTCAGCAGCTGGCTGACGACCACGGTGTGCGCGGCGTCGACGGCGTCGGCGGTGGTGAGGTAGTTGTCCTCGCCGGTGTTGATGACGATGCCGGCGCGGGCGTGGATCTGCCGGGAGAACCGCTGGTCGATGAAGGTGCGGCGCGGGTTGATGTCGCGGAAGATGATGCCGTACATGCAGTCGTTCAGCATCATGTCCAGGCGCTCCAGCCCGGCCAGCGTCGCGATCTCCGGCATGCACAGCCCGGAGGCGTAGTTCGTCAGCCGCACGTACCGGCCGAGCTCGCGGGAGACGTCGTCCAGGGCCGAGCGCATCAGCCGGAAGTTCTCCCGCGTGGCGTAGGTGCCGGCGTAGCCCTCCCGGGTGGCGCCCTCGGGCACGAAGTCCAGCAGCGACTGCCCGGTGGAGCGGATCACCGCGACGACGTCGGCGCCCTCGCGGGCGGCGGCCTGCGCCTGCGGGATGTCCTCGTAGATGTCGCCGGTCGCCACGATCAGGTAGACCAGCGGCCGGGGCGGGTCGGCCCGGTCGGGGGTGGGCAGCTCGGCCAGCAGCCGGTCGCGCTCGGCGCGGCGCCGGTCGATGCGCGCCATGCCGCCGCGGGCCGCCTCGCCCGCGGCCTTGCGGGCGTGCTCGGCGTCGGCGCCCGACGGCAGCCGGAACGACACCCGCCCCCGGGCGGCGGCCCGGGCCAGGTCGTCCAGGGAGCCGTGCGGACCGGCCAGCAGCGCGTCCCAGACCGGCAGGGCGAGCCCGTGCTCCAGGCCGACCTGGTCGCGGACGGCGTCGGCGAGGTGGTTGGCCCAGGGGCGCCCCTCATCGTCGGCGCCGGTCAGGCCGGCCAGCCTCAGCAGAGCCCGCTCGACCGAGACGGTGGTGTGGGAGCGGGCCATGTCGATGATGGGTTCGGCGGCCCGGGCGGCCAGGCGCCGGGCGGTGCGCACCGCCTCCGGGTCGAGGTCCAGCTTTCCCTGCGGCGCCATTGCCGTCTCCCCTCACGCAGCCGCCCCTCTCAGGCCGGTCCTAACAATCATCCTTCATACCGAGTTCTCTACGGGAGATCTTCCGGCACGGACACCGTATTCCACAAGAACTAGCGGCACATCTCCCGCCACCTTCCGCCGGCGACCAGCCCCATCTTCCCCCTCCGAGCGGTCATGTCACCCCCCGGTGACGGTCCGCGACAACCCATCACACAACGACAATGAGTAAAGCTATGCTCACCCCTGGTCACGGACGGACCGATTCCGGGAGGGGCATGATCGTTTATTTCGCGGCCGCGGCCTGCGCCGTCGGCGTGGTCATCACGGCGAGCCGGCTGGTACGACGAGCGCGCGGCACCGTGGACGACGCCGCCCCCGACGGCCCCACCAACTCCCACACCGGCGCGATGCTCTCCGCGCTGTTCCTGCTGGCGTTCGCCATCGCCATCGTCGTGCCGTGGACGACGTCGGACTCCGCCCGCTCCAACACCTACACCGAGAGCCAGGCGATCTCCGAGGCGTACTGGGCCGCCCAGCGCCTCCCCGCGGCCGACGCCCGGCGCGTCCAGGACGGGCTCATCGCCTACGTCGAACTCGTGCGCGGCCCCGAGTGGCGGCTGATGAGGCACGGCCGGCTCAGCCCCCGCGGCTGGACCGACCTCGACCGGCTCCGCCGCGAGGTCATCGCCGTCCAGGCCGGCACCGACGAGGCAAAGGACGCCCGCAGCGCCGTCCTGGACCACCTCGGCGAGATCTCCGCGGCGCGGCGGCAGCGCGCCATGGACGCCCGGACGACGCCCCCCGCCGGCCTGCTCGGCGTCACCCTCGTCACCGGCGCTGTGGTCCTGCTGCTGCCGTTCCTCGCGGGCGCCCGCCCGCGCGGCATGACGCTGGTGCCGCTGTCGCTGATGGCGGCGCTGCTCGCCGCCGGGGCCTACCTCACCGTCGACATCTCCCACGTGTTCAGCGGCGCCCTCGCCGTCGGCCCCGAGGCCTTCACCGGCCTGCACGCCGACCTGCAGCGCATCGCGGGAGGCGGCTGATGCGCCCCCGCCCCGCCGCCGCCCCGGCCCGGGTGCGGCGGGCCCGCACCCTGCCGGTGCGCGCGCTGCCCCTCCGCAGGCCGCCCGGCCGGACGCTGCTGCCGACCCTGGCGCTACCGGCTCTCACACTGCCCGCCGTGATGCTCGGCTTCCCCGCCGCCGCACAGGCCCACCCGACGCCGACGCCCCAGATCAGCCTGTGCATCGACATCGAGATCGGCGGCGGCCCCGCCGACGGCTGCGAGCCCCCGAACACCCCCGAGCCACCGCCCCCGCCCCCGCAGGAGCCGCCCTCCGACACCCCCGAACCCCCAGAACCCCCGCCGCCTTCGCCGACCCCGGAGCCGCCGGCACCACCGTCTCCCTCTCCTCCGGCGCCCGAGCCGCCCGCCCCGGCCCCGCCACCTGCGGCCGCGCCGAAGCCGCCGCCCCCGGCGGCCGGGCCGGGCGCGCCGGTCCCACCTCCGCGGACGCGCCCGGAACCGGCGCCGCCCACGCCGCCCAAGAAGGCCAAGAAGCCCGCACCGGTGCGGGCGCACGCGGCGCCCCGCCCGAAGAAGGTGCCGCAGCAGCGCCGCAACCCGCTGCGCTCCTCGCTCGTGCTGGTCGTCATCGCCGTCGTCATCAGCGCCGGCACCGCCATCGCCTTCGCGCACTGACCCACGCCTCCACCAAGATCCCGCTCGCCCCGGAGTAGCGCCGGAAGCCTTGACAAGCCGCAGTCACGCCAGCGTGCCGCGACAGACCGAAGAGGTTCCCCTCGTCCTTCCGGCAGACAGCAGTACCCGGCCGCACGGCCCACTTCGCGAGGTGCTGGAGGGCGCCGTAAAGCGATGCCGACCAGCGCGCGGCTCCCGATGGCGGTAGGAGGCCGGGATGGAACCCAGCGCGCGACCGGCCCCGAGACCGGCCACCCACCTTCGCCGGGAAGCCGCACAGCCGGGAAGGCGCGAAGACGCACGCGGGCGGGCGGCTGCGGTGGTGCGCGGGCGGGTGCGGGCGGGCGGCTGCGGTGGTGCGCGGGCGGGTGCGGGCGGGCGGGCGCGGTGGTGCGCGGGCAGGCGGGGTTGGTCAGGGGTGGCGGGCTACTCCGCCGAGGACGAGGAAGCGCTCCGGGTCGGTCACGGCCTCGCCCTCGTCCGGGCGCCACAAGGGCACGTACACCAGGCCGGGGTCGAGCAGGTCCCAGCCGTCGAAGAAACGCAGGATCTCCGCGTGGGACCGGGACACCGCCGGCGAGGTGGCCCGGTCGTAGAGCTTGCCGATCGCCGCGGTCTTGGTCGGCTGCGCCTCATCGGTGAGATGCGAGACCACCAGGGCGCTGCCCGGCGCGGCCGCGTCCCGCAGCGCCGCCACGATGCCGGGCGGATCCTCCTCGGGCCTGATCAGGTGCAGCGCCGCGACGAGCAGGAACGCGACCGGCTCGGAGAGGTCGACCAGCTCCTTCAGCTCCGGCGCGGCGAGGATGCGCGCCGGATCGCGCATGTCGGCCTGGACCACCCTGACGCGGTCGTCGCCCGCCAGGAGGGCGCGGCCGTGCGCCACCGCGACGTCGTCGTTGTCGACGTACACCACCCGCGCGTGCGGGGCGACCTCCTGCGCGACCTCGTGCACGTTGCCCTGCGTCGGGATGCCCGAGCCGATGTCGACGAACTGGGCGACGCCCTCCTCGGCGAGCGCGCGCACGGCGCGGCGCAGGAACGCCCGGTTCGCGCGTGCCAGCTCCCGCGCCCGCGGCTCGACCCGCAGCAGCCCCGTCGCGAGATCACGATCAGAGGCGAAATTGTGCGCTCCGCCGAGCAGATAGTCGTACACCCGTGCGACGCTTGGTCTACGGCTGTCGACCTCGGGTGGGATCCACTCGGAGTCCATTCGTCGTCTCCCTATGCCCGAAGTGGGGCCGTCCGCGGGCACCTCAGCGTAACGCGAGCCGCGGCGGGAGGCCCTCCGCACACGGACAGTGAGGACCATGGCCGAAGACCCCGCACGGCCAGGCCAGGCGACCGTCCTGCTCACCCCGGACGGGACGGTCACCGGCTGGAGCGACGGCGCCGCGCGCCTGTTCGGCCGCGCCGCGGCCGCCGCCGCCGGAACCGCGCTCACCGACCTGCTCGGCCGGCCCGGCGCGGCGGAGCCGCTGCTGGTCGCGCTGAAGGCGGCCGCCGCCGGCCGCGCCTGGAGCGGCGTCCTGCCGCTGTCGGACGAGGGCCTGCCGGTGGCCTGCGAGCCGATGACGGGTGCGGGCGGCCGCGTCCAGGTGCTCCTGACGGTGTCCCCGCCCCGCACCGGCGGCCTGGAGCTGCTGGACGAGGCGGCCCGCCGCGCCGGCTCCACCCTCGACCCCCACCGGGCCGCCGGCGAGATCGTCGCCGTCACCGTCCCGCGGTTCGCCGACGCCGGCGCCGTCTACGTGCTGGAACGCCTGCTCGCCGACGACGACCAGCCCGGCGCCGATACCGAGGGGTCGGCGGTCGTGCGGCGCCTGGCCGTCGCGCTCGCCGACGACGACCCGCGGGAGTGGTCCCGCGAGTTCCCCGTCGACGAGGTCATCGTCTATCCGCCGGGCTCGCCCTACGCCCGCTGCCTCGCCGCCGGCGACATGGTCGAGTTCGGCGGCGACGCCGCCCGCGACACCGTGGCCGGCCGCACGGGCCGCCTCCTCGACGGCATCGCCGACCACGTGTCGCTGCTGGCGGTGCCCCTCGCCGCGCGCGGCCGCACCCTCGGGTTCGCGGTGTTCAGCCGCAAGCGCGGCCGGCCGCCCTTCGACCCGGCCGACCGCGCGCTGGCCTCCGAACTCGCCGGCCGCGCCGCCGCCTGCGTCGACAACGCCTGCGCGTACCGGCGCGAGCACCGCACCGCGACCGCGCTGAAGGCGGCGCTGCTGCCCGCCGAGGTCACCGCCCCGCCCGGCCTGCGGATCGCGCACCGCTACCTGCCCGCCCGCAGCGGCGTCGGGGGCGACTGGTACGAGGTGGTGCCGCTGCCCGGCGGCAGGATCGCCGTGGTGATCGGCGACTCGCTCGGGCACGGCGTCACCGCCGCCGCCGCGATGGGCCAGCTGCGGGTCGCCGCGCACACGCTGGTCCGGTGCGGGTTCCCGCCCGGCGAGGTGCTGGCCCGGCTCGACGCCATCGCCCAGGAGCTGGACGCCGCGCAGTTCGCCACGTGCCTGTGCCTGGTCTGCGACCCGGCGACGCTACGGTGCGAGATGGCGAGCGCCGGGCATCCCCCACCGCTGCTGGCCCTGCCGGACGGCACCGTACGGCACTTCGCCGTCGCCCACGGGCTGCCGCTCGGGGTGTCCGACGAGGAGCATCCGGCCGACCACCCGCAGGTGTCGGCGACGATCCCGCCGGGCGCGACCCTCGCCTTCTACACCGACGGCCTGGTGGAGAGCCGGATGCGCACCGTCGACGACGGCGTCGCGCGGCTCGCCTCCGCCCTGGTCGCCTCCCAGGGCGGGACGCTGGAGGAGACCGCCGACGGCGTCGTGGCCCTGCTGTCCGACCAGCGGGGCCACGACGACATCGCGCTGCTCCTGATCCGCCCCGACGGGCCCTGACCCGCCCTACAGGCCGGGGATCTCGTGGTTGCGGAACGCGTCCACGAAGTAGGTGTGGTCCTCCCGGACGATCTCGGCGTACTCGGTGCCGAACGCCACCATCGCCTCCACGAACGCCGACTCGTCCGGGCCGATCACCGCGTCGATGGCGTCCTCGACCTGGAACCCGACCAGGGTGTGGTCGGAGTCGGTGTCGGACACGCAGTGCACCTTGGCGGTGGCGCGGCCCAGGTCGTCCAGCACCGACAGCATGTCCTCGGGCTCGGTCAGGCCGCTCCAGTCCAGGTCCGCCTCGTAGGGCGACAGCTCCTGGACGACGTACCCGACCCCGTCTATCCGGGTGTGGCCGAGCCACGGGTCGCTGTTGGCCTGCAGCGCGCGCCGCGACACGGCGGTGCGGTGCCCGTGGTGCTGGAAGTACTCGCGGATGCGGGGGTCGTCGACGACGCGGCTGGCGGCGGCGACGTTGCCCTGCTTCATCGACAGGATGACGTCGTTCTCCAGCGCCTGGGTGTTGCCCTCGACGAGGATGTTGTAGGCCGACAGCCCGGCCGAGCCGATGCCGAACCCGGACGCCCCGACGATGTCCTTGATCTCATAGGTGAGGCTGCCGAAGCGCTTCTCGTGCGGGATCGTCGTCAGGTACTCGGCGTAGGCGGCCTCGACCGCGGCGCGCTCGGCGTCGTCCAGGCGGCGGACGCCGGGGCGGTCGCGGAACCGGCGCTCGGCCCCGGACACGACGGTCATGCCCTCCAGCAGCCCGGTCCGGGTGCCGCCCATCGCGGCGACCAGCACGTCGCGGACGTAGCCGTCGGTGGTGTCGAGCGTCAGCGCGAACTTCTCGTCGCCCTCGTGCGCGGCGAACTTGCGGACCTGGTCGACGTAGGCGCGCACGTAGGTCTCGATGAGCCGGCGGATGTCGGCGTCGGAGATCGCCTTCTGCCACGCCAGCAGCGCCAGGCTGGCCACCAGCCGCTTGACGTCCCAGGTGAAGTGGCCGACGTAGGCCTCGTCGTAGTCGTTGACGTCGAAGACGAAGACGCCGTCGTCGTTCATGTAGGTGCCGAAGTTCTGCGCGTGCAGGTCGCCCTGGATCCACACGCGGGACGTGCGCTCGTCGGCCCACGGGTCGTCGTCGTGGACGATGTCGGCGTAGAACAGGCAGGCGCTGCCCCGGTAGAACGCGAACGGGTCGGACGCCATCTTGCGGAAGCGGCGGCGGAACTCGGCGGGGCTGCGCTCCATCAGGTCCGAGAACGCGTCGACCAGGACGTCGACGATCTGCGCCTGGCGCTCCTTGGGGTCCCGTCCGCGCAGTTCCTCGGTGATGCTCGCCATGCTCTCTCCCTCGATGATCGGACGGTCCCCGCCACGGCCGGGATGTTTCCGGTCATTCTGCCGAATCCGCACCGGTCCGGGAGGTGAACAGCGCACGCACGGCGGGTTCGGACCGCACGAGTTCCAGGGCGGTCTCGGCGTGCCCGGGGACGTAGCCGTTCCCGATGAGCATCGTGACGTCGGCGGCCAGCCCCTCCGCGCCGAGCGCGGCGGCCGGGAACGAGGTCGCCATCGAGAAGAACACGACGGTGCCGCCGGGCGCGGTGGCGAGGATCGCGCCGTGCTCGCAGCCCGGCACGTCCACGCACACGATGGTGACGTCGGCCGGCTCGCCGACGGCCGCCGCGACCGCCACCGGGTCGCGGGCGTCGGCGCGCACGACGGCGTCGGCCAGGCCCGAGGCCGCCAGCCGCTCCTCCTCCTCGGCGGTGGGCACCAGCCCGATCACCCGGGACGCGCCGGCGCGCCGGGCGGCGGCCAGCGACAGGCACCCGCTCTTGCCGGCCGCGCCCAGCACCAGCACCACGGGGCCGTCCTCGCGCGCCGCCACGACGCGGCGGGTGAGGGCCGGCGCGCCGCACACGTCCATGACGGCGAGGGCCAGCGGCACCGGCAGGTCGTCGGGCAGGACGGCGGCGATGGAGCGCGCGAACAGGATCGCGTGGCCCCGCGCCGGCACCTGCTCGGACCGCCCGTCCCACTCCGCGAGCCCGTCGGTGACCGCCAGCGGAGTGAGGGTCAGGGACACCAGGGTGGCGACGCGGTCGCCGGGCTTCAGCCCGAGCGGCGAGTCCGACCCGGCCTCCTCGACCACGCCGACGAGCATGCCGCCCGACCCGGTCACCGGGTTGTGCATCTTGCCGCGCTCCCCGATGATCCGCAGCACCTCGGCCCGGATCGCGTCCGGGTCGCCGCGGAGCGCGGTGTGCAGCTGGCGGTAGGACGCGGCGTCCAGATTGAGGCGCTCGACGCCGATCCGCACCTCGTCCGGCCGGATCCGCGGGTCGGGATCCAGCCGGAGCGCGGCCTGCGGCAGGACGCCCGCGGGCTCCAGCACCCGGTGCAGCCCGACCGCGGTCCCCGTCCCGCCTCCGGTCATCGCCATGCCGCCTTTCTCCCAACATCGGGTGGTGTTACGCAAGATATGCAGGGCACCCCTGGTTTCATCGAAAGTCTTCCCGTAACGTCGGCGGCACACAAGACTTTTATGCGATCAATGTGAGGCGAGGAGGCGGTCGACGATGACCACTGCCCTGCACCCGGACGCCCTCCAGTCCGAGGAGGCCGCGCGCCAGCCCTACGCCTACCGGCGCCGGCCGCTGGCAGAGCCCGACTGGCGGCGCCTGCCCGGATGGCGGGACGTCACGGAGGCCGAGTGGGAGTCGGCGCAGTGGCAGCGCGCCCACTGCGTCAAGAACGTGCGGCAGTTGCGCCGGGTCATGGGCGACCTGCTCGACGAGCGCTTCTACGCCGACCTGGAACGCGACCAGGCCGAGCGCGCCACCATGTCGATGCTGCTGCCGCCGCAGATGCTGAACACGATGGACGCCTCCTCCACCGAGGCCTTCTACGCCGATCCCGTGCGCCGCTACATGCTCCCGGTGTTCAGCGACCGGCGCACCGACTGGCCGTCCCACCCGCACGCCTCCCGCGACTCGCTGCACGAGGCCGAGATGTGGGCCGTCGAGGGCCTCACCCACCGCTACCCCACCAAGGTCCTGGCCGAACTCCTGCCGACCTGCCCGCAGTACTGCGGCCACTGCACCCGCATGGACCTGGTCGGCAACTCGACTCCGAACGTCGACAAGCACAAGTTCACCATCAAGCCGCCGGACCGGCTCGGCGCCATGCTGGACTACCTGCGCCGCTCCCCCGGCGTCCGCGACGTGGTCGTCTCGGGCGGCGACGTCGCCAACATGCCGTGGGCGCGCCTGGAGTCGTTCGTCGACTCGCTGCTGGACATCGACAACATCCGCGACATCCGGCTGGCCAGCAAGGCGCTCATGGGGCTGCCGCAGCACTGGCTGCAGGACGACGTCCGCGCCGGGATGGAGCGCCTGGCGACCAAGGCGAACGCGCGCGGCGTGCAGATCGCGATCCACACCCACGTCAACGCCGCCCAGTCGGTGACGCCGCTGGTCGCCAAGGCGGCCCGCGCGATGCTCGACACCGGCATCCGCGACGTCCGCAACCAGGGCGTGCTGCTGCGCGGCGTGAACGACACGCCCGAGGCGCTGCTCGACCTGTCGTTCGCGCTGCTCGACGAGGCCGGGATCCTGCCGTACTACCTGTACATGTGCGACATGATCCCGAGCAGCGAGCACTGGCGGCTCGCGGTCTGGGAGGCGCAGGAGCTGCAGCACGCGATCATGGGCTACCTGCCCGGCTTCGCCACCCCGCGGATCGTCTGCGACGTCCCCTACGTCGGCAAGCGCTGGGTGCACCAGCTCGCCGACTACGACCGCGAGCGCGGCATCTCCTACTGGACCAAGAACTACCGCACCGGCCTGGAGCTGGCCGACCCGGACGCTCTGACCAGGCGCTACGAGTACCACGACCCGATCTACACGCTGCCGGAGGAGGGTCAGGAGTGGTGGCGGCAGCGGTCGGGGACGGTCTGAGCCGTCACGGCCGACGCCTTTACGTTGTAGATCCGAAACATGGCGGATTAGGCTGGGACGGGTGACCCTCGACCTGACCTCCCGTTTCCCGCTCGGCGCGTCGGTGACGGCCGCCGCCCTGGAGGACGACCCCCACCCGCACCTGGCCCGGCTCCGCGAGCGCGAACCCGTCTCCTGGCTGCCCGCGCTGGGCGGCTGGCTGGTGACCGCCCGCGGCCCGGCGCTGGCGGTCATGCGCGACGCGGCCTCCTACACCGTGGACGACCCGCGCTTCTCCACCGCCCAGGTCGTCGGGCCGAGCATGCTGTCGCTGGACGGCCCCGCCCACACCCGGCACCGCGACCCGTTCGCCCGGCCGTTCCGGCCGGCCCGGACGCGGGAGCGGTTCACCGCGTTCGTCGAGGCCGAGACCGGCCGGCTGGTCGGCGCCCTGGCGCCGGCCGGCCGGGCCGAGCTGCGCGGCGAGCTGGCCGGGCCGCTCGCCGTCGCGGTCGTCACCGAGGCCCTCGGCCTGCACGGGGTCGACGCCGCGACCGTCCGCTCCTGGTACGGGGCGTTCGTGGAGGCCGTGTCCGCCATCACCGCCGGCGGCGCGGCGCCCGCACGCGCCGACGAGGCGTACCGGCTGCTGCGCGCGGCCGTCGAGGAGGCGATCGCCGCGGCCCGCCCCGGGTCCCTCCTGGCCGAGGCCGCCGGGGCCGACCTGGACGCCGCCGAGGTCGTCGCCAACGCCGCGATCCTCATGTTCGGCGGCATCGACACCACCGAGGGCATGATCGTCAACGCCGCGCTGCACCTGCTCGGCCACCCGGACCAGCTCCGGCTCGTCCTGGACGACCCGGAACTGCTTCCCGCCGCGATCGAGGAGTCGCTGCGGCTGGAGCCCTCGGCCTCGGTCGTCGACCGGTACGCCGTCCGCGACGCCGAGCTCGGCGGAGCGGCGGTCCGGGCGGGCGACCTCGTGCGGGTGTCGATCGCCGGCGCCAACCGCGACCCCTCGGTGTTCCCCGACCCCGACCGCTTCGACGTGCGGCGCGGCAACGCCGCCGAGCACCTGGCGTTCGCGCACGGACCCCACTTCTGCTTCGGCGCCCACCTGGCCCGGATGGAGGCCCGCACCGCGCTCGCCGCGCTGCTGGGCCGCCTGCCCGGCCTGCGCCTCGATCCCGCCCGCCCCGCCCGGCCGCACGGGCTGGTGTTCCGCAAGCCCGCGCGGCTGGACGTCCTCTGGGACGTCTGAGGACCGGTTGTGGACCGTTCCCGGCGTCGCTCCGCGCCGCGCCGCTGTGGGAGCATTCCCCCATGATCGTGGAACGCCGCGTCGAGCTGCGCTTTTGCCAGGAGAGCCGGGACGCGCAGACGCACGTCAACCTGTCCGCCGTGCGCCAGGACGGCCGCTGCCTGTGGGTGGCGGGCGACGAGACGGCCACCATCGAGCGGCTCACCGCCGTCACCGGCGAGGACGGGCGCGTCACCGGCTACGACGGGCAGGCCACCATCGCGCTCGCCGACCTCGTCCCGCTGCCGGCCGGCGCCGACGAGGAGGCCGACATCGAGGGCCTCGCCCGCGCCGACGGGTGGCTGTGGGCGATCGGCTCGCACAGCCTCAAGCGCAAGAAGATCAAGCCGGGGAACGGCGACGCCAAGGCCCGCAAGCGCCTCGCCACCGTCGTCCGGGAGGACAACCGCTTCATCCTCGCCCGCATCCCCCTGGTCACCGGCGACGACGGGCTCCCCCGCGCCGTCGCCGAGGACGGCGGGCGGACCGCGGCCGTCCTCGGCCTGGACAAGGACTCCATCGCCGACCTGCTGGCCGGCGACCCGCACCTCGCGCCGTTCCTCGCCATCCCGAGCAAGGACAACGGCCTGGACATCGAGGGCGTCGCCGTGCACGGCGACCGCCTCTACATCGGGCTGCGCGGGCCCGTGCTGCGCGGCTGGGCGGTGCTGGTGGAGATCCGCCCGGACTCCCACCCGCGCGACCCGCGGCGCCTGCGGGCGCTGCCGATCGGCGACGACGGCGAGCCCTACCGCACCCACTTCCTGGACCTCGGCGGCCTCGGCGTCCGCGACCTGTGCCCGCACGGCGACGACCTGCTCGTCCTCACCGGGCCGAGCATGGACCTGGACGGCCCCGTGCGGCTCGTGCGGTGGCCGGGGGCGGCCCGCGCCGACGCCGGGTCGATCGTCGCGGCCGACGAGCTGGAGGTGCTGGGGGAGCTGCCCCACGGCGACGGCGACGACCACGCCGAGGGCATCGCCGTGCTGGACGAGCCGGGCACCCGCCTGCTGGTCGTCTACGACAGCCCCGCCCCGGACCGGCTCACGGCGGACGGCGGCGTCCTCGCCGACGTCGTCGAACTCGGCTAGCGGGCCCCGAATAAGCGCTCGCTTTCAGACTCTGCTTGGATGGGCCCCGGTACCCGGCGGGAGTCGAGAGGGCGGGAACAGAGCATGATCGAATGGTCCGAGGAAGACCTGATGATCCGGGACGCGGTGCGCGGCTGGATCGACGCGGAGGTCCGCCCGAACCTGGACGCGCTGGAGTCGGGCGAGCTGCCGCCCTACGACCTTCTCCGCAACCTCTACAAGACGTTCGGCATGGACGAGATGGCCCGCTCGTCCTTCCACGCCCGGCTGGCCAGGGAGCGCGAGGGCGGGCAGGACGGGGGCTCCGCCTCCGCCGGGGACTCCGGCGACGACCGGCCCGGCGGCGGCAACGCGGCGATGTCGATGCTGCCGGTCATCGAGCTGTGCAGGGTCGCGCCCGGCCTGGTCTCGGCGATGGGCGTCGGGCTCGGCCTCGCCGCCGGGACGATCATGAAGCGCGGCACCCCCGAGCAGAAGGAGCGCTGGGCGCTCCCGCTGCTCACCATGGACAAGGTCGGCGCCTGGGCGATCACCGAGCCGAACTCCGGGTCGGACGCGTTCGGCGGGATGCAGGCCACCGCGCGCAAGGACGGCGACGAGTACGTCATCAACGGAAGCAAGACCTTCATCACCAACGGCCCCTACGCCGACACGATCGTCTTCTACTGCAAGCTCGACGACGGGGACGCCCCGCGGGACAGGGAGATCCTCACCTTCGTCCTCGACCGGGGCATGCCCGGCCTGGAGCAGAGCAGGCCGCTGCGCAAGATGGGGCTGCACTCCTCCCCCACCGGCGAGCTGTTCCTCAACGACGTCCGCGCGGGCGCCGACCGGCTCCTGGCCTCCGGCGCGCAGGGCGGCAAGGAGTCGGCCCGCCAGAACTTCGTCACCGAGCGCGCCGGAGTCGCCGCGATGGCGCTCGGCGTCATCGAGGAGTGCCTGAAGCTGTCGGTCGAGTACGCCAAGACCCGCGAGCTGTGGGGGCAGCGCATCGGCGACTTCCAGCTCATCCAGCTCAAGCTGGCGAAGATGGAGGTCGCGCGCCTCAACGTGCAGAACCTGGTGTTCCGCCACATCGAGATGCAGCGCGCCGGGCGCTCCCCGACCCTGGCCGAGGCGTCGGCGATGAAGCTCTACGCCGCGCAGGCGGCCAGCGAGGTCGCGCAGGAGGCCGTGCAGCTGTTCGGCGGCAACGGCTACATGAGCGAGTACCGCGTCGAGCAGCTCGCCCGCGACGCCAAGTCCTTCCAGATCTACGCCGGCACCGACGAGATCCAGGTCACCCACATCGCCCGCGACCTGCTGTCGCGCTGACCGCCCCGTCCGAGAAGGCGCCGCGTCCGCTCGACGCCGCCCCGCCCGCGAACTTCCGGGGACCGGGCGGCGTCGAAAAGGTGGAGGGCGGGTGAGGGCGATCGCCCGCCCTCGGCCGACGGGCCTTTCTGGACAGCCGACGACGGGGACTGGATACTCACAGCTATGGACGGTCAGCCCTCATTCCCGGTGAGAGCGTCCGACACGGAGCGGGACCGGGTGCTGCGCGTCCTCAGCGAGCGCGTGGCCGAGGGCCGGATGTCGAACGAGACGTTCGAGCGCCGTGTCGACCAGGTGCTGCAGGCGCGCAACCAGGCCGAGCTGGCCGACATCGTGCACGACCTGCCGAACTCCAGCCGCGTCGTGAACCGGCTGACCGGCCTCATCTCCTCGGTCTCGCAGGCGACCGCGCGGATCGAGGCGGCCTGGCGGGCCCCGCGGCTGCCCAAGTTCATGCTCCCGCCGCGCGAGCTCGGCCGCATCGTCGTCGGCCGCGCCCCCGCGTGCCAGTTCATCCTCACCGACCTCACCGTCTCCCGGTTCCACGCCGAGATCTACCGCGCCGACGAGGGCTGGATGATCTCCGATCTGGGGTCGATGAACGGCACCCGCGTGAACGGGTACCGGCTGACCGGCCCCGCCCGCGTCCGGCCAGGCGACGAGGTCGGCTTCGGCAACTCCGCCTTCCTCGTCACCGCCCCCTGATCCGTCCCGGGTCTTGACGGAACCGTAAAGAGTCCTTACTTTCACCTCCAAGTTAGGAAACCTTCTTAACTCGGAGGAGCCGCCGTGTCCGTGCCCGTCCCCGGAACGCCCAGCCTGCTGCGGGCGATCAACGACCGCGCCGCGCTGGAGGCGCTGCTCGCCCGGGGGCCGCTGACCCGGCCGCAGATCTCCGACCTCACCGGCCTGTCCAAGCCCACCGCCTCCCAGCTGCTCGCGCGGCTGGAGCAGGCCGGGCTCGTCGTCCGCGACGGCGTCCGCGAGGGCCTGCCCGGCCGCACCGCCGGGCTGTACCGCATCAACGGCGCCGCCGCCCACGTCGCCGGCGCCGACGTCACCCCCGCGCGGATCCGCGTCAGCGTCGCCGACCTCGCCGGGACGGTCGTCGGCGAGCACACGCTGCCCACCCCCGGCCGCACCGGCGTGGACGTCGTCGCCCGGATGGCCGCCGCGCTCGACGGCGCCGCCGCCGCGGCCGGCCTCACCCGGGACCGCCTCGACCGGGCCGTCGTCGGCATCCAGGGCGCCGTCGACCCCGCCACCGGCCGCCTCGGGTACGCCTCGCACATCCCGGGCTGGCACATCCCCGACCTCGTGGACACCCTGAGCGGCGGGCTCGGCGTGCGCGTCGCGATCGAGAACGACGTCAACCTCGCCGCGCTCGCCGAGCGGGCCAGCGGGCACGCCGAGGGCGCGTCGGACTTCGTCCTGCTGTGGGTCGCCGACGGCGTCGGCATGGCCGTCGTGCTGAACGGGACCCTGCACCGGGGCGCGACCGGCGGCGCCGGAGAGATCGGCTACATGCCCGCCGTCGGCGCCCCGCTCATGCGGGACGTGCGGCGCACCCACACCGGCGGGGTGCACAGCCTCACCGGCGGGGCGGCCGTGCTGAGGCTGATGCGCGAGCACGGCTTCCGCGGACGGGACGCCGCCACCGCGCTCAGCCGCGCCGCCGCCGACGTGCAGACCGCGGGCCGGCGCACGGCCACGGACGCGGGCGCCCGCGCGGAGCGCGCCCTCACCGAACTCGCCACCAGGCTCGGCGCCACGCTCGCCACGGTCGTGGCCGTCATCGACCCCGCGCTCGTCGTCCTCACCGGCGACGTCCTGCGCGCCGGCGGCGAGCCGCTGCGCGCACGCGTCCAACAGCACCTGCACAGCCTCACGATCCCGCGCCCCGAGGTGCGGCTCAGCACCGTGGAGGGCAACCCCGTCCTGGCCGGGGCCCTCCAGCAGGCGCTCCGGGAGACCCGCGACGAGGTCTTCACCACCACCGTCCCCTGACCCGTCCTCACCCCGCCGTTCCCCACCCCCCGAAGGAGAACCGGAGTGCCCACCACCACAACGCGCCCGCTCGCGGCGGTCGCCGCCGCCACCGGGCTCGTCCTCGCGGCCGCGTGCACCGCCGGCGGCGACCAGTCCGGCAAGGGCCCGGCGTCCGGCGAGAAGCAGACCATCGAGGTCTGGCACGGCTGGAGCGCCCCGCACGAGGTGAAGGCCTTCCAGGACGCCGTCGCCGGCTTCAACCAGACCCACCCCAACATCACCGTCAAGCTCGTCAACGGCCAGACCGACGACCGCATCACCAACGCCATCCGCGGCGGGAACCCGCCGGACGTGGTGTCGTCGTTCACCACCGACAGCGTCGGGCAGTGGTGCAAGAGCGGCGCCTGGCAGAACCTCTCGCCCTACATCGCCAAGTCCGGGCTCGACCTGAACCAGTTCCCGAAGGCGGTGCGGAACTACACCGAGTACAAGGGCGTCCGCTGCGCGATGCCGCTGCTGGCCGACGCCTACGGCCTCTACTACAACAAGAGGCTGATGAAGGGCGAGCAGCCGCCGAAGACGATGGGCGAGCTGACCGCGCTCGCCAAGAAGCTCACGGTCCGCTCCCCCGACGGGACCATCAAGGTCGCCGGGTTCATGCCGTCCGTCCAGTACTACGAGCACCAGGTCCAGCACCTGGCCCCGCAGTTCGGCGTCAGGTGGCTGACCGGCGACGGCAGGGCCAACTTCTCCGGCGACCCCGCCTTCCAGGCCTACCTGAAGTGGAACAAGAGCCTCATCGACTGGTACGGCTACGCCAACGTCAAGAAGTTCCTGCGCTCGATGGGCCAGGAGTTCGAGTCGTCCAACCCCTTCGAGAAGGAGCGGACGGCGATGGCCGTGGACGGCGAATGGCGCACCAAGTTCATCCAGAAGGAGGCGCCCGGGCTCGACTACGGCACGGCGCCCGTCCCCGTCTCCGACGACCGCGCGAGCGCCTACGGCGGCGGGTTCGTCACCGGCACCGTCATCGGGATCCCGCGCGGCGCCAGGCACGCCCCCGCGGCCTGGGAGTTCGTCCGGTACCTCACCACGGACACCGGCGCGCTGGTCACCTTCGCCAACGCGCTCGGCAACGTGCCCTCCACGATCCCGGCGCTGTCGTCGCCGAAGCTGACGCTGCCGCCGCAGTTCCGCACGTTCCTCGACGTCTTCAGGAACCCCAACAGCTCCACCACGCCGCCGACACCGAACGGCAACGACTACGTCGTCCGGTTCGAGAAGTTCACCCAGGAGGAGTGGGAGCCCGGCAAGGTGAGCGACCTCGGCCAGGCGCTGAAGAGGCTCGACGGCGAGGTCGACGACTCCCTCAAGCTCGCCGGAGGCTGACCGTGGCATCCGGCTCAGCGCGCCTCCCGCTGCCCGGGGCGCGGCGCGGGACGGCGGCGGCGCGGGCGCGACGGCGCCGGCGGCTCCGGGTCGCGGCGTTCCTGTCCCCCTGGCTCGCCGGGTTCGGCCTGTTCTTCGTCTACCCCCTCGCCGCCACCGTCTACTTCTCCTTCACCCGGTACAACCTGTTCACGCTGGAGTACGTGGGCCTCGACAACTACGCCTACCTGCTGCACGACCGCGACGCCTGGACGGCGATGCGCAACACGCTGTGGCTGGTCGCCGTGCTCGTCCCGCTGCGGGTGCTGTTCGGCCTCGGCGTCGCCCAGCTGCTCACCAGGGTCAGGCGGGGCGCCGGCCTGCTGCGCTCGGTCCTCTACCTGCCGTACCTGGTCCCGCCCGTCTCGGCCACGGTCGCGTTCGTGTTCCTGCTGAACCCCGGCACCGGCCCCCTTCCGGCCCTCGCCGCGCGGCTCGGGATCCCCCTGCCCGACTTCTTCAACGACGCCGCCTGGGCCAAGCCCGGCCTGACCCTGCTCGGCCTGTGGGCGGTCGGCGACGTCATGATCATCATGCTGGCGGCGCTGCTGAACGTGCCCGCTTCGCTGTACGAGGCGGCAGCGATCGACGGCGCCGGCGCCTGGGCCCGGTTCCGGCACATCACGCTGCCGACCGTGTCCCCCGTCCTGGCGTTCTCCGCCGTCACCGGCGTCATCGAGACGCTGCAGTACTTCACGCAGCCGATGGTGGCGGGCAAGGTGGCCTCCGGGCGCGCCGACCTGCCCGGGGTCCAGTACTCCCCCGGCTACCCCGACGGTTCCACGCTGACGTTCCCGCAGTGGTTGTACGACCAGGGGTTCCGCCAGTTCAACATGGGCTACGCGTGCGTGCTGGCGCTCGTCATGTTCGCCACCGCGATGGCGTTCACCGTGTTCCTGCTCCGCCGGTTCCGCGCGTTCGCCGGAGAGGAGGCGCGATGATCCCCGGAGGGCGCGCCCGCCGGGCGCTGCTGTGGCTCGCCGTGCACGCCACCGCCGTCGCGGTCGGCGTGATGTTCCTGGCGCCCCTGGCGTTCATGCTGCTGACCGCCGTGATGACCGACCGGCAGGCGCTCAGCGGCGAGCTGTGGCCGCGCGGCTGGCACCTCGCCAACTTCGCCGAGGTGTTCAGCGGCGACATGGTCCGCTGGACCGTCAACAGCACCGTGTACGCCGGCCTGTCCACGGTGTTCATGCTGGTCTCCAGCGTGCCGGTGGCGTACGCGCTGGCCCGCTTCCGGTTCCGCGGACGGGGCCCGGCGCTCGTCGTGGTGATCTCGGCGATGATGCTGCCGCCGCAGGTCACCATGGTGCCGCTCTACATCGTGTGGGCCCGGTTCGGGCTGACCGGCACGCTGTGGCCGCTGATCATCCCGCAGCTGTTCGGGGACGCGTTCTCCATCTTCCTGCTGCGCCAGTTCCTGGTGACGATCCCCCGCGAGTACGCCGACGCCGCCCGCGTGGACGGCTGCGGCGAGCTGCGCACGATGCTGCGGGTCGTCCTGCCGATGGCGAGGCCCGCCCTGGCCGCGGTGGCGCTGTTCCAGTTCTTCTACTGCTGGAACGACTACTTCCGGCCGCTGGTGTACGCCGACCCCGACCACTGGACGCTGGCCATCGGCGTCGCCACGTTCCGCGCCGCCCACCATGTCGAGTGGAACCTCACCATGGCCGCGACGCTGCTGACCATCCTGCCGGTGCTGGTCGTGTTCTTCCTCGCCCAGCGCGTGTTCATCCAGGGCGTGACCTTGACGGGAGTGAAGGGTTGAAGCTGACGGTCATCGGGGGCGGGTCCACCTACACCCCGGAACTGGTCGACGGGCTCGCGCGGGCGCACGCGGCGCTGCCGGTGTCGGAGCTGGTGCTCGCCGACCCCGACGCCCGGCGGCTGGAGCTCGTCGGCGGGCTCTCCGCGCGGATGCTCGCCCGCGCGGGCCACCCCGCCCGCGTCGTCACCACCGGCGACCTGGACGCGGCGGTCGCGGACGCGACGATCGTCGTGATCCAGCTGCGCGTCGGCGGGCAGGCCGCCCGGCACGTCGACGAGACGCTGCCGCTGGCCCGCGGCTGCGTCGGGCAGGAGACGACCGGCGCCGGCGGCCTCGCCAAGGCGCTGCGCACCGTCCCGGTCGTGCTGGACATCGCCGGGCGCGTCGCCGCCCGCGCCCCGCACGCCTGGATCATCGACTTCACCAACCCGGTCGGCATCGTCACCCGGGCCCTGCTGGACGCGGGGCACCGCGCGGTCGGCCTGTGCAACGTCGCGATCGGGTTCCAGCGGCGTGCGGCGGCGCTGCTGGGCGTCCCGCCCGAACGGGTCGGTCTCGGCCACGCCGGGCTCAACCACCTCACCTGGGTGCGGTCGGTCCTGCTGGACGGGCACGACGTCCTGCCGGACCTGCTCGACCGGCATCCCGGCGAGCTCGCCGCCGTCTCCGGCCTGCCCGCCCCGTTCCTGCGGACGCTCGGCGCCGTCCCGTCGTACTACCTGCGCTACTTCTACGAGCACGACCGCGTCGTCGAGGAGCAGCGGGCCGCGCCGTCGCGGGCCGAGGAGGTCGCCGCGCTCGAACGCGACCTGCTGGAGGCCTACGCCGACCCCGCGCTGGACACCAAGCCCGCCCGGCTCGCCGAGCGCGGTGGCGCGTTCTACTCCGAGGCGGCCGTGCAGCTGGCCGCGTCGCTGGTCGGCGGCCGCGGCGACGTGCAGGTCGTCAACGTGCGCAACCACCGCACGCTGCCGTTCCTGGACGACCGCGCGGTCATCGAGGTCCCGGCGCGGATCACCGGGTCCGGGGCGGTGCCGCTGCCCGTCCCCGCCATGGAGCCGCTGCTCGCCGGGCTGGTCGCGCACGTGTCGGCGTACGAGGAGCTGGCCCTGGACGCGGCGCTGCGCGGCGGGGTGGACCGGGTCGCCGCCGCGCTGCTCGCGCATCCGCTCGTGGGGCAGGCGGACGCGGCCGAGCGCCTCGCCCGCGACCTGGTCGCCGCCAACCGCGCCCACCTGCCCTGGGCCGCCTGATGGCCGCGGGCGTCCTCGTCGCCGTCGACGGCGGCAACAGCAAGACCGACGCGGCCGTCGCCACCACCGCCGGCGAGCTGCTGGCCACCGTGCGCGGCGACGGGTTCCGCCCGCAGGCCGACGGGCTCGACGCCGCGCTCGACACGCTGACGGCGGACATCGGCAGGGCGCTGCGGGACGCCGGGGTCCGGCCCGGCGGCGTCGTCCACCTGGCCGCCTACATGGCCAACGTCGACCTGCCGGGCGAGGAGGAGCGGCTGGAGAAGCTCCTGCTGTCCCGGGGCGCCGCGCCGAGCGTGACGGTCGGCAACGACACGTTCGCGCTGCTGCGCAGCGCCGTCACCGAGGGCTGGGGCGTCGCGGTGGTCTGCGGCGCCGGCATCAACTGCGCGGGCGTCGCCCCCGACGGGCGCACCGCGCGGTTCCCGTCCCTCGGCGCCCACACCGGCGACTGGGGCGGCGGCGGCGAGCTCGGCCGCTCGGCTCTGTGGCACGCCATCCGCGGCGAGGACGGCCGGGGACCGGAGACGGCGCTGACCGCCGCGGTCGCCGCCCACTTCGGTCTGGCCCGCGCCATCGACGTGGGCCTCGCCCTCCACCTCGGCGAGATCGAGCAGGGGCGGCTCACCTCCCTGGCGCCCGTCCTGCTCGACATCGCCGAGGCCGGCGACCCGGTGGCCCGCGGCGTGGTGCTCCGGCTGGCGGAGGAGGTGGCGATCCTCGGCTCGGTCACGCTGCGCCGCCTGGACCTGCTGGACGCCCCCGCCGACGTCGTCCTCGGCGGCGGGGTCCTGGCGGCCCGCCGGCCGCTGCTGATGGAGGCGGTCGCGGACCGCTACGCCGACCTCGCTCCCCGCGCCCGCCTGCTGGTCCCCGAGGACCCCCCGCTGCTCGGCGCCGCGCTCCTCGCTCTCGACCACGTCGCCGCCCCGCCGTCCGCCCACGCGGCCCTGCGCACCGCGTTCCGCCGCCGCTGACCCGCGGTCGGGCCGTCGTCGCCGGGATGCCTACCATGGCGATGGACGGGTGGTCCGAAGGCCTGGATCCGCTGAACGGCCCCCGCCCTTGACGTTGTAAGGTTCCGCCGGTGCGGGAGGGGGACGCCGTGGAGATCGGGTTCGCGGTGCCGGGGTCCGGTGCGTGGGCGTCCCCGCGCAACCAGGTGACGGTGGCGCGGCGTGCCGAGGAGCTCGGCTACCGCTCGCTGTGGACGCTGCAGCGAGTCCTCAACCCGGCCGGGTCGACCGACCTCACCTACCGCAACGTCCCCGACCCGCTGATCACCCTGGCCTACCTCGCCGCCCACACCTCCCGGGCGCGGCTCGGCGTCGCGGTCGTGAACCTTCCGTTCTACGCGCCGCCGATCCTCGCCAAGCAGGCCGCCACCCTCGACCACGTCAGCGGGGGACGCCTGGACCTCGGGCTCGGGATCGGCTGGATGCGCGAGGAGTTCGCGGCGGTCGGCGCCCCCATGGAGCGCCGCGGCGCCCGCGCCGAGGAGTTCATCGCCGCGCTGCGCGCCCTGTGGGCCGGCGGGTCCGGGGACCCGGCGCGATTCCACGGCGAGTTCTACGACATCCCGCCCGTGACGATGGACCCGCTCCCGCTCCAGCCGTCCGGGCCGCCGATCCTGCTGGGCGGCGGTGCCGAACCCGCCCTGCGGCGCGCGGGCCGGCTGGCCGAGGGCTGGGTCAGCTCCAGCCGCGCCGACCTCGCCGCGATCGGCCGCTCCGTGGAGGTGGTGCGGGAGGCCGCCGAGGAGGCCGGGCGGGACGCGTCCGCGCTGCGGTTCGTGTGCCGGGGCGCGGTCCGGGTCCGCCCCGCGGGGCGGGAGGAGCGGCGCCCGCTCACCGGCTCCTTCGAGGAGATCCGCGGCGACTTCGGGGCGCTGGCGCGGCAGGGCGTCACCGAGCTGTTCGTGGACCTGAACTTCGATCCGGAGATCACCGGGCCGGACGCCGATCCGGACGCGTCGCTGGACCGCGCCCTGGAGACGCTGGAGGCGTTCGCGCCGGGGCAGTGACTACAGGGGCGGCCGCCGCGCCTCCCAGGGGGTGCTGAGCACGACGGTGGTGCGCGTCGCGACGTTCGCGGCGGCGCGGATCTTCTGCAGCAGGTCCTCCAGCTCGTTCGGCGAGGCGACCCGGACCTTGAGGATGTAGCTCTCCTCCCCCGCCACCGAGTGGCACGCCTCGATCGCCTGCAGGTGCGCCAGCCGGTCGGGGGCGTCGTCGGGGGCCGCCGGGTCGATCGGCTTGATCGACACGAAGGCGGTCAGCGGCAGGCCGATCTCCCGGTTGTCGAGCTGGGCGGCGAAGCCCTTGATGACGCCGCGCTTCTGCAGCCTCCGGACGCGCTGGTGCACCGCCGACACCGACAGGCCCGTCTCCTTGGCCAGGTCGGTGAAACTCATCCGCCCGTCGTCGGCCAGCAGGGCCATGATCTGACGATCGATCTCCTCCACGCGGGAAATCTAGCGCGCCGGGGCCCGTGCGCGGGCCCTCGTTCGATCACGGATCGGCTTTCCCGCAGGGGCGGGAGCGCAGCGCCGACCGCGTGCGGCTAGCGGCGCGCGCTCCGCAGCGGCCCGCAGCTGCCGCGCACCACCAGCTCCGTCGGCAGCACGACCGGGCCTCCCCTGCCGCGCCGGGCGGGCTCGCGCAGCAGCAGCTCGCAGGCGCGGTAGCCGATGTCGTGGCCGGGCCTGGCCACGGCGGTCAGCGGCGGATCGCACAGCTCCGCCCACGCGACGTCGTCCACCATCGCGATGGACACGTCGGCCGGCACCCGCAGGTCGAGCTCGCGGGCGACCAGGACGGCGGCCTCGCCGAGCAGGTGCCCGGCGGCCAGGACGGCGGTGACGTCAGCGCGGCGCTGCAGCAGCCCGGCGGCGGCCGCGTAGGCGGCGTCGCGGGCGGGACGCGCGGCCACGACGAGGTCCTCCTCCGCGGGCAGGCCCAGCTGCGCCAGGGTTTCGCGGAACGCCCGCTCGCGCGCGCCCGCGGGACGGCCCGGCGCGCCGCCGAGGAACCCGATGCGGCGGTGCCCGAGCCCGGCGAGGTACTCGGTGAGGGACCGCACGCCGCCCGCGTCGTCGGCCAGCACGGACGGGACGTCGGGCAGCCCGGGCAGGACCCGGTCGGCGAACACGACGCTGGAGCACACCCGGGCCGCGGCGCGCCAGTCGGCCTCGTCCCCGGCGGGCAGCGCGATGATCCCGTCGACCCGCTGCTCGACGAGCCGGTCGACGATCTCGGCCTCGCGGGAGGGGTCGCCGTGCGCGGCGTCCACGATGACGTGCTCGCCGAGGGTGCGGGCGCAGGCCAGCACACCCGCGACCACCTCGGCGCAGAACGGGTCGGTGACGTCGGGGACGACCAGGCCGATGCCGCCACTGCGGCGCAGCTTCAGGCCCCGGCCGAGGGCGCTCGGCCGGTAGTCCAGCTCGCGGGCCGCGGCCAGCACCCGCTCGCGGGTCGCGGCGCTCGCCGAGCCCGTCCCGGAGAACACCCGCGACACCGTGGCGATGCCGACGCCCGCCGCCGCGGCCACGTCCTTGATCGTCGCCGACCGCCGTTCCGCCACCCGCGCACCGTCCCTTTCCGCCTGTTTCGATCATCTTCTCACGATGACGTCTCCCCTGGAAACGATTCCATGATGTTTACTCCAGCCAATACGACATATCCCCTGCTCGGCGGGGGAACGGCGGAAACGTTTCCAAAGGGGTTCGGATGGCCAAGATCGTGCTGGACCGGGTCGACAAGGTGTACGGCGGCGGAGTCAAGGCCGTCGACGGGCTCGATCTGGAGATCCGCGACGGCGAGTTCATGGTGCTGGTCGGGCCGTCCGGCTGCGGCAAGTCCACCGCGCTGCGGATGATCGCCGGGCTGGAGGAGATCTCCGGCGGGAAGATCTCCATCGGCGACCAGGTCGTCAACGACCTCGCGCCGAAGGACCGCGACATCGCGATGGTGTTCCAGAACTACGCCCTCTACCCGCACATGACGGTCGAGCAGAACCTCGCGTTCGGCCTCAAGCTGCGCGGGACGCCGAAGGCGGAGATCAAGCAGAAGGTCCGCGACGCCGCCAAGATGCTCGGCCTGGAGCAGTACCTGTCCCGCAAGCCGGCCGCGCTGTCGGGCGGCCAGCGGCAGCGCGTCGCGATGGGCCGCGCCATCGTCCGCCAGCCGCAGGCGTTCCTGATGGACGAGCCGCTGTCCAACCTCGACGCCAAGCTCCGCGTCTCCATGCGCGCCTCCCTCAGCCAGCTGCACGAGCGGCTCGGCGTCACCACCGTGTACGTCACCCACGACCAGGTCGAGGCCATGACGCTCGGATCGCGGGTGTGCGTGCTGCGCGAGGGCAAGCTCCAGCAGGTCGACACCCCGCAGCGGCTGTTCGACAACCCCGTCAACCTGTTCGTGGCCGGGTTCATCGGCTCGCCCGCGATGAACTTCGTGCTCGCCGACCTCGAGACCGGCGACGGCGGGGCGCGGGTCTCCTTCGCCGGCTACACGCTGCCCGTCCCGGCCGCGGTCATGGACGACAAGCCGGGCCTGGGCGACTACCTCGGCAAGAAGGTCATCCTCGGCATCCGCCCGTCGGACTTCGAGGACTCCGCGCACGCCCAGCCCGGCTGGGCGCCGATGGCGGTGCGCAGCAGCGTCACCGAGGAGCTCGGCAGCGAGATCAACGTGATCTTCACGATCGACGCCCCGCCGGTCGAGCACAAGGACACCGCCGACCTGGCCGAGGACGCCGCCGAGGGCGAGGCCGAGGCGATCCCGCTGATCGACAACAAGGCGCTGTGGACGGCCCGCGTCAACTCCCGCTCGCACGTGCGCCCGGGGCAGGACGTGGACCTCGCCGTCGACACGCGCCGCCTGCACTTCTTCGACCCGTCCAGCGGTCTGGCCATCGGGCACCCCGACGTCGCCGAACGGCACGGCGCCGCGGACCTGCGCAAGTCCGGCTGACCGTCCCGCTGCGACAGGGCGGTGCCCACGGCCTCGGTGAGGCCGTGGGCACCGTTGTCCCGGCGGGCGTCACTTCACCGAGCCGGCGAGGACCCCCTGGACGAAGTAGCGCTGGAAGGCGAAGAACACGATCAGCGGGACGACCAGCGACAGGAACGCGCCGGGCGCGAGGATGTCGATGTTGCCGGTGAACTGCCGCATCTGCGACTGCAGCCACTTGGTCATCGGCTGCGACCCGGTGTCGGCGAACACCAGCGCGACCAGCAGGTCGTTCCACACCCACAGGAACTGGAAGATGCCGAGCGAGGCGATCGCCGGGCCGCCCAGCGGGAAGATCACCCGGCGGAAGATCGTCCACTCCGAGCCGCCGTCCATCCGCGCCGCCTCCAGCAGGTCCCGGGGGATCGCCGCGAAGAAGTTGCGGAGCAGGAAGATGGCGAACGGCAGCCCGAAGGCCACGTGGAACAGCACGACGCCGGTGATCGAGCCGAACATGTGGAAGCTTCCGAACTCGATGTAGCCGTACAGCCTGGCGACCGGGATCAGCGCGACCTGGACCGGCACCACCAGCAGCGCCACGACGCCGAGGAACAGCCAGTCCCGGCCGGGGAACTCCATCCAGGCGAACGCGTAGGCGGCCAGCGAGGCGATCGCGACCACCAGCAGCGTCGCCGGGACGGTGATCAGCACCGTGTTCCAGAACGAGTCGACGAAGTCGCCCTTGTCCAGCAGCGCGCCGTAGGACTCGGCGGTCAGCTGCGCCGGCTTGGCGAACACGTTCCACCAGCCGTCGGCGTTGTTGTCCTCGTTGGAGCGCAGCGAGGCGACCAGCAGGCCGAGGGTCGGCACCAGCCAGAACAGCGCGACCAGGACCAGCAGCGCCTGCGCGGCGCCGCCGCCCGCCCTGCCGACGATCCGCGCGGCCAGGCCGCGCCGCGGCGCTCCCGCCGCGCCGCCGCCCTCCGCCCCGGAGGGCGCCTGCGGGGCCTTCTCCGCGGTGCTCATTTGCGCTCCTGCCGCATTCTCCGGATGTTGAACAGCATGGCGGGCAGCACCAGCACGAACAGCAGCACGGCGATGGCGCTGCCGGAGCCCTGGTCGTTGCCGCCGCCGAACGACTCGGTCCACATCTGCAGCGCCAGCACGCTGGCGTTCGGATCGCCGCCGCCGATGATGTAGACGAGGTCGAAGACCTTCAGGACGTTGATGACCAGCGTCACCAGCACCACCATCAGGACGGGCGCGAGCAGCGGGATCGTCACCCGCCGGAACACCTGCCACTCGGTGGCGCCGTCCACCCGCGCCGCCTCCAGGGCGTCGCGCGGGATGGCCGCGAGCCCGGCGGCGATGAGCACCATCGCGAAGCCCGACCACACCCACAGGTACGACCCGATGATCGCCGGGGTGATGAGGGTGTCGCCGAGCCACTCGGCGCCCTGGTAGGCGGTGGTGAAGTTGTCCTTGGGCAGCCGGATCGTGTACGTCCCGGCGGGCACCTTCCGCATGGTGAAGGTTCCGTCGGCCTCCGTGGTGGCCTTGGCGACGACCTTGCCGCCCTGGACCGCCTCGACCCGGATGCCCGGCAGGCCGGACTCTCCGGAGTTGGGGGCGTTCTGCTGGCCGCCCCCGCCCCGGGTGAAGTCGAACCAGACCGTGCCGGTCAGCCGGCCCGGCCCGGCCGCCGGGGGCGGCGCGGCGGGCTCGGCGCCCTTCGGCAGGTACTCGGGCTTGATCTTCAGCAGCGGGACGAGCGCGCTCTGCCCCGCCGAGTACGGCCGCACCGAGACCACGGCGCCGCCGTCCTGCCGGACCGGCGAGTTCCCGCCGTTGCGGGGCCCGGCTCCCGGGTAGGTGGTGTCCTGCCGGAACATGTCGTGGACCGCGACCATCGCCGCGTTCGCCACGCCCTTGTCCGGGTCCTGCTGGTACACCAGCCGGAAGATCACGCCGGAGGCGAGGAACGAGATCGCCATCGGCATGAACACCACGAGCTTGAACACCGTCGCCCACCGGATCCGCTCGGTGAGCACGGCGAACACCAGGCCGACGATGGTCACCACGGTCGGCGCCACGACGACCCAGATGGCGGTGTTGCGCACCGCCACGAGGTTGTCGTGCCCCTTGAAGACCCCGGTGTAGTTGTCGACGCCGACGAACGAGCCGCCCGAGGCGTCGAAGAAACTGCGGATCACCGAGTAGACGATCGGGTACACGACGAGGAAGCCGAGCAGCAGCAGCGCCGGCAGCAGGAACGTCAGGGCCAGCCACGACGGCGGGGTCAGCCGCTCGCGCGCGCCGCGGGCGCCCCTGCCGGCGGGCGGCGCGTCGATGGCGGCGGCGCCGCCGGCCGTCGCGGCCGGCGGCATGTCCTCATTCGGAGCCTTCATCCAGGGATTCCCTACTTGTAGGCCCTACTTGTACGCCTTGGCCGCCTCGGCCTCCAGCTTGGCCTGCGTGCCCTTGACGTCGGTCGGGTTCTGCACGAACTGGCGCAGCGCCTCCCACTCGCCCTTGCCGGGCGTCGCGCCGAACGCGGCGGGAGCCAGGTCGGACATGTCGTAGCGGGCGGCGTCGCCGGCCTGCTGGAGCTGGGTGATCAGCTGCTTGGCGATCGGGTCGGAGTAGGCGTCGGGCTTGACGTTCTTGTTCGGCGTCAGGTAGCCGCCGAGCCCGGCCCACACCGTGCCCGCCTCGGGCGAGGCGAGGTACTTCATGAGCTCCTGCGCGCCCTTGCCGTCCTTCAGCGCGACCGCGACGTCGCCGCCGAGGATCGCCGGGGCGGTGCCGCCGGCCTTCGGGAACGCGAAGACCTTGGCGTCCGTGCCGACCTTGGCCTTGGTGGTGCCGATGTTGGCGGCGGCGAAGTCGCCGCCGTAGACCATGGCGGCCTTCTGCTGGCCGAACACCTGGGTGACCGACTCGTCGAACTTGGTCTTGGTCGCGGTCGCGACGCCGCCGTTCAGGTAGTCGGGCTTGCCCCAGACCTCGGCGAGCGTCTGCAGCGCCTTGCCCACGCTCGGGTCGGTCCACTTGATCTCGTGCTTGGCGAGCTTGTCGTAGTTCTCCGGCCCGGCCTGCGACAGGTAGACGTTCTCGAACCAGTCGGTCAGCGTCCAGGAGTCCTGCGGGCCCGCGGCGAGCGTGAACGGGGTGGTGCCCGCGTCCTGCAGCGTGCCCGCCGCCTTGGTCAGGTCGGCCCACGCCGCGGGCGGCTGGACGCCGGCCTCGTCGAACGCCTCCGGCCGGTACCACAGGATCGACTTGTAGGCGGCCTTGACGATCACGCCGTAGGTCTTGCCGTCGGAGGAGCCGAGCTCCTTCCAGTACGGCGCGAAGTTCTGCCCGACCTGCGAGACCACGTCGTCGCCCAGGGGCTTGAGCGCCCCCTTGCCGGCGTACTGCTGCATGAGGCCCGGCTGCGGCAGGATCGCCACGTCCGGCGGGTTCTTGGCCTCGATGCGCGGGCCGAGGTAGGCGTCGGTGTTCTCCCCGGTGGAGGCGTAGTTGACCTTCGCCCCGGTCTTCTTCTCGAACGCCTGCAGGACCTTGCGGAAGTTCGCCTCCTCCGGACCGGTCCACTTGGCCGCGACCTCGATGGTGGTGCCCTTCAGCTCACCCCCGCCGGAGGGCGACGACCCGTCCCCGTCCTTGTCGTCGCCGCCGCAGGCGGCGGCCGCGGACAGCAGCAGTCCCGCCGCGACGGCGACTCCCGTCACGCGCCTGCCGACGCCGGCGGAGCCGTGTCGGGGGGTGCGGGGGGAGGTCCCCCCGCCGGCAAAGCTGACCCTCATTCCTCATCCTCCCTGGCCGGAGCGGCGTCGCCTGTTCCCCAGATCGACGCGCCGGACTCGATATCGAAGAAGTGCAGGCGTCCGGTGTCGACGCGGATCGTCACCGGGTCGCCCACCTTCACGCGGGTGCGCGGGCTGAACCGCGCGACCAGGTCCGTGCGGGGGCTCTCCAGGTCCCCCAGCACGTCGGTCCCCGCGTCGCGCGCGAGCTCCTTGGTGTCCTCGGTGACGACCTGGGACGCCTCGATCGCGAAGTGCACCAGCACGTCCGAGCCCATCGCCTCGACGAGGTCGGCGGTGGAGGCCAGCCCGGATCCCTCGGGCGTCTCCACGAGCTCGGAGTCCTCCATGTCCTCGGGGCGGATGCCGACGACGACGTCGCCGCCGAGGTGGGACGCCAGGGCCGGACGCTCGGTCATGACCTCGGCCGGAAGCGCCAGGGTCTGGCCGCCGATCTCCAGGCGCGGGTTCTCCGCGTCGCCGGACAGCGTGCCCTGGACCAGGTTCATGGCCGGTGAGCCGATGAATCCGGCGACGAACAGGTTCGCCGGCCGGTCGTAGAGCTCCTGCGGCGCGGCGACCTGCTGCAGGCGCCCCTTCTTCATCACCGCGACCCGGTCGCCGAGCGTCATCGCCTCGGTCTGGTCGTGGGTGACGTAGATCGTGGTGACGCCGAGGTCGCGCTGGAGGCGGGCGATCTCGGCGCGCATCTGGACGCGCAGCTTGGCGTCGAGGTTGGACAGCGGCTCGTCCATCAGGAACGCCTGCGGCTCCCGGACGATCGCGCGGCCCATCGCGACGCGCTGCCGCTGCCCGCCCGAAAGGTTGCGAGGCTTCTTGTCCAGGTAGTCGGTCAGGCCCAGGGTCCGCGCGGCCCGGTCGACCTTCTCGCGGATCTCGGCCTTCGGCAGCTTGCGCAGCGACAGGCCGAAGCCGATGTTGTCGCGCACCGACAGGTGCGGGTAGAGGGCGTAACTCTGGAACACCATCGCGACGTCGCGGTCCCGGGACGGCACCCGGTTGACGACCCGCCCGCCGATCGTGACCTCGCCCTCGGAGATCTCCTCCAGCCCGGCGACCATCCGCAGCGCGGTGGTCTTGCCGCAGCCCGACGGGCCCACCAGGACGAGGAACTCCCCGTCGGCGATGTGGAGGTTCAGGTCGGTCACGGCCCGCGTGCCGTCGGGATAGACCTTCCCGACGCTGGTCAGGTCGACCTCTGCCACGGCGTCTCCTCTTCGTCACGGCACGTCGATGCGGAAGAAACTCGACTTACTCCCGCGTAACAGTGCAACAAGGAGGTACAGGGCCGGACACCCGGATCGCAACCGGCGGAGGCACGCTCCGGCGCATTTGATACAGAGATCGTTACCGAGCCGTTTCCGTCTCAATTTGCGCTGCCCGAAAACAGCACGTGGGCATGAACGCAAACCCGTTCATGCCCACGGTCGTCCGGGCGCCCGAAGCGCCGGACCGGCGTCAGCCCACGACCACCAGCCCGCGCTCGGTGACGTTCATCGGCGCGTAGCCCTCCTCGGTGCACACGACGATGTCCTCGATGCGGGCGCCGTGCGGGCCGGGGTAGATGCCGGGCTCGATCGAGAACGCCATCCCGGGCTCCAGCGGCTCGCGGTTGCCGGCGACGATGTAGGGCTCCTCGTGCGACTCCAGCCCGATGCCGTGGCCCGTGCGGTGGAAGAAGTGCTGGCCGTGCCCGGCGGCGGCGATGATGTCGCGGCCAGCCGCGTCCACCTCCTCCGGCGTCGCCCCCGGCCGCACGGCCTCGCAGGACGCGCGCTGCGCCTCCTCCAGCACCGCGAAGTACGCGCGGTACTCGGCGGGCGGCTCGCCCACGCAGTAGTTGCGGGTCGAGTCCGAGCAGTAGCCGCTCGGCATCGTCCCGCCGATGTCGACCACCACGGGCTCGCCGGGACGGATGACCCGGTCCGACAGCTCGGCGTGCGGGTTGGCGCCGTTCGGGCCGGAGCCGACGATGACGAAGTCGACCTGCGCGTGCCCCTCGGCGATGATCGCGTCGGCGATGTCGCGGCCCACCTCGCGCTCGGTGCGCCCGGCCCTCAGCAGGTCCGGGACCCGGCGGTGCACCCGGTCGATCGCCTCCCCCGCCTCGCGCAGCGCCGCCACCTCCGCCGCGCTCTTGCGCATCCGCAGCTCCCGCAGCACGCTCCCGGCCGCGACCTGCTCGGCGCCGGGCATCGCGCCGCGGAACCGCAGCGCCATCACCGCCCACATCCGGTCGGCCACGCCGACGGTCCCCACGTCCCGCGGGAGGCGGCCGGCCACCAGCGCGTAGGGGTCGTCGGTCTCGTCCCACGGCACCAGCTCCAGCCCGAGGGACCCCGCCGGCGACTCCTGCGCGGCGGGAAGCTCCAGCCGGGGGACGACCAGGAACGGCTCGCCGCCGGCCGGGACCACCAGGCAGGTGAGCCGCTCGAGCTGCTTGGCGTCGTACCCGGTGACGTATCGCAGGTCGGGGCCGGGTGTCAGCAGGACCGCCCCGAGACCCGCCTTCACCGTCGCCTCGCGCACCAGGCCGACACGCTCGCGCGGATACAACTCCGTTGTCACATCCGTCTCCATATCCCAGCTCCTCTCCAGTGGCCGGTACCAGGATCCCAGGAGCGTCCGGGCGCCGGTGACCCGGCCCGCGTGGCAGCATGTGCCCCATGAGCGGGCTGATGCTGCTGGACACGCCGTCGTTGTACTTCCGCGCCTTCTTCGGAGTCCCCGAGTCGGTGACGGCCCCCGACGGGACCCCGGTGAACGCGGTGCGCGGGCTCGTCGACATGATCGCCCGGCTCGTCCAGGACCGCCGGCCGGAGCGGCTCGTGTGCTGCATGGACGCCGACTGGCGCCCGGCGTTCCGGGTGGAGGCGCTGCCCTCCTACAAGGCGCACCGGGTGGCCGAGGACGGCGGCGACCAGACGCCCGACGCGCTGGAGGCCCAGCTCCCGGTCATCGAGCAGGTGCTGGACGCCTTCGGGCTGGCGCGCGCGGGCGTCCCGGGCTACGAGGCCGACGACGTCATCGGGACGCTCGCGGTGCGGGGCGCGGCCGACGGGCCGGTCGACATCGTGACCGGCGACCGCGACCTGTTCCAGCTCGTCGACGACCGCGCCCCCGTCTGCGTGCTGTACACCGCGCGGGGGATCCGGAACCTGCAGGTGATGGGCGAGAAGGAGGTCGCGGCCAAGTACGGCATCCCGGGCCGCGGCTACGGCGACTACGCCACGCTGCGCGGCGACCCGAGCGACGGGCTGCCCGGCGTGCCGGGGGTCGGCGACAAGACCGCCGCCGCGCTCGTCACCCGGTTCGGCTCGGTCGAGGGGATCCTCGCGGCGCTGGACGCCGGCACCGACGAGGGGTTCCCGGCGGGCGCGCGCCGCCGGATGGAGGCGGCCCGCGAGTACCTGGCCGCCGCCGAGACCGTGGTGCGGGTCGTCACCGACATCGACGCCCCCGAACTGGCGGGCCTGGACGACCGGCTGCCCGCCGAGCCGCGCGACCCCGAGGCCCTCGTCCGGCTCGCCGACACCTGGAACCTGTCCAGCCCGGTCAACCGCCTGCTGAACGCGCTCTCCCGCTGACCGCTCCCCGGTGCAAGTTGCGCCGAGAGTGTCAGATGACACAGACAGCGCGGTCTCCGGCGTGCAGCATTCGGAGCGGTGAGGGGTTCTCCTTGGCACATGAAGGCGACCGGTACCCGCGGCACTTGGGCCTCAACGCCCCACTCCCCCCAATTGCCGCGGGTACCGGTTAATCCGAACCCCGGACCGGAGACGGACGTGCCGTGACCGAGCGGACCCGACCCCGCGGCGGCCTCGCCGCGGGCCCCGGCGGCGGATTCTGGGCCGCGCTGGACGGCCCGGAGCGCGCGGCGCTGCGGGCCGCCGGGCGGGCGCGGAGCTACCAGCCGAGAACGCCCCTGTGCTACCAGGGCGACGACTCCGACCACATCATCGTCATCGAGTCGGGCTGGGCGAAGGTCACCTGCGCCGGCGAGGACGGGCGCGCGGTCGTGCTCGCCGTGCGCGGCCCCGGGGACCTCGTCTGCGAGAGCGCGGTGCTCGGCGGCCGCGAGCGGTCGGCGACGGTGCAGGCGCTCGACCACGTCCGGGCGCTCATCGTCCCGGCGGCCCGGTTCACCGCCTTCCTGGACGCCCACCCCCGGGTGTGGCGGCTGGTCAGCGGCACGTTCGTGCGGCGCCTCGACGACGCCGACCGCAGGCTGCGGGCGCACGTGTCGGCGCAGGGAGCCCGGCGGCTGGCGATCCTGCTGTCGGGCCTCGCCGAACTGTCGGCCCGGCACGCCCCGCCCGCCGCCGGCGGCGCGGTCGCGATCGGGCCGCCGCTGTCCCAGGAGGAGCTCGGCAGCTGGATGGACGCCTCCCGGGAGACCGTCGCGCGGGCGCTGTCCACGCTGCGGCGGGAGGGCCTGGTCAGCACCGGCTGGCGCAGGATCACCGTGGAGGACCCGCCGGGCCTGCGCGCGTTCGCGGACTCCCCGGAGGACTGAGGCCGCCCGGCCGGAATCGAGCGGCCGGGCCGGTGCCTTTACATTGTAGATTCACAACGGGATCGGGTGGTTCGTCCCGTACGCTCGGTCGTGTGCCGCGCCGACCGCTGCGACTGCGTACCGCCGAGGCCGACACCGAGGTCCGCGCGGGACTCGACCGGATCCGCGCCGAGTTCTCGGTGCCCGGCGCGTTCCCGCCCGCCGCCCTCGCCGAGGCCGCCGCGTCCGCGCCTCCCCTGAACGGCCGGGCGGACCTGCGCGACGTCCCTTTCTTCACCCTGGACCCGCCCGGCTCCCTCGACCTCGACCAGGCGATGCACCTGGAGCGGCGCGGGTCCGGGCACCGGGTGCGGTACGCGATCGCCGACGTGGCGGGATTCGTCCGCCCGGGCGGCGCGCTCGACACCGAGGCGCGCGCCCGCGGCGTCACGCTCTACCTGCCGGACGCGAGCTCGCCGCTGCATCCGCGCCCCCTGTCGGAGGGGACCGCGAGCCTTCTGCCGGGCCGGGAGCGCCCCGCCGTGGCCTGGACGATCGACATCGACGACGCCGGGCGGATCACCGGCGTCGACGTGCGGCGCGCCCTCGTGCGCAGCCGCGACCGGCTCGACTACGCCACCGCCCGCCGCGGCGACGGCGACCCGCGGATCGCGCTGCTCGGCGAGATCGGCGAGCGGCTCATCGCGGCGTAGGCCGCGCGCGGCGGCGTGAGCCTGCCGCTGCCCGAGCAGGAGGTCGTGCACGCGGGCGGCGGCTGGGCGCTCAAGCTGCGCGGCGACCTGGCCACCGAGGCGTGGAACGCGCAGATCTCGCTGCTGACCGGGCGGGCCGCGGCCCGGCTGATGCTGGACGGCGGCGTCGGGCTGCTGCGCACCATGCCGCCCGCGCCGGCCGAGGCGGTCGAGCGGCTGCGGCTGGCGGCCCGGGCGCTCGGGGTCTCCTGGCCCGGGGACGCCTCCTACGGCGACATCGTCCGCGCCCTGGACCCGGCGCTCCCCCGGCACGCGGCGTTCCTGCACGACGCGGCGGGGCTGATGCGCGGCGCCGGCTACACCGCCTTCGACGGGGCGCCACCGGAGCAGGCCGAGCACGCCGCCGTCGCGGCCCCGTACGCGCATGTCACCGCGCCGATCCGGCGGCTGGCCGACCGGTACGCCACGGAGGTGTGCCTGGCGCTGGCGGCGGACCGCCCGGTCCCGCAGTGGGCGCGCGAGGCGCTGCCGCACCTGCCCGAGGCGATGCAGCGGGCGCTGCGCCGCGGCGCCGACATCGACCACGCGTGCGTCGACCTGGTCGAGGCGCTGCTCCTGCGCGACCACGTCGGGGACGTGTTCGACGCGGTGGTGGTGGACGTGAACGGCGACCGCACCGGCGGGCGCGTCCAGCTGGTGGCGCCGCCGGTGTTCGGCCGCTGCGACGGGGAGGGCCTGCCGCTCGGCGAGCAGGTCAGGGTGCGGCTGGAAGAAGCGGACCCGGCGCGCCGCCGGGTCCGCTTCTCTCGTGCGTCGTGAGCCCCGCCCGCCGGGTCCGGCGGCCGGGGCGGCCGGTCACCGGCGGCCGCGGCGCCGCGGCCGCCAGCTCGCGGAGGCGCCGGTGCCGACGCCGCCGAGGTGCAGGGCGATCAGCAGCAGGCCGAGGACGGTCAGGGTGCTGTTGTTGATGGCGTCCGAGGAGATGTCGGCCAGGTCGAACAGCAGGGCAAGTGCGAAGACGATCGCGGCGACGATCGCGAGCATGTCGGCCTCCGTGGGGGTCGGGGGCCCACCGCGGGCCCCTCGGCTGCCTACCGGATCTCCTCCAGCCCGCCGCCGAAACCGCGCCCCCTTTCCGGTCGGCCGATATCCGAATTTGCGACGGGGCGAGCGTTCCCGCCGGTCAGCGGCCGGTCACGCGGCGTGCGCCGCCTACGGTTCGTCGGGAGCGTCCCGCCCGCCGGCGAGCGCGGCGCGGGCGCGCTCGGTCATGCGGACGACCTCGCGGCGCACCTGAGAACGTTCCGTGAGCCGCTCGCCGAACGGGATCCGGACCGGGTGCTCGACGCCCCCGTCGGCGACGGCGAACTCGATGCCCCCCGCGTCCAGTCCGGTCATCCGCGCCGCGGTCGCGCCGGGGCGCCCGCCGAGCGCGCGGCAGATCGTCAGGCAGTCGGCGGCGTGGTCCTCGTTCATGTGCCGGGCGATCTGCGTGACGACGTCGTCGGTGAAGGGGTCCGCGTCGGGCATGCGAGGGTCCTCTCGGGCGGGCGGCGGGACGGTCAGGCCCTTGTAGACCTGCAGGGCGTTGCCGGCGAGGACGAGCGCGAGGGTCTCCTCGTCGAGGCCGAGGGCGGCGACGGCGCGGGCGTTGCGGGCGATGCCGGGCACGCCGGGCCAGTCGGTGCCGAAGACGAACCTGCGGGCCAGGCGCCGCAGGTCGTGCCGGGCGTAGTACTCGGGGAGCCGGCGGGGCGGCAGCCCGGACAGCTCGATCCACACCTCCTCGCGGGACAGCGCGAGGAACGCGGCGGCGTCGTACCACCAGCCGCGCCCGCCGTGGGCGAGGACGAACGTCAGGCCGGGGAACAGCCGCAGCACGTCGTCGACCGCGGTGGGATCGGCGTACCGGTTGACCGAGCCGGGGAACGAGCTCGTCCCGCAATGGACGACGACCGGGACGCCGGCGTCGCGGCACACCTCGTAGGCGGGGTGGAGCTCGGGGTCGGCCACGCTGAACCCGCCGTGCACCGGGTGCAGCTTCAGGGCGACGGCGCCGAACCCGAGCTGCCGCTCGACCTCGGCGCCGATCGGGTAGTGCAGGTGGGGGTTGACGTTGGCGATCGGCCTGAAGCGCCGCGGGTTGTGCTCCAGCAGGGGCCGCAGGTCCTCGATGGGCTGCGTGCCGGTGGTCCGCGGGCTGTACTCGCACAGCAGCAGGGCGACGTCGACGCCCTCGCCCTCGAAGTAGGCGTCCACCCGCTCGGGCACGAGCGTGCCGTCCTCGTCGTAGAGGTCCTGCCAGGGGTGGGACGAGCCGAACTCCTCCGCCCAGCGCCGCCAGGCCGGGCGGAGCGTGGGCAGCCGGGCGGCGTGCACGTGCGCGTCGATCAGCGGGCGTCCGTCGAGCATGCGGCGGAGCCTACCCGCCGGCCGCTCAGGCGACGTCCGCGGTGTCCTGCTCCTCCAGCCAGGCGACGATGCCCTCCACGGCGGAGCGGCAGCTTCCGCAACCGGTGCTCGCCCGGGTGGCGCTCGCGACGTCCTCGGCCGTGCGGGCGCCGCGCTGCCAGCAGGCGCGGATCTGGCCCTTACTGACGTTGTTGCACTGGCAGACGGTCGCCGCGTCCGGCATCCGCACCGGCGACTCGGCCTCGGGCGCCGCGCCGACGCCGGGGAACAGCAGGCCGAGGCGCTCGGCGGGCAGCGGCGAGGCCCGGTCGTAGAGCTGGGTGAGCGTCCCCGCGGTGGAGGTCTCGCCGAGCAGGATCGCGCCGATCAGCCGCCCGTCCCGGATCACGGCCTTCTTGTAGGTGCCGCGCGCCGCGTCGGTGAACCGGACGACCTCCACGTCCTCGTCGTCGTCGCCGAAGTGCGTCTCCCCCATCGACGCCAGCTCGATCCCGGCGGCCTTGAGCCGGGTGATCTGGCGGGCGCCGGTGAACCGCGCCGCGGGGTCGGTGCCGGCGAGCAGCCCCGCGAGCACGGCCGCCTGCTCCCACGCGGGCGCCACCAGCCCGTACACCTCGTCGCGGTGCTCGGAGCACTCGCCGATGGCGCGGACGGACGGGTCGGTGACCGACCGCAGCTCGTCGTCGACGATCACGGCCCGGCCGACGGCCAGGCCCGCGTCCCGGGCCAGGCCCACCTCGGGCCGGACTCCGCAGGACAGGACGACCAGGTCGGCGTCGACGACCTCGGTCCCGCCGCCGGGCAGGGCCAGCTCGACGCCGGTCACCGCGCCGCCCGCGGTGCGCAGCCCCGTGACGGCGGCCTGCAGCCGGGTGCCGATGCCGAGGGCCTCCAGGGTGCGGGCCAGGACCTTCCCGGCGGCGGGGTCGAGCTGGCGTTCCATGAGATGCCCGGCCAGGTGCAGGACCGTCACCTCCAGGCCGAGGCCGGTGAGCCCGCGCGCCGCCTCGATGCCCAGCAGCCCGCCGCCGACGACCACCGCGCGGCGCGCCGACTCGGCCAGGGCGGAGATGCGGCGGCAGTCCTCCAGCGTGCGGAACACCTGCGCGCCACCCGGAAGGCCGTCCTCCAGGCCCGGCATCGGCGGGACGAACGCGGTGCTGCCGGTCGCGAGGACGAGCGTGCCGTAGGGGGTGACCGTCCCGTCCGATGCGTGCACGGTCCTTGCCGCGCGGTCGATGCGGGTGACCTCGACGCCGAGGCGGGCGTCCACGCAGTGCGAGGCGTACCAGGCGGCGTCGACCAGGCTGATGTGGTCGGGCCGCGTCTTCCCGGCGAGGACGTTCGACAGCAGGATCCGGTTGTAGGGGCGCTGCGCCTCCGCGCCGAACACCGTCACCGGCGTCGCGGCGTCCCGGGACCGCAGCTCGTCCACGAACCGGGAGCCGGCCATGCCGTTGCCGACGACGACCACGCCCGCCGGGTCCGCGGCGCTCACCGCTTCACCTCCAGGGGGAGCGGCTTGATCTGGTCGCGCTCGACCTCGAAGGCGATGCTCGGGTCGGGGGTCTGCGGCGCGTTGACGAACGAGACGAACCGGCGGAGCCGCTCGGGGTCCTCCAGGGTGTCGCGCCACTCGTCGGAGTAGGAGGCGACGTGGCGGGCCATGGCCGCGTCGAGGTCGGCGCAGATGCCGAGCCGGTCGTCCACGATCACCTCGCGCAGGTAGTCCAGGCCGCCGTCGAGGGACTCCAGCCAGCTCGCGGTGCGCTGGAGCCGGTCGGCGGTGCGGATGTAGAACATCAGGAAGCGGTCGATGTAAGTGATCAGCTCCTCGCCGGCGAGGTCGGTGGCGAACAGGTCGGCGTGCCGGGGCCGCATGCCGCCGTTCCCGGCGAGGTAGAGGTTCCAGCCGTTCTCGGTGGCGATGACGCCGAAGTCCTTGCTCTGCGCCTCGGCGCACTCGCGGGCGCAGCCGGACACGGCCGACTTCAGCTTGTGCGGGGCGCGCAGCCCCCGGTAGCGCAGCTCGAGCCGGATCGCCATCGCGGCCGAGTCCTGGACGCCGTAGCGGCACCAGGTGGAGCCCACGCACGACTTCACCGTGCGCAGCGCCTTGCCGTAGGCGTGGCCGGACTCGAACCCGGCCTCGACGAGCCGCCGCCAGATCTCGGGCAGCTGCTCGACGCGGGCGCCGAACAGGTCGATCCGCTGACCGCCGGTGATCTTGGTGTAGAGCCCGAAGTCGCGCGCCACCTCCCCGATCACGATGAGCCTCTCGGGGGTGATCTCGCCGCCGGGGACCCGCGGGACCACCGAGTACGTGCCGTTCTTCTGCAGGTTGGCCAGGAAGTGGTCGTTGGTGTCCTGCAGCGCCGCCTGCTCGCCTTCGAGGATGTGGCCGTTGCCCAGGCTGGCGAGGATGGAGGCGACGGCGGGCTTGCAGATGTCGCAGCCGCGGCCCGTCCCGTGCTCCTGCACGAGCTGGGTGAAGCTCCCGACCCGCCCGGCCCGGACGATGTCGAACAGCTCGGCACGGCTGTAGTCGAAGTGCTCGCAGATCGCCTTGCTGACCTCGATCCCCGCGGCGGTCAGCTCGGCGTCCAGGATCCGCTTCACCAGCGGGACGCAGCTTCCGCAGCTCGTCCCGGCCCTGGTGCGGTCCTTCACGCCCGCGACGTCGGTCAGGGAGCACTCGGCGACCGTGCGGCGGATGCCCTCGGCGGTGACGTTGTTGCAGGAGCAGATGACCGTCGCGCCGGGCAGCTCGCCGCCCGCCGCCTCGGTGCCGCCGAACAGCATCTGCTCGGGCGCGCCCGGCAGGCCGCCGCCGACGTGGGCGCGGAGCGTGCCGTAGGCCTCGGCGTCGCCGACGAGGACGCCGCCGAGCAGGGTCCGCGCGTCGTCGCTGACGACGAGCCGCTTGTAGACCCCGGCGACCGGGTCGGTGTAGGTGACGCCGAGCGCGCCCCGCTCGGGACCGGCGAACGGGTCGCCGAAGCTGGCGACGTCGACGCCCATCAGCTTGAGCTTGGTCGACATGTCCGCGCCCTCGAACACCGCCGTGCTCGCGGGGGACAGCAGCCGGTCCGCGACCACCTCGGCCATCGAGAAGCAGGGCCCGACCAGCCCGTACACCGTGCCGCCGACCAGGGCGCACTCGCCGATCGCGAAGACGGCGGGGTCCTCGGTGCGGCAGGAGGCGTCCACCACGACCCCGCCGCGCTCCCCCACCGGCAGCCCGCAGCCGCGGGCCAGCTCGTCGCGCGGGCGGATCCCGGCGGAGAACACCACGACCTCTGCGTCGAGCGCCGTGCCGTCCTCCAGGACGACGCGCCGGACCGAGCCGTCCTCCCCGGCCTCCAGGGCCCGCATGGGGGTGCCCGCGTGCACGGCCATGCCGAGCGCCTCGATGTGGCGGCGCAGCATCGCGCCGCCGCCCTCGTCCAGCTGGCGCGGCATCAGCCACGGCGCCACCTCCACGACGCCGCTGCGCAGGCCGAGGCCCTGGATCGCGCGGGCCGCCTCCAGGCCGAGCAGGCCGCCGCCGACGACGGCGCCGGTGGCCCGGCCCCGCGCGTACGCGCGGATCGCGTCCAGGTCGTCGATCGTGCGGTAGACGAAGACGCCCGGCAGGTCCCGGCCCCGGACCGGGGGGACGAACGGCGCGGACCCCGTGGCGAGGACGAGCGCGTCGTAGGGGACGGCGCTCCCCGCCGAGGTGGCGACCGTCCGGGCCGCGCGGTCGATCCCGGTGACCCGCTCCCCGGTCCGCACGGTGACCGCACCGTCGTGCGCGGGGTAGGCCAGGTCGGCGCCCTCCAGATGCGTCGTGAGCGCCACGCGGTCGTAGGCGGTGCGGGGCTCCTCGCCGATCACTGTGATCGTCCACGTGCCGGCGGTGTCGCGCTCGCGCACCGCCTCCACCAGGCGGTGCGCGGCCGGCCCGTGGCCGGCGACGACCAGGCGCTTGTCCGGTCTGCTGTCGGCTCCCATGGGGCCGATCCTCGGCGGCCCGTATTACTCGCGCGGATCTTCGCTGTCACCCCCGCGTTAAGTGGCCCTCACAGCCGGCCCGCCCGCGATGCGGGGCGGGAGCCCCGCGCCGCACCCGCCCCGGTCGTGCACCATGGAAGGGTGACGGAGCTTGCGGAGAACGGGACGAAGACCGGCCTGCCGATGCTGGCCGACCTTGTCTCGGACGGCGACGTGGTGGTGCTGAGCGGCGCGGGGCTGTCGACCGAGTCGGGCATCCCCGACTACCGCGGGGAGACGGGCCGCCGGCGGCGCGCGGAGCCGATGACCTACCAGGCGTTCACCGGGAGCGAGGCGGCGCGGCGCCGCTACTGGGCGCGCAGCCACCTCGGCTGGCGGCACATCGCGCGGGCCCGCCCGAATTCCGGGCACCGCGCGGTCGCCGAGCTGCAGCGGCGCGGCCTGCTGGCCGGAATCATCACCCAGAACGTCGACGGGCTCCAGCAGGCCGCGGGCGCGCGCGAGGTGATCGAGCTGCACGGCGCGCTGGACCGCGTCCTGTGCCTGTCCTGCGGCGAGCGGTCCGCGCGCGAGCGGCTCGACGAGCGGCTGCGCGCGGCCAACCCCGGCTGGACGGCCCGCGCCGAGACGATCAATCCCGACGGGGACGCCGTCCTGCGCGACGAGGCCGTCGAGGCGTTCCGGATCGTGGGCTGCGAGCGGTGCGGCGGCGCGCTCAAGCCCGACGTGATCTTCTTCGGCGAGAACGTGCCCCCGGCCCGTGTCGGGGACTGCTTCGCGCTGACGGAGCGGGCGGGGGCGCTGCTGGTGCTGGGATCGTCGCTGACCGTGCTGTCGGGCTACCGGTTCGTCCGGCACGCGGCGCGGCACGGCGTCCCGGTGGCGATCGTCAACCGCGGCGCCACCCGGGGCGACCCGCACGCCCTGGTCACGCTGGACGCCCCGCTCGGCGCCACCCTGGACGCGCTGGTCGCCGAGCTGCCCGCCTGACGCGGACCGGCCCGGCCTACCCTCCGCCCACCAGCGTGGTCGCGGCCGGCGCCGGGCCGTGGGAGTGCCCGGGGTCCCCGGGCGGGGGCGCGCCGGTGGCCTCTGGCGGGTCGGGCAGCATGTCGCCGGTGACGAATCCGGTGCCCTCCAGCAGCCGCATGTGGGTGCGGACGAACGTCTCGCACTGCTCGGAGAAGTTCCGCACCAGCGTGTTGCGGGTGCTGCCGCGGACGGCGGCGATCGCCGGGTAGATCTGGCCGTGCGCCATCCGCAGGCGGGCGACGGCCGTCCGGTCGTAGTCGTTCCCCGACTTGCCGGTGATCTCCGACATCCAGCTCTGCTGGTCCGGTGTCGGCTGGTTCGGCAGCGGAACGTTCAGCCTAGCGGCGACCGCGCGGTCCAGTTCGTCCAGCCGGGCGTGCTGGCGCGCGATCTCGCCGAGGTTGCGGCGGGTCGCGGCCCGCGCGGCGCGGCGCTCGGCCTCCCGGCCCACGGGGATCTCCCACAGACCCGCCTGCCGGACCCGCACGACGAGGTCGCGGTCGGCGGGGCCGAGCGGCCCCCACGGGGTGTCGACGGTGGACTGGGCCGCGTTCCGGGCGTTGGCCTGCGGCGCCACGGCGCCGCCGTCGGAGGCCTGGCGGCCGATCGGCGCGCAGGCGCCGAGGAGCAGCGCCGCGGCGAGGCCGCACGCCGCAGCGACGACCGGTCGGGGTTCTCGCATCCGCCGCCGCCTTTCGTGTCGGGGAAGGGGCGTCGTCGCGCAGTACGCACGTCCGGGCGCCGAGGTTCGGCCGTGCGGGGAACGGGCCGGGCCTCAGGTCCAGCCGAGCCGGGCCAGGGAGGTGACGGGCGGTTCGCCGCCGGCCTCGGTGAAGGCGCGCAGCGCGTCGACGAGGGCCCGCCGCTGCCCGGCCGGCATCCGGGCCACCACGGCGGCGATGTCGGCGCGGCGGCGGGCGGTCACGTCGTCGACGATTCCGCGCCCGGCCGGGGTGAGCTGGATGCGGACCTCGCGGCCGCTGTCGGGGCTGGCCTGCCGGTCCACCAGCCCGGCGGCGGCCAGCCGATCCACCATTCGCATCGCGGTCGAGGGGTTGACCTCCAGCAGCCCGGCGAGCGTCACGAGCTTGGCCGGCCCCTGCGAGGCCAGCACCACCAGGAGCCGGAACTGCGGCAGGGTGACGGCGCCCTCCACCGCGGCCAGGGAGCGCACCGAGACCGCCACCAGCAGGCGGGACGCGGTCAGCAGCGCCGAGGTCACCGCGTCGACCCCGTCGTCCTGCAGCTCGTTCATGACGACTTTCTACCGGGGCCGGTCCCGCCGCCGCCAACGCCGACCGGAACCGGCCCGGGGTCACCGGCCCTCCTCGTCCGGGAGGAGGTCGGCGAGATGGCGCGGGCGGGCGGCGGTCCCCGCCTCGATCTGCGTCCGGCAGGAGAACCCGTCGGCGAGGACCGCCGTCCCCTCGCCGGCGTCGAGCGTCCGCACATCGACCCCGGCGCGCGCCAGCACGCGCTGGTCGGCGCCGAACCCCATGACGGCGTGCTGATGGCAGTGCGGTTGAGCGATCACGCGGACCGTTGTCGGTGAACGTGTCGGGCCGTAGCCGAACTCCTCGATGAGGGCGCGGAAGTCGCGCAGGTAGTCGCCGAGCCGGTCGGGCGGGACGGCGGCGTCCTCCCAGCCCTCGTGCGTGTCGGCCCGTCCCGGCGGGTAGGCGGTCGCGCCGAGTCCCGCCTCGCGCACCCTCCAGAGCCGCTCCTCCTCCCGCGGGTCGTGCACGAAGGTGCAGCGCGGCGGGTTCGGCCCGTTCTCCAGGTCGCTCGATGAGCGACCGGGCCCTGCGGTCGGCCTCGTCCTCGGTGTCGCCGCCGAAGCGGACCATGAGCCAGCCCGCTCCCTCCGGCATGTCCTTCACCACGCGGGGCGCGGCGAGGTGGTCGCGCTTGGCCAGGCCGAGGAGCCGCTCGTCCATGCCCTCCAGCGCGAGCGGGCGCGACGGCAGGACGCGCGGCACGGCGTCGCCCGCCTCCGCGATGCCGTCGTAGCCGAGGACGGCGAGCGACTCGAACGCCGGGACCGGCACCAGGCGGATCTCCGCGCGCAGCACCGCCACGAGCGTGCCTTCCGAGCCGACGAGGGCGCGGGCCACGTCGAAGCCCTTCTCCGGCAGCAGCGAGTCAAGGTTGCAGCCCGACACGCGTCGCGGGATGTCGGGGTAGCGGGCGCGGATCAGCTCCATGTCCTCGTCGCGCAGGTCGCGCAGCGCCCGGTAGATCTCGGCGCGCCGGCCACCCTCGGCGATGATCCGCTCGTACTCCTCCCGCGAGGTCTCGCCGACCCACATCCGCAGCCCGTCGCAGGTCAGCACCTCCAGCCGCACAACGGAGTCGACCATCTTCCCGTAGGCCTGCGCCGACGCGCCGCACGAGTTGTTGCCGATCATCCCGCCGATCGTGCAGGTGTCGTGGGTGGACGGCCTGGGCCCCACCATCAGGCGGTGCTCGGCCAGCCTCTCGTTCAGGTCGTCCAGGCACGCGCCGGGCTCCACGACGGCGCGGCGCGCCCCCGGGTCGACCGACACCAGCGCGCGGCAGTACTCGCACGCCGCGGTTCAACCGCCGGACCCGCCGGTCCTCCGGGGGTCAGCCGGCGAGGCGGGAGGCGGCCTCCAGCAGCAGGGCGTGCACGAACGCCTGGGGCATGTTGCCGCGCAGCTGCCGCTGCCTGACGTCGTACTCCTCGGAGAACAGGCCGCTGGTCGCGCAGCCCGACCGGGTCCGCTCGAAGGCGGCGAGAGCGCGGGCCGTGTCGCCCTGGCGGTCCTCGGCGAGGGCGAGGAATAAGCCGCAGAGGATGAAGGCGCCCTCGGCCACGCCGAGCGGCTCGTCCCCCACCCGGTACCGGTAGACGAACCCCTCCTCGACGAGGTCCTCGCGCACCGCCCGCAGCGTGGCGGCGGTGCGCGGGTCGTCGCTCGGCAGCGCCCCCCGCAGCGGCGGGATGAGCAGCGCCGCGTCCACCCGGTCGTCGCCGGGCGCCCGCCTCCACCGGCCCTCCGGGGTGAGCGACGTCCGGGACGTCTCGGCGAGGATGGCGTCGGCGAGCGAGGTCCACCGGTCGGCCTCGGCGCGGCCCGCCAGCGTCCGGGCCGCCTGGCGCAGCCCGGCGACGCAGGTCAGGCGCGAATGCGTCCACAGGTCGTCGTGGATCTCCCAGATGCCCGCCTCGGGCCGGGTCCAGCGGCGCGCGACCGCGCCGGCCGCGACGCGGGCGGCCTCCACCGCCTCCGGGACCCGGCGGTCGTGCTCGGCGGCGGCGGCGAAGAGCAGCAGCGCCTCCCCCAGCGCGTCCAGCTGGAACTGCTCGCCCGCCTTGTTCCCGAAGACCGCCCGGGCGCCGGGATAGCCGGGCAGGTCGCCGGTGCTCTCGGCCGGCACCGGCCCCCCGTGACGGTGTAGGCGGGTTTCAGCCCCTCACCGTCGGCGAGGACGCGGGCCGACACGAACTCCACGGCGCCGCGCAGCAGGCGGGGCGGGCCGCCGTGGAGGGCGACGGCGCGCCCGGCGAAGCACTGGTCGCGGATCCAGGCGTAGCGGTAGTCGAAGTTGCGGCCCTCGTCCGAGCGCTCCGGCAGCGCCGTCGTGGCGGCGGCGACCATGCCGCCGCCGGAGGCGGTGAGGCCGGTGAGGACGGAGTAGGCGAGGCGGGCGTCGCGCGGGGCGATGGTGTCGCGGCAGTCCGGCACGGCCCCGTGCCAGTCCCGCTCCGTGGCCTCCCACAGATCGTCGGCGTCCAGCGGGCCGCGGGCGCCGCCCTCGGCTATCTCCAGGACGAGGTCGCGGGTCTCGCCCTCGTCCAGGTCGAAGGCGAGCTCCAGCACGGGCCCGCCGTCGCGTCCCGCCCGCACGACGGCCCCGTCCGCTCCGCGCCAGCGCAGCGACGCGCCCCCGCCGCCGGCCGTCCAGTCCGGGCCGTCCCGGCGCGGGTCGCCCATCCGGGACGCGCCGTGACCAATGCGGACGTCCAGCAGGGCGCGGACGCGGGAACGGCCGCGGACGGCCCGGCACGTGCGAAGGATGACCGCCCGGTCAGGGGCGGCCGGGCGGGCGAGGGCCTCGCGGCACTCCAGGATCGCGCCGCCGGTCACCCACCGGCTGTGCCAGATGAGCCCGCGGTCCTCGTAGTAGCCGCCCCAGACCCACCGCCCGGGAGCGGGCTGCACCGCGTACGCGCCGGGGCCGCCGAGCAGGCCCGCGAAGGCGGGCGGCGAGTCCCAGGATGGGAAGCACATCCACGCGTACTCGCCGTGCGGGCCCACGAGAACGCCGCGTTCGCCGTCGGCGATGAGGGCGTAGTCGCGGAGGGCCTTCGGGAGGGAGTCCTCGGCTCCGAGGTCGTCCAGCATGCCCCTCCACTACCCGGGGACCTGCCGTTACTCGGAGCCGGGCGGGAGGACGGGCGTTCCGGTCCCGGCCTCCCCGTGCGCCAGACCGTCCGGACCGCCCTTGCGGGCGGCCCAGACGGTCTGGACGGCGCCGGAGCCTCAGGCGTCGCGGCGCTTGAGCAGGACGGCGGCGACGGCCAGCAGAACGCCGGTCCAGATCGCGAAGACCCCGTACCCCTGCCAGGGGGTCAGCAGGTCGTCGGGGCCCTGGCGGGACTGGGCGATCAGATGGCCGGCCTCGGACGGCAGGTAGGCGTGGATGTGGTCGCCGACGCTGCCGGGCAGCAGCGTGGCCAGCGGCGCCAGCACCAGCACGAACCCGATGACGCCGGTGATCCCGCCGGCGGGGTGCCGCACGATGGCGCCGATCGCCAGGGCGAACAGCCCGAGCATCGCCAGGTACAGGCCGCCGCCGACGACGGCGCGCAGCACGCCGTCGTCGCCCAGCGACACCTCCGCCTTGTCGCCGATGAGCGCCGAGCCGATGAAGAACGAGACGAACGACACCGCGACGCCGAGGACGAGCACGACCGCCGCGAACACCAGGGCCTTCGCCCACAGCACGGGCAGCCGCCGCGGCACCGCGAGCAGGCTCGCGCGGATCATGCCGGTGGAGTACTCCGAGGCGATGACCAGCACGCCGAGCACGCAGATCGTCAGCTGGCCGAGGAAGAACCCGCTGCCGAGGATGAAGCCGGTCGGGTCGGCGACGACCGAGGCGCGGTCGGCGGGGTCGGTCTTGTCCCACTGCGCGACGGTGAGGCCCACCAGCAGCGCGGTGAAGCCGAGGTCGACCACGACGAGCAGGATCAGCGTCCACAGCGTGGACCGCACGGTGCGGATCTTCGTCCACTCCGAGAGCAGCAGCCGGCCGAAGCCGGGGCGGGGGTGGGCCGCGGGGTCGGCGGCGGGCGTGGCGGTGGCGGTGGTCATCGGGTCTCCCCCTCCTCGACGGGCACCGCGCTCGGGGCCGGGACCGGGCCCGGGGCGGGCGCGCCGCCTCCGCCGTACTCGACGCTGTCGCGGGTCAGTTCCATGAACGCCGACTCCAGCGAGCCGCGGGTCGGGGTGAGCTCGTGCAGGACGATGCCCTCGGCCGCCGCCAGCTCCCCGACGCGGGGCGCCTCCATGTGGGTCACGTTGAGCAGCCCGTCCCCGTTCGGGAAGGCCTTGCCGCCCTCGGCGGCGACGAGGTCGGCGAGGCGGGCCGCGTCCGGGCTCCGGACGATCACCGCCTTCTCGGTGCTGCGCTCGATGAACTCCTCGGTGGAGCAGTCCGCGATCAGCCGGCCCCGGCCGATGACGATGAGGTGCTCGGCGGTGACGGCCATCTCGTTCATCAGGTGGCTGGAGACGAACACCGTGCGCCCCTCGGCGGCGAGCCGCTGCATGAGCGTGCGGATCCACACGATGCCCTCGGGGTCGAGGCCGTTGACCGGCTCGTCCAGCACGAGCACCGACGGATCGCCGAGCAGCGCGGCGGCGATGCCGAGCCGCTGCCCCATGCCGAGCGAGAAGCCGCCGGCGCGCTTGCGGGCCACGCCGGTGAGGCCGACGAGCTCGACCACCTCGTCGACGCGCTTCCGGCCGATGCCCTGCGTCTGGGCGAGGCACAGCAGGTGGTTGTAGGCGCTGCGGCCGGTGTGCACGGCCCGCGCCTCCAGCAGCGCCCCGACGACGCGCAGCGGCGCGTTCAGGTCGCGGTAGTGGCGGCCGTGGATCCGGGCGTCCCCGCGGTCCGGCCGGTCCAGGCCGAGCAGCAGCCGCATGGTGGTCGACTTCCCGGCGCCGTTGGGGCCGAGGAACCCGGTGACCCGCCCGGGGACCACCGTGAACGACAGGTCGTCCACGGCCGTCCTGTCGCCGTAGCGCTTGGTGAGGTTCTCCGCCTCGATCATGCCTCTCCCGGCGTCTCTCGGTAGTTGTTCCGTGACCGGAATCACACTAGCGCCCCGGCGCGGCGACCGGATCCTCCTCAGTGCCGATGATCCCGCGCGGCGGGACCGCGGGGCCTCCGCCGCCAGGAGGAGGCCGTCTTATTGACCGTCTGCCAATAGGTGCGGGAGGATGGCCGGGCACGATCCGACCGCCGGGAGGCGCCGTGACCGCCCCGTCCCAGACCACGCCGGAGCGCCTCGCCGACCGCGACGTGCTGCGGACCCTGGCCGCCGAACCGCTGGTCGGCCTCGCGGCCGGCCGGGCGCTGCTCATGCAGCTCGCCCACCCGGCCGTGGCCCGCGGCGTCGCCCGGCACAGCGACTTCGCCGAGCGCCCCCTGGCCCGGCTGTTCGGCACCCTCGACTTCCTGCTGATCGTCACCTTCGGCACGCCGGAGCAGGTGGCGCGCATCGCGGCCAAGGTGCGCGGCATCCACACGACCGTGCGCGGCGAGGACTACTCCGGCAACGACCCCGGCCTCCAGCTCTGGGTCAACGCGACCCTCATCGACTCGGCCCTGCATGTCTACGAGCACGTCATGCGGGGCGACGACCCCGGCCTGGCCGAGGCCTACTACCGGCAGGCGCGGGTGGTCGCCGAGGTCCTCGGCTGCCCCCTGGAGGCGCAGCCGCCCGACCTGGCCGCGTTCCGCGCCTACATGGCCGACACGATCGCCGGCCTGGAGGTCACCGGCACCGCCCGCGAGGTCGCCTCCGCGGTCCTGTGGCCCCGCCGCCTGCGCGCCCTGGCCCCCGCGCTCGCGGTCTTCCGCCTCCTCACGGCCGCGCTCCTGCCGGACGAGCTGCGCGACCAGTTCGGCCTGCCGTGGACCCCCGCCCGCCGCCGGGCGGCCGGCGCGCTCCTGCGGACCGCCGGCCTCGCCCACCGCCTGTCCCCCGCCTGGCTGAGGCGCCCGCCGGAGCCCCTGCTGGTCCGGCTGGCCGCCCACCGCGTCGACCGGACGCTCTCGGCCCGGCGGGCGCGGCGCCGGGCCGCCTACGCGACGGACGAGTAGGCGACGACGCCGCGGCGCATGGCGTCCATGGCGCGGCGGGCGGTCTTGCGGATGTGGCTGTTGGCGGGCGCGGCGTCGGTGACCTGGCCGAGAAGGTCGAGGAGCTGCTTGACGGCCCGCACGAAGTCGCCCGCGGTGAGGTCGCTCTCCATCAGCACCTCGTCGAGGTCGTCGCCCTTGGCCCACCGGTAGGCCGTCCACGCGAAGCCGAGGTCGGGCTCGCGCAGGAACGAGACGCGGTTGTCGCGCTCGACGCCCTCCAGCACCCCCCAGAGCCGCACCATGGACGCCAGCGCGTCCTGCGCCGGGCCGGGGGGCGTGCGGGGAGGCGTCGCGTCGTCGGGCTGCCGCGACTCGTAGACGAGGGCGGACACGCACGCGGCCAGCTCGGCCGGGCCGAGCTTCTCCCACAGGCCCTCGCGCAGGCTCTCGGCGGTGAGCAGGTCCAGCTCGTTGTAGATGCGGCCGAGGCGGCGGCCGTCGGCGGTGACGGAGTCGCCGTCGAGGTAGCCGAGCTGCTGCAGGACGGCGCAGACGCGGTCGAAGGTGCGGGCGATGACCTGGGAGCGGCCCTCGACGCGGCGCCGGAGCTGCTCGGTCTCGCGCTCCAGGCGGTGGTAGCGCTCGGCCCAGCGGGCGTGGTCCTCGCGCTTGTCGCAGCCGTGCACCGGGTGCGCGCGCAGGTCGGCGCGCAGCCGGACGATCTCGGCGTCGTCGGTGGTGGGCGAGTCGCCGCGCGAGCGTTTGCGCTCGCGCGCGTCGTCGGGGACCTTGTTGCGCAGCGTGGACGCCAGGTCGCGCCGGTCCTGGGGGTTGCGGGGGCTGAAGGACTTCGGGATGCGGATCCGCTCGACGGGCTCCACCGCGCGCGGGAAGTCCTGGATCGACAGGCGCTGCACGGACCGGTTCACGGTCAGCACGAGCGGCGCGGGCCCGTCGGAGCGGCGGCCGACGCCGGGGTCCAGGACGACGGCCAGGCCCGAGCGCCGCCCGGACGGGACGAGGATGACGTCGCCCGGCCGCAGCCGCTCCAGGGACCGGGCGGCCTCGGCGCGGCGGGCCCCGGCCCGCTCGCGCGACAGCTCGGACTCGCGGTCCGACAGCCGCCGCCGCATCGCGGAGTACTCCATGAAGTCGCCGAGATGGCACTCGGCGGCCTTGGCGTAGCCCTGGAGGGCCTCCTCGTTCTTGTGCACCTGCCGGGCCAGGCCGACGACGGCGCGGTCGGCCTGGAACTGCGCGAACGACTCCTCCAGGAGCGTGCGGGCCCGCTCGAGGCCGACGGCGCCGACCAGGTTCACGGCCATGTTGTAGGACGGCCGGAAGCTGGAGTTCAGCGGGTAGGTGCGGGTGCCGGCCAGCCCCGCCACGGACGCGGGTTCGACGTTCGGGCCCCACACGACCACGGCGTGGCCCTCGACGTCGATGCCGCGCCGCCCGGCGCGCCCGGTGAGCTGGGTGTACTCGCCCGGGGTGAGGTCGACGTGGGCCTCGCCGTTCCACTTGTCCAGCTTCTCGATCACCACGGTGCGGGCCGGCATGTTGATGCCGAGCGCGAGCGTCTCGGTCGCGAACACGGCCTTGATCAGCCCGCGGGTGAACAGCTCCTCGACGATCTCCTTGAAGGTGGGGAGCATCCCGGCGTGGTGGGCGGCGACGCCGCGCTCCAGGGCCGCCAGGAAGTCGCCGTAGCCGAGGATCCGCAGGTCCTCCGGCGCGATGTCGGCGGTGCGCAGCTCGGCGTGCGCGCGGATCTCCTCGGCCTCCTCCCGGGAGGTCAGCCGGATCCCGGCGTGCAGGCACTGCAGGACCGCGGCGTCGCAGCCGGCGCGGCTGAAGATGAACGTGATCGCCGGGAGCAGCCCGGCGCGCTCCAGCCGCTCGATCACGTCGGGCCGGGCGGGCGGCCGGAACCGCTGCGGGCGCGCGGCCCGGCGGCGGCCGGTGCGGCGGCCCTGGTTGACCTTGGCGCGCCGGACCTCCTCCACCGCCATCCGCGTCAGCTGCGGGTTCAGCCTGGCCTGCCGGTCCCCGCCCCGGCCGGTGTCGACGAACAGGTCGTACAGCCGCGTCCCGACCAGCATGTGCTGGAACAGCGGGACGGGGCGGTGCTCGTCCACGATCACCGCGGTGTCGCCGCGGACCTCGTGCAGCCACTCGCCGAACTCCTCGGCGTTGCTGACGGTCGCCGACAGCGCCACGATCCGCACCGAGTCCGGAACGTGGATGATCACCTCTTCCCAGACGGCGCCGCGGAACCGGTCGGCGAGGTAGTGCACCTCGTCCATCACGACGAACGCCAGCCCGGCGAGGGTCTGGGAGCCCGCGTACAGCATGTTCCGCAGGACCTCGGTCGTCATGACGACGATCGGGGCCTCGCCGTTGACGCTGTTGTCGCCGGTCAGCAGGCCCACCTTCTCCGGGCCGTACCGGCGGACGAGGTCGGCGTACTTCTGGTTCGACAACGCCTTGATCGGCGTCGTGTAGAAGCACTTGGTGCCGCCGGTCAGGGCGAGGTGGACCGCGAACTCCCCCACCACCGTCTTCCCGGAACCGGTGGGGGCGGCGACCAGCACGCCGCTGCCCTCCTCCAGGGCCTGGCACGCCTCCAGCTGGAACGCGTCGAGCTCGAAGTCGTACAGCGTCCGGAAGTCCAGCAGGGCCGGGCCGTGCCCGGCGGTGCGCCGGCGGTAGGCGGCGTAGCGCTGGGCCGGGCTCTGTCCGGCCGACGTGGTGTCGGGGGTGGTCATACCTTCGAGCCTACGGTTTCGACAGGCCCGATACCCAATCAGCGGGCCCGGTCGCCCTTCTCCAGCTCCGCGTCGATCGACTCGAGGTCGAGGGGCGAGACCTCGTCGTCGGACAGGCCCGCGTACGGGTCGGGCCGCCGGGCCCGCCTGCGGTCGTTGAGGAAGGCCAGCAGCGCGGCGATCTCGAACAGCAGGACGGTCGGCAGCGCGAGCGCGAGCATCGTGAACGGGTCGGCGCTCGGCGTGGCGACCGCCGCGAAGACGAAGATCCCGAAAAGGATCAGCCGCTGGGACCGGCGGATCCGCGACGAGCTCAGCACGCCCGCCATGTTCAGGACGACGACGAACAGCGGGAGCTCGAACGTCAGCCCGAACACCAGCAGCATCGTCAGCACGTAGCTGAGGTAGCTGTCGACCGTGATCAGGGGCTTGACGTCGTCGGCGACGAACCCCAGGAAGATCGCCAGGCCCTTGTCGACCGTCAGGTACGCCAGGGCGGTGCCGACGAAGAAGAGGGGGACGGCGGCGCCGAGGAACACGTACGTCCAGCGCCGCTCCCGCTGGTACAGGCCGGGCGCCACGAACGCCCACATCTGGTACAGCCAGAACGGCGACGAGATGACCCCGCCGATGATGCAGGAGATCTTCAGCTTCAGGAAGAACGAGGAGAAGATCCCGTTGACGAACAGGGAGCACTGGTCCTTGTCGACCACGTGGGACTGGGGCAGGGAGCAGTACGGCTGCTTGAGGAAGTCCCAGACCGGGTCGAACAGCAGCCAGCCGACGATCGCGCCCACCGCGAAGGCCAGCACGGCCTTGATCAGCCTGTTCCGCAGCTCACGGAGGTGGTCCATGAGGGGCATGCGGCCGTCGGGGGCGGCGGCGTCGCGCCTGTTCAGCTTCATCGTCGGCATTCGGTTCGGGGGTGGCGGGTCGGGGCGGGGGCCGGATCAGGCCTTGCGCGCCTGACCGGGGTCCGACACCGGCACGCCCTGGATCGGCTCGCCGGAGCCCAGCGCGCCGCGGGAGCGCTGCCCGCCCTCGGCCGCCGCGGCCTCGCGCTCCAGCCGGGCCGCCTCCTCGCGCAGCCGCGCCGCCTTGTCGCGCGCGTCCTCGCCCTGCGAGGACGGCATGGTCTTGGCGGGCCGGTCGGCCGGCGCGTCGTCATCGTCCTCGCGCAGGCCCTTGGTCTCGGCCTTCAGGATGCGCGCCGACTTGCCCAGCGAACGGGCGAGCTGGGGCAGCTTCGCCGACCCGAAGATCAGGACGACGACCAGCAGGATGATGAGCAGTTCGGGGGTCCCGATGTTCGGCATGTGCAAGTCCTTCTTCGACGGGTGACACTCAGGACGATCGTACGCCGTCCCGGGGCGGTTGTGGCGACCGATCGTCCTCGAGCCGGGAGAGTTCATCGCTCAGCGCCGACCGTTCCGGCTCCAGCCGGCGCCTGGTGCGCTCCAGTTCACGTCCGAAACGCCGCACGCCGAGCCACACCTTGAACGCGCACCAGGCGAGCACGGCCAGCCCGGCGAACCCGAGCGACACCGACACCGAAACCCACGCCACGCCCGCCACGCTATCCGATCCGCTCACGCCAGGCCGTACCGGGCCAGGGCCCGCGACGCGTCCTCCCGCACCCCGGCCGCGATCGCCTCCGGGGCCACGACGCGGCCCTGGTCGCCGAGCCGCAGCGCCAGGCCCCGCACCCAGCGGGCGTCAGGGGTGCGCAGGACGACCCGGAGCCGCCCCTCCCCCAGTTCCTCCACGCTCTCGCACGGGTAGTAGTCGGCGACCCACCGGCCGCGCGGGGACAGCTCCAGGGTGACCGCCTCGTCCTGCGGCGAGGGGCGGAACAGGCCGGCGTCCACGTCGATCGGCTCCGCGTCGTCCGGCACCTCGGCGGGCACGTCCAGCACCGACAGGTCGGCGATCCGGTCCAGCTTGAACAGCCGCACCCCCTCCGCCCGGCGGCACCAGCCCTCCAGGTAGGTGGTGCCCTCCACGACCAGCAGCCGCATCGGGTCGACGTCGCGCTCGGTGTTCTCGTCGCGCGCCGGGACGTAGTAGGTCAGGTGGACGCGGCGGCCCGCCGCGATCGCCTCGCGCAGCACGCCGACCGCGGTGCGGGCCGAGTCGGCCGAACCGCCGCGGGCGTCCACCTCCACGGAGACCTTGCTGGACACCGCCGCGGCCGCGCCCGCCGCGCCCTCCAGCTTGGCGATCACGCGGCTGAGCGCGTCCCGGTCGTGCAGCTCGGGGATCTCGGCCAGCATCCGCAGCGCCACCAGCAGCGCGCTCGCCTCGTCCACCTTCAGCCGCAGCGGCCGGGCGATCGACTCCGCCTCCGCCACCGTGATCTCCCCGCCCTCGTAGGACAGGTCGATCGGGCAGTAGGGGTCGGGCGCGCGCAGCTCAACGCACCACAGCAGGTTCAGATCGTCGATCAGCTGCTTCTCGGTCACCCCGAACGCGGCCGCGGCCTCGCCGAGCGCGACCGAGTCGCGGTTCACCACGTACGGCACGAGCGCCAGCAGGCGCGCGAGCCGGTCGGTGGACGTCGTCGCCGCCTTGGCCGCCGTCTTCGCCGTCATCGGCCGCTCATCTCCCCATGCTCGCCGTGCGCCGCCGGGTGCGCGCCGGCCGCGGCCAGCACCGACTTCAGGTGCTGGATGACCGCCTCGCGCAGGTCGGGCGGGTCGAGGACCACCAGGTCGTCGGCGAACCGCGCGAGGTAGGGCGCGAACCGGTCGACGTCCCGGAAGGTCAGGACCGCCTCGTCCCACTCCCCGTCCCAGCCCGGCGCGTCGGCCGGGCGGACGTCCCGGGCCCACCGCCGCGGGCCCTGCGCCGCTCCGCGCCGCAGGCGGACGACCGCCGGGCGGGGCTCGCCGAGCGGCTCGCTCCAGTCGAACGCGATGCGCCGAACGTCAACGCCGTCCGGGACGGTCACCGACCCGGGCGGGCCGTCCGTCGCGACGTCGCCGACGATGCGGCTCAGCCGGAACACCCGCTGCTCGTCGCGGTCACGGTCGAACCCGACCACGTACCAGCGGCCCCGCCGGCTCACCACGCCCCAGGGGTCCAGGTGGCGGCGCGCCACCGACGTGCGCCCGATGCCCTGGTAGTCGAAGGCGACCGGGCGGCCGTCGCGCACCGCCTCCCACAGGGCGGGGAAGGACGGGTCCTGGGTGTTGACCCGGGGCTCGATGCCCGTCGCGGCGGCCACGTCGGTCTCCACCCCGGCCGCGCGCAGCTTCAGCAGCGCGCCCGACGCCGCCTCGGCCATGCTGGCGCGCTGCCACACCCGCGCCGCCAGGCCCAGCACCGCCGCCTCGTCCGGGCTCAGGTGGATGTCGGGCAGCTCGTAGGCCTGCGGGGGGATCCGGTAGCCGATCTCCTCACCGCCGCCGCCCTGCTGGTCGCTGCCGACCTCCAGCGGGACGCCGAGCTCGCGCAGCTCCTCCTTGTCCCGCTCGAACATGCGCTTGAACGCCTCGTCGGAGTCGGGGTAGCCGGGCACCGCCCGGCGGATCTGCTCGGCCGTCAGATAGCGCCGGGTGGCGAGCAGGCAGACCACCAGGTTCAGCAGCCGTTCGGTCTTGCGCCGCGACACTTCGCCACCACCTCGTTCCCTCCGTGAGCCCCGAACCCCGGCGGCGTGCCGATCGTCCCCACGTGCCGTCGTGCAGGACGCTACCGTTTCCCGGTGTGATCCGATGGCGCAAAGGCACAGTCGAGGACATCCGCCGCGAATGGCCGGGGGCGGTCGAGCTGGACGTCTCGATCGGGGGCGAGGGGACGCACCGGGCCCTGGCCTATCCCGCCCTGGTGGGAAGGCCCGAACCGGGCGACACCGTCCTGCTCAACACTACGGCCTTGGCGATGGGTCTCGGCACCGGCGGGTACGCCATGGTCGTCGCGGTCCCCGACCGGCTCCCGCCCGACCCTGAGGGGCCGGGCCACCTGGTCAAGGCCCGCTACACCCCGCTGCAGGCCACCGTCCTCGGCGCCGACGAGCAGGACTCGCCCCACCACGCGGCCCTGCGCGACGCCGACTCGCTGGACGGGATGCCCGTCGTCGTCGCCGACCTCCACTCCGCGCTGCCGCCGATCCTGGCCGCCCTGCTGGCCGGGCGCCCGGACGCCCGGATCGTCTACGTGATGCCGGACGGCGGGGCGCTGCCGGCGTGGTTCTCCATGTCGATCGCCCGGCTGAAGGACGCCGGGGCCCTCGCCGCGACCGTCACCGTGGGGCAGGCGTTCGGCGGCGACCTGGAGGCCGTCACCGTCCACACCGGCCTGCTGGCCGCGCGCCTCGTCCTGGAGGCCGACGCGGTGGTCCTCGCCCAGGGCCCCGGGAACCTGGGCACGGGCACCAGGTGGGGCTTCTCGGGCGTCTCGGCGGGTGAGGCCGTCAACGCCGCGTCCGTGCTGGGCGGCCGGCCGGTGGGGTCGCTGCGGGTCAGCGAGGGCGACAGGCGCGAGCGGCACATCGGCGTCTCGCACCACTCCGTGACCGCCTACGGGCGCGTGGCGCTGGCCCGCGCCGACATCCCCGTCCCCGAGCTCGGCGGCCACTTCGGCGCCCGCGTCGCCGCCGACGCCGCGCCGCTGGGCGACCGGCACCGGCTCGTCCCCGTCCCCGTGGACGGCCTCCACGAGGTCCTCAGCGCCGCCGAGAAGGACTGGGGCGTCCGGCTGTCGACCATGGGGCGCCGGCTGGACGAGGACCTCCCCTACTTCCTGGCGGCCGCCGCCGCGGGCCGCCACACGGCCGCCCTGCTCGGCTGACCCCTAGGGCGCCGCGGGCCCGGCGCCGGCCGGCTCTGCGCCGGCGCCCGCGGGTCCGGCGCCCGCGGCCTCCTCGGCGGTGTAGGACGACGTGAAGGTGAACGCCCGCGGCGAGGGGCCGCCGGCGCGCAGCAGCGCGAGGCGCTCCAGGGCCTCGCCGACGCTCGGGATGTGGCCCGCCGGCACCCACCACAGCACGAGATGCGCGTCCACGTGCCGCTGGAACCACTCGCGGCGGCGCCGCATCGTCTCCAGATGGGCGCTTCGATAGACGAAGTCCCACAGCGCCTCCGCCGACTCCCACACCGAGAAGTTGACGATGACGTCCTCGCCGGCGGGGCGCATCCCGGTGGCGTCGGCCTCCCCCTCCTCCACCAGACGCCAGACGAACCCCGGCGTCCCGTCGGCGAGCGCGTTGACCGGCTCCAGCAGGGCGACGAAGTCCGCCATGCGCGGGTCGCCGAGGGGGAAGCGGAGCGTGGCGGTGTTGAACTGCGCGAGGTGGTACCGGGTCCGTGTGCTCATGGGGTCACCCCACCACGCCCGCCACTTCTATGTCAATGCTCATTGTTTTTAGAAGGACGGGCCGCGACGCAGCACCACCCGGGCCGGGGATCCATCCGGACCCGGACCCGCGAGCCCTCCACCAGGCCTTCGAGCAGCGCCAGGTTCATCCCGCAGACGAGCGGCGGGAACTGCTCGGCGACGGCGTGGAAGGGGCAGTTGCGCATGCGCAGGACGGCGCCGTCATCGTCCATGACCGGTTCGTAGCCGCGGTCGGCCAGCACGGCCGCGAGATCGTCCAGACTCGCGAAGGGGGCGCCCCGGTCCCGCAGCGCCCTGCCCCTGCGGCGGGCCGCGTCCTGCAGTTCCATGTCGAGACCGGCCGTCTCCGCCGCCTCGGCCAGCAGGCCCGCCGCCGTCCGGTAGTCGCGGGCGGGCAGCGACACGTCCCGCTCCGCCGCCGAGCGCCGGTACACCTTCGCCGGGCGCCCCGCCCCGGGCCCCGACCGCCCCGTCAGCCGCCTGCTGCCGGCCTCCAGGAGCCCGGCGTCGACCAGCTTGTCCAGGTGGAACGCCGCCAGGGTACGCGCGACGCCGGCCGCCTCGGCGGCCTCACCGCGCCCCACCTCCCGGCCCTGCGCCGCGACGAACTCGTACAGCCGCCGCCGCACCGGATCCTGCAGCAGCGCGATCGCGTCGATGTCCTCCATCCCGCCATTCTAAGAACGACGGGCACTCGACTTAGAGACCTCGGCTCAGTGCGCGCCCAGGAGGTCCACGACGAACACCAGCGTGTCGTCGCCCCTGATGCCGAACTGCGCCAGCCCCTTCGCCCCGTACCCGAGGGCAGGAGGCACCACCAGCAGCACCCGGCTGCCCACCTTCTGGCCCACCAGGCCCTGGTCCCAGCCCTTCATCACCTGGCCGGTCCCGATCATCGCCCCGAACGGGTGGCCCTCCGACCAGGAGGAGTTGAACACCTTCCCGTCGCGCCAGAAGTAGCCGCCGTACTGCAGCGCCACCAGCTGGCCCTTGCGCACGGCCGGGCCGTCCCCCTTGACCAGGGTCCGGACCTGGAGGCCCTTCGGCGGGGCCGAGCGCGGCATCGTCACCGCCGGCGTCTGCCCCGCCGCCGCGTCCGCCACCTTCGGCAGCCCCGGCTCGTTCAGCGGCGCCTGCCGCGCGCCGTGCGGGCCCGCCGTCCGCGGGTACACCGCCCGGACGTCCAGGACGTACACCAGCGTGTCGTCGCCGCCCACCTGGTGCTTCGGGTCGCCCTCGTCGCCGAAGCCGTCCTTCGGCGGGATGCGGGTCACCACCCGCGACCCCGGCCGCACCCCGTCGAACGCCTTCGTCAGGCCGGGCACCAGCCGGCCGGTGGGGAACGCGCCCGGCTCGCCCTTGGAGTAGCTGCTGGCCAGCAGCTTGCGCCCGCCCTTGTTCCACCGGTAGCCGACGTAGTCGGCCACGACGAGGTCGCCCTTGCGCGCCGCCGTTCCCGTGCCCTTCTTGACGGTCTTCACGGCGAAGGAGTCACCGGGCGCCCCCTTCGGGAACTTCACCTGCGGCAGCTTCCCGAAGTCCCCGCTCACCTCGACGTCCACGCCGCCGCCCGAGCAGGCGGTGGACAGTGCGAGCGGCAGGGCGAGCACGACGGCCGCGGGGAGGAACCGAACACGACGGCGCATACGGGGTCCTTCGGGGGGTGGTGAGCGCTACTGCGCGCTCACCCTACCGCCCTGGTGACCTGCCGGTAACCTGCCGTGCGCGTGTCGTCCCGCGCGGTCCCGGACGCGCGTCCGGGACCGCCGCGCCCGTGCCTACATGCCGGCGATGAGCTTGTCCACGCGCTCGTCCACGGAGCGGAACGGGTCCTTGCAGAGCACCGTCCGCTGCGCCTGGTCGTTCAGCTTCAGATGGACCCAGTCCACCGTGAAGTCGCGCCGCTTCTCCTGCGCCTTGCGGATGAACTCGCCCCGCAGCCGCGCCCGCGTCGTCTGCGGAGGCACCGACTTCGCCTCGAAGATGTCGAGGTCGCGCGACACCCGGTCGACCGAGCCCCGCTTCTCCAGCAGGTAGTACAGCCCGCGGTCGCGGTGGACGTCGTGGTAGGTGAGGTCGAGCTGGGCCACGCGCGGCGACGACAGCGGCAGGTCGTACTTGCGCCGGTACCGCTCGATCAGCTTGTACTTGATCACCCAGTCGATCTCGCGCGAGACCAGGTCCAGGTCGCCGGTCTCGACCGCGCGCAGGGTCCGCTCCCACAGCTCGAGCACGCGCTTGGCCGTCGCGTCGCCGCCCCGCGCGTCCACGAAGTCGCGCGCCTTGCCGTAGTACTCCTTCTGGATCTCCAGCGAGCTGGCCTCGCGGCCGTTGGCCAGCCGCACCTTCCGGCGGCCCGTCATGTCGTGGCTGACCTCGCGGATCGCCCGGATCGGGTTCTCCAGGGTGAGGTCGCGCATCACCACCCCGGCCTCGATCATCCGCAGCACCAGGTCGGTGGCCCCGACCTTGAGCAGCATCGTCGTCTCGCTCATGTTGGAGTCGCCGACGATCACGTGCAGGCGCCGGAACCGCTCGGCGTCGGCGTGCGGCTCGTCGCGGGTGTTGATGATCGGACGGGACCGCGTCGTCGCCGACGACACGCCCTCCCAGATGTGCTCCGCCCGCTGCGACACGCAGTACACCGCGCCGCGGGGGGTCTGCAGGACCTTTCCGGCGCCGCAGATGATCTGCCGCGTCACCAGGTACGGGATCAGCACGTCCGCGAGCCGGCCGAACTCGCCGTGCCGCCCCACCAGGTAGTTCTCGTGGCAGCCGTAGGAGTTGCCGGCCGAGTCGGTGTTGTTCTTGAACAGGTAGATGTCGCCGGCGATGCCCTCCTCGCGGAGGCGCCGCTCGGCGTCGACCAGGAGACCCTCCAGGATCCGCTCGCCCGCCTTGTCATGCGTCACCAGGTCGACGACGCTGTCGCACTCCGGCGTCGCGTACTCCGGATGGCTCCCCACGTCCAGGTAGAGCCGGGCCCCGTTGCGAAGGAACACGTTGCTGCTGCGGCCCCACGACACGACCCTGCGGAACAGATAGCGCGCCACCTCGTCCGGTGACAACCGCCGCTGCCCGCGGAAGGTGCAGGTGACGCCGTACTCGTTCTCAAGCCCGAAGATGCGCCTGTCCACACCAAGACCCTATGCGGCGCGGCCGTCACTTGGCAGTCTCTCGACCCACCGTTTCCGGCGAACGCGGCCGCCGCGCCCGGAGGCCTCCAAGGCGCCCGGCGCGCCGCGCGCCCGCCGCGGGCCGGGACGGCTGGTCACCGTCCCGGCCCGCGGCGGGCCCGTGTGGGCGGGCGGGCCGCCGGCCGGAGGCCCGCCCGCCTGCGCGTCAGTCCTCGTCCGCTCCGGTGGAGCCCGTCCCGCCGGAGGCGTCCTCGCCGCCGGAGGTGATGCCGGGGCCGGAGTCCTGCGCCGCCAGCAGACCCCCGATGCGCGCCGCGGACAGCCGCTTGAACAGCCGGTGCTCGCGGTTGCGGTCGAGGACCGCGACCTCCAGCGAGGTGGCCTCCAGGTGCCGGTCGGAGTCCTGGGCCTCCAGCGCCCGCACCGCCGTGCGCAGGGCGTCCTCCAGCGAGGAGCCCTCGCGGTAGCCGTCCTTCAGCGACTGCGCCACCGCCTCGGCCTGCCCGCCCATGGCGACGTAGCCGTGCTCGTCGGCGACCGAGCCGTCGAACGTCAGCCGGTAGATCTGGTCGGTGTCGGCGTCCTCGCCCACCTCCGCGACGACCAGCTCCACCTCGTACGGCTTGTTGGTCTCGGTGAAGATCGTGCCGAGCGACTGCGCGTACACGTTCGCCAGGCCGCGCGCCGTCACGTCGCGGCGGTCGTACTGGTAGCCGTTGATGTCGGCGTAGCGGACGCCCCCGAGCCGCAGGTTCTCGAACTCGTTGTACTTCCCCACCGCCGCGAACGCGATCCGGTCGTAGATCTCACTGATCTTGTGCAGCGCCCGCGACGGGTTGTCCGCCACGAACAGGATGCCGTCGTCGTACTGCAGCACCACGACACTGCGGCCGCGCGAGATGCCCTTGCGCGCGTAGTCCGCCTTGTCCTTCATCTGCTGTTCGGGCGACACGTAGAACGGCATGGACACCGGTCTGGATCCCTTCTATCGCAGCGGGGCGGTCGGACCGCCCGGCGAGTCGTAACGTGCGTCGACGACGGCCTGCGCCAGCGCGCCCACCTCGTCCTCGCCGAGCCGGCGGTACCCGTCCGCCGTCACCGACGCCACCACCGGGAAGATCCGGCGCGTCAGGTCGGGCCCGCCCGTCGCCGAGTCGTCGTCGGCCGCGTCGTACAGCGACTGGACGCACACCAGCGCCGCGTCCTCCGCCGACAGGTCGGGCCGGTAGAGCTTCTTCAGGGCGCCGCGCGCGAAGACCGACCCCGAGCCGATCGAGTGGAAGTCGCGCTCCTCGTAGCGGCCGCCCGCCGGGTCGTAGGAGAAGATCCGCCCCTCGTCCCGCTCCTCGTCGTAGCCCGCGAACAGCGGCACCACCGCCAGGCCCTGCATCGCCATCCCGAGGTTCTGCCGGACCATCGTCGCCAGGCGGTTGGCCTTGCCCTCGACCGACAGCGTCCGGCCCTCGCGCTTCTCGTAGTGCTCCAGCTCGACCTGGAACAGCCGGACCATCTCGATCCCGATCCCGGCCGTGCCGGCGATCGCGATCGCCGAGAACTCGTCGGCCCGGAAGACCTTCTCGATGTCGCGCTGCGCGATGACGTTGCCCGCCGTCGCCCGCCGGTCGCCCGCCATCACCACCCCGCCGGGGAAGCCGACCGCGACGATCGTCGTCCCGTGCGGGATGTCCTCGCCCGCCCGCGAGGACGGCGGCGTCCGCCGGCCGGGCAGCAGGTCCGGGGAGTACGCCCCGAGGAACTCCGTGAACGACGACGTATCCGGGCTCGCGAACAACCCCGGCAGACGTCCGGTGTGCGAATCGTGGGACGCCACGCGACTCCCTTCCCCTCCACCATTGCGCCGGCTTCGGCAATCTCACCGGCGCGGACTCTACGACCCTACTGTTCAAGGTCGCCCGCGCGCATGCCGCCCGATCACCGGTCCGATCAGCCCACGGCGAACCGCCGCGCGCGCCACGCGCGCCGCGCACGGGCGCGAACACACGAACATGGGCGGGCCGCCGCGGCCCACCCATGTCCTCACTGCCGTGTCAAGTTGGAGTTCCGTCCCGGAGAAACGGCGATTCCGCTACATGGCCGATCCGCCCGATTCGGGGTTCACTGTCCGCCCTTTTGGATGTAGGCGCGGACGAAGTCCTCGGCGTTCTCTTCCAGCACCTCGTCTATTTCGTCCAGGATCGAGTCCACGTCGTCGGTGAGCTTCTCCTGGCGCTCCTGCACGTCCTCGGTGGTCGTGGCCTCGGTCTCCTCGACCTCTTCCGTGCGCCGGGTGGTCTGCTTCTGACCGCCGGTGTCCTTCGTGGCCATTCCGTACCTCCGCTCTGCCGGTGCCTCCGACCCTATCTCCGATCTTCGACGGTGCGCGGAACTCTCGGGTCCGTTTCGCCGTCTCCGCCCGGGGGCCGGGGGCATGCTCGGGTTATCGCCGGTCCACCGCCCAGCGAAACGGGCAATCCCTCCACGAAACCGGCCCGTTACCTGGCATGGCCGGACCGGCGGCGGCGCCGGCCGTCTCAGGCGGTCCAGCCGTCCAGCCGGGCCGCGGAGGGCCCCTCCGGGCGCGTGTGCCGCGCCCTCGCCGCGGTTCAGCCCTGGCCGGTCAAAGTGGCCACGAGGTCCGCGGCGGTGCGGCAGCGGTCCAGCAGGGCGCCCACGTGCTGCTTGGTGCCCCGCAGGGGCTCCAGGGTGGGCACGCGCTGCAGCGACTCCCGGCCGGGGACGTCGAAGATGACCGAGTCCCAGGAGGCCGCGGCGACGGACTCGGCGTACTGGCGCAGGCAGCGGCCCCGGAAGTAGGCCCGGGTGTCCTCGGGCGGGTCCTCGACGGCGGCCTCGACCTGTGCCTCGGTGACGACCCGGTCGATGCGCCCGCGCTCCACCAGGCGGTTGTACAGGCCCTTGTCGGGCCTGATGTCGGTGTACTGCAGGTCGACGAGCTGCAGGCGCGAATGGGACCAGTCGAGGCCGTCGCGGCTGCGGTACCCCTCCAGCAGGGACAGCTTGGCGACCCAGTCGAGCTCGCGGGACAGCTGCATCGGGTCGTCGCCGAGGCGGTGCAGGACCGACTCCCAGCGGTCGAGGACGTCCCTGGTCATCTCGTCGACGTCCGCGCCGAACCGGTCCTCGACGTACTTGCGCGACTGCTCCAGGTACTCCATCTGGAGCTGGACCGCCGTCATCTTCCGGCCGTCGCGCAGCGTGAGCAGATGCTTGCAGGACGGGTCGTGCGAGACCGCCCTGAGCGCGGCGACGGGCATGTCGACCGAGAGGTCGACGGTGAGGAAGCCGTCCTCGATCATGGCGAGGACGATTGAGGTGGTGCCGAGCTTGAGGTAGGTGGACAGCTCGGCCATGTTGGCGTCGCCGATGATGACGTGCAGCCGCCGGTACTTCTCGGGGTCGGCGTGCGGCTCGTCGCGGGTGTTGATGATCGGCCGCTTGAGGGTGGTCTCCAGCCCCACCTCCACCTCGAAGAAGTCGGCGCGCTGGCTGATCTGGAAGCCGTCGCCGCGCCCGTCCACGCCGATGCCGACGCGGCCTGCGCCGCAGACGACCTGGCGGGAGACGAAGAACGGGGTGAGGTGCCGGACGATGTCGGCGAAGGGCGTCTCGCGGCGCATGAGGTAGTTCTCATGGCAGCCGTAGGAGGCGCCCTTGTTGTCGGTGTTGTTCTTGTAGAGCTGGATGGGGTGGGTGCCGGGGACGAGCGCGGCGCGCCGCGCGGCGTCGGCCATCACGCGCTCGCCCGCCTTGTCCCAGATGACGGCGTCGAGCGGGTTGGTGCACTCGGGCGCCGAGTACTCGGGGTGGGCGTGGTCGACGTACAGCCGGGCGCCGTTGGTGAGGATGACGTTGGCGAGGCCGAGGTCCTCGTCGGTGAGCTGCGTCGGGTCGGCGACCTCGCGGGCGAGGTCGAAGCCGCGGGCGTCCCGGAGGGGGTTCTCCTCCTCGAAGTCCCAGCGGGCCCTGCGGGCCCGTGCCGCCGACGCCGCCAGGTAGGCGTTGACGACCTGGGAGGAGGTCACCATCGCGTTGGCCCCTGGCTGCCCGGGTACGGAGATGCCGTACTCGGTCTCGATGCCCATCACCCGCCGAACACTCATATCGTCGAGCCTATCGGGGCCGGGAGAGTGGAGCCATGGGGCCCGCTGTTCGCGGCCCGCGTGGCGCGGCACGCCCGCGCGGCGGCCCCTGCGTGCAGGGGGCCGCCGCGCGGGTGCGTCATCGTCGGGGGCTACAGGTACTGGCCGGTGTTGGCGACGGTGTCGATGGAGCGTCCGGCCTCGGAGCCCTTGGTCCCGGAGACCAGCGTGCGGATGTAGACGATCCGCTCGCCCTTCTTGCCGGAGATGCGGGCCCAGTCGTCGGGGTTGGTGGTGTTGGGCAGGTCCTCGTTCTCACTGAACTCGTCGACGCAGGCGGCCAGCAGGTGGCTGACCCGCAGGCCCTTCTGGCCGGTGTCGAGGAACTGCTTGATGGCCATCTTCTTGGCCCGGTCGACGATGTTCTGGATCATCGCGCCGGAGTTGAAGTCCTTGAAGAACAGGACTTCCTTGTCGCCGTTGGCGTAGGTGACCTCCAGGAAGCGGTTCTCCTCGCTCTCGGTGTACATCCGCTCGACGGTGCGCTGGATCATCGCCTCGACGGTGGCCTCGGTGGAGCCGCCGTGCTCCTTGAGGTCGTCGGGGTGAAGCGGGAGTCCGTGCAGGATGTACTTGGAGAAGATGTCCTTGGCGGCCTCGGCGTCCGGCCGCTCGATCTTGATCTTGACGTCCAGCCGGCCGGGCCGCAGGATCGCGGGGTCGATCATGTCCTCGCGGTTGGACGCGCCGATCACGATGACGTTCTCCAGGCCCTCGACGCCGTCGATCTCGCTGAGCAGCTGAGGGACGATGGTGTTCTCGACGTCGGAGGAGACCCCCGAGCCGCGGGTGCGGAAGATGGAGTCCATCTCGTCGAAGAACACGATGACCGGGGTCCCGGCGGACGCCTTCTCGCGGGCCCGCTGGAAGACCAGGCGGATGTGCCGCTCGGTCTCGCCGACGTACTTGTTCAGCAGTTCGGGGCCCTTGATGTTGAGGAAGAAGCTCTTCCCCTCCTGGCCGGTCTTCTCCGCGACCTGCTTGGCGAGCGAGTTCGCGACGGCCTTGGCGATGAGCGTCTTGCCGCAGCCGGGCGGACCGTAGAGCAGCACGCCCTTGGGCGGCCGGAGCTGGTGCTCGCGGAACAGGTCGGCGTGCAGGTAGGGCAGCTCCACCGCGTCGCGGATCATCTCGATCTGCGATCCGAGGCCGCCGATCTCGTTGTAGGAGATGTCGGGGACCTCTTCGAGGACGAGCTCCTCGACCTCCGCCTTGTGGATCTTCTCGTAGGCGTAGCCGGACCTCGGCTCGAGCATGAGGGAGTCGCCCGCACGCAGCGGGACTCCGCGCAGCGGCTCGGCGAGCTTGACCACGCGCTCCTCGTCGGCGTGCGCGATGACCAGGGCGCGCTCGCCGTCGTCGAAGAGCTCCTTGAGCATGACGACCTCGCCCTGCTCCTCGAACCTCAGCGCCTCGACGACGTTGAGGGCCTCGTTGAGCATGACCTCCTGGCCGCGCTGCAGTTCCTCGACGTCGACGGCCGGGCTGACGTTGACGCGCAGCTTGCGCCCGCCGGTGAAGATGTCGACCGTTCCGTCGTCGCGGGCGTCCAGGAAGACGCCGAACCCGGAGGGTGGTTGTGCGAGCCTGTCGACCTCCTCCTTGAGCGCCACGATCTGTTCGCGAGCCTCTTTGAGGGTCGCGACGAGACGCTCGTTCTGACCGGTTACGGCGGCCAGGTTGGCCTGTGCCTCATGGAGGCGTTCTTCCAGCACACGTACTTGGCGCGGGGACTCCGCGAGCTTGCGGCGCAGCACGGAGATCTCCTCCTCCAGGAAGGAGATCTGCGTCTGGAGGTCCCTGACCTCCTTTTCGTGCTGCGCCCTGCGCGCCCCTGCATCGTCACGAGCGGCCACGCCCCGCCACCTCCTCACGAAGAGAGCCGACGACCTACTGAGACCCTACCTATCTGGAGGGCTTCCGTAACCTGCCCATTCGGTGTTCGTGTCGTGCGGGGGTCTTCCGGGAGGGTTGGCAGGGGTCCCGTGGAGGTGGCGCGGGTCGAGCCCTTACGACGTCCGGACCTGCGGGTTCGGCACGCCGGGCGTGTCGTGGCACGGCGTTTGCCGAGTCCGGTGGCGGGGCGCCGGAGGAATGTGATCTAGGCCTCGGCCGGGACCCCGGGCGCGGCGTCCGGGGCGGGGGCGACCTCGGAAGCGGCTCCGGAAGCGGCCCCGGACGGAGGCGCGGCGTCGCCGGGGGCGGGGTGGGCGCCCTTCGCGGGGCGGCGGCGCCGGGCGGGCGGGGTCACGCCGTCGGCGAGGCGGCGCGCGGTGACGAGGAAGCCGGTGTGGCCGACCATGCGGTGGTCGGGGCGGACGGCGAGCCCGTCGACGTGCCAGGAGCGCAGCATGGTCTCGAAGGCGTAGGGCTCGGCGAACCGGCCGTGGGAGCGCAGGTCCTCGACGACCCGCGACATCTGGGTGGTGGTGGCGATGTAGGCGCAGACCATGCCGCCCGGCACGAGGGCCTTGGCGACGGCGTCGAGGGTCTCCCAGGGCGCGAGCATGTCGAGGACGACGCGGTCGACGTCGGTCTCGGCGAGGGCGTCCTCCAGGGAGCCGACGGTGAGGCGCCAGGCGGGGTGGGGCCCGCCGAAGAACTTCTCGACGTTGGCGCGGGCGATGTCGGCGAAGTCGGGCCGGCGCTCGTAGGAGGAGACGAGGCCGTGCTCGCCGACGGCGCGCAGCAGGAAGCAGGTGAGGGCCCCGGACCCGGCGCCGGCCTCGACGACGCGGGCCCCCGGGAAGATGTCGGCCATCGCGATGATCTGGGCGGCGTCCTTGGGGTAGACGACGGCGGCGCCGCGCGGCATGCGGAGGGTGAAGTCGGCGAGCAGCGGGCGGAAGGCCAGGTACTCGATGCCGCCGCTGGACCGGAAGACGCTCCCCTCGGGGCTGCCGATCATCTCGTCGTGCGGGATCGAGCCCTTGTGCGAGTGGTAGACCTTGCCGGGCTGGAGGGTGATGGTGTTGATCCGGCCCTTGGGGTCGGTGAGCTGAACCTGGTCGCCGGGGCGGAACGGGCCGTGCGGGATGCGGCCGGGCGAGGGGGCGGGGCCGTCGGGTCGGGGTTCGCTCATGGAGGTCAAGGCTAGCGGCGCGCGCGGGCAGGTCGGGCCGCCGCGGCGGCCCGCGGGGGCGGTCAGATGCCGGCGAAGGCGCGGTCGACGTCGGCGACCGCGAGGACGCCGTAGACGCCTCCGTCGGGCTCCACGAGCAGGTACTCCGAGGCGGGCGCGCGGCGCAGCGCCTCGACGAGCTCCTCGCCGGACAGGTCGGCGGCCAGCTGCAGCCCGTCGTCGATGCCCCGCGACAGCTCGCCCACGCTGACCCAGGGGCGGCGGTGCTCGGGGGTCGCGGTGACGGCCTTCTCGCTGACCAGGCCGAGGGGCCGGCCGTCGTGGTCGGCGATGACGATGGCGCCGGCGTGGTCCTCGCGGGCGCGGCGGACGGCCTCGGCGAGCGGGACGTCGGCGGTGACGAGGGTGGCGCGGCGCGCGAGGCGGCGCGCCGACAGCAGCGGGATGCGGTCGCGGACGCGCTCGGCGCGGATCGACTGGGTGGCGCCGACCCAGATGAACGAGGCGACGAGGGCCGACCAGAGCAGGGCGAGCCAGCCGATGCCGCCGCCCTCGCCGGTGTTGTAGGTGGCCAGGTAGGCGCCGGCGACGAGGCAGGCGATGGCGACGCCGCGGCCCACCCAGCCGGCGAAGACGCCGCCGCTGCGGCTGCGTCCGGTGACCTTCCAGACGACGGCGCGCACGAGGCGCCCGCCGTCCAGCGGGAGGCCGGGCAGCAGGTTGAACAGCCCGACCAGGAGGTTGGCGAAGGTGAGGGCCTCGACGAGCAGCAGCGCGACGTCGGGCAGGGGGACGACGGCGTGGACGAGCAGGCCGAGCCCGGCGAGGACGAGGTTGACCAGCGGCCCGGCGAAGGCGATGAGGAACTCGCGGCCGGGGGTGGGGGCCTCGCGCTCGATGGAGGTCTCCCCGCCGAGGATGTGGAGGGTGACCGAGCGGACGGGCAGGCCGAAGGCGCGCGCGGTGACGGCGTGGCTCAGCTCGTGGACGAACACCGAGCCGTAGAGCAGGACGGCGTAGGTGAAGGCGACGAGGTAGCTGAGCGGGCGGCTGACGACGCCGTCGACCTGGCCCTCGAACATGACGGTGACGAGGACCGCGACCAGGAACCAGCTGGGCGAGACGTAGACGGGCACGCCGAACAGGCGGCCCATGAGCAGGCCGGGGCGTGCGGGGCGGTCGTCGGGACCGCGGCCGCCGGCCGGGGTCCTGTCCTCGGTCGGGGGCGCGCTGTGTGTCACGCCCCCGATGCTACGGCCCCGGCGGCGGTGCCGGTCCCCCGCCGGGCGCGCGGCGGCGGTGCGGGATTTCCGTCGGGGGTGTCACCTACGCTGCTGTGCCATGACGACGACCGAGGCGGGCAGCACCGAGGCGGGTGGCATCGAGCCGGGAGGGATCGGAGCCGGGGGCGGGGCGTCGGTGCCGCCCGCGCGCGCGGGCGAGTCGGGCGGAGGCGCGGGGGACGCGCCGGTCGTGGTCGGGTCGCTGTCGCCGTCGCGGGCGGGCGACTTCATGACGTGCCCGCTGCTGTACCGCTTCCGGGTGATCGACCGGATCCCGGAGCGGCCGAGCGCCGCGGCCGTGCGGGGCACGCTGGTGCACGCCGTGCTGGAGCGGCTGTTCGACCTGCCGACCGGGGCGCGCACGCCGGAGGCGGCGCTGGAGATGCTGGCGCCGGAGTGGGACCGCCTGCTGGAGGCCGAGCCGGAGCTGGCGGAGCTGTTCGGCGGCGACGGCGGCGAGGCCGAGCACGCCGAGTGGCTGGGGCAGGCGCGCCGGATGGTGGAGCGGTACTTCTCCCTCGAGGACCCGCGCCGGCTGGAGCCTGCCGAGCGCGAGCTGTTCGTGGAGACGGTCCTCGACTCGGGGCTGAAGCTGCGCGGGTACATCGACCGCGTCGACGTGGCGCCCAGCGGCGACATGCGGATCGTGGACTACAAGACCGGGACGGCGCCGCGGGCCGACTTCGAGGCGCGGGCCCTGTTCCAGATGAAGTTCTACGCGCTGGTGCTGTGGCGGCTGCGGGGCCGGGTACCGCGGCTGCTGCAGCTGATGTACCTGGGCAACGGCGAGATCCTGCGCTACGAGCCGGACGAGGCCGACCTGCGCGCCACGCAGCGCAAGGTGGAGGCGCTGTGGCAGGCGATCCGCCGGGCGATGGACACCGGCGAGTGGCGGGCGCGCACGGGGCGGCTGTGCGACTGGTGCGACCACAAGGAGCGCTGCCCGGAGTTCGGCGGCACTCCCCCGCCGCTGCCCGCGGCGCCGGTCGACCGCCCCTCCCCCGCCGACCTGGAGGAGGCACGGCGGGCGGACGCGCGCGCCGGTGCGGGGGCGCGGGAGCACGACGATCTCTAGTGCCGCCCCCGGCGCGGCCGGGTCATCCTTGGGGAGGACCGCGGATCCGCGTGCAGGAGGGCTCGGGACCTGCTGCGGCCTCCTAGGGTGAGTGTCGTGTCACCCCGCATCCGTGGTCTCCACGCCGTCCGCGCCTGGCTGCACGCGCGCCCGATGGCGGCCGACGCGTTGCTCGCGCTGGGCCTCCTGGCGGTGGGGCTGCCTCAGCTCTTCCTCGAGGAGCTGCCCGCCGGCCACGGCTACGATCAGTTCCGGTCGCCGGACATCTGGGACGGCCTGGTGGTCACCATCGTGACGATGGCGCTGACGTGGCGCCGCCGCCATCCGATGCCGGTGCTGCTGTTCATCATCGGCGGCGAGCTGGTGATGGCGGTGGCCCACTATCCGCCGTCGGTGCCGGACGTGGTGGCGTTCCTCGTGGCCGTCTACAGCGTGGCGGCGCACCGGGGGCTGGCGCAGAGCGCGCTCGGCGGCGCGACGGCGTTCGTCTACTTCCTCGCCTACCTGCTGGTCCTGCCGATCTCGATGGCGCCGGAGGTACTGATCACCGACTGCGCGCTGGTGATCGGCGTGTGGGTGCTGGGCCGCAACCTGCGGCTGCGCCGGGCGTACTTCGCCGAGCTGGAGGACCGGGCCGCCCGGCTGGAGCGGGCGCGCGGAACCGACGCGCGGGCCGCGCGCGTCGAGGAGCGGTCCCGGATCGCGCGGGAGCTGCACGACGTCGTGGCGCACCACGTGAGCGTGATGACCGTGCAGGCCGGCGCCGCGCGGCGGATCATCGACCGGGACCCCGGCAGCGCGCGCGAGGCGATGTCGACGATCGAGGAGGTCGGGCGGACCGCGCTGAGCGAGATGCGGCGGATCGTCGGCGTCCTGCGCACGGACCGCGACTCCGAGCGGGCGGGCCGGGAGCTGGCGCCGCAGCCGGGCCTCGGCGACCTCGGCGAGCTGCTGGAGCACGTGCGGGAGACGGGCCTGTCCGTGCAGCTGTGGATGGAGGGCGAGGCGCGTCCGCCGTCCCCGGGCGTGGACGTGGCCGCCTTCCGGCTGATCCAGGAGGCGCTGACGAACACGCTCAAGCACGCGGGGCCGCAGGCGCGGGCCTGGGTGCGGCTGTACTACGGCGACAGCGACCTGACGGTGGAGATCGAGGACGACGGGCGCGGGACCGCGACGTTCATGGCCGACCACGGGGACAACCCCGGGCACGGTCTGGTCGGGATGTACGAGCGGGTCGCGCTGTACGGTGGCGAGTTGAAGATCGGGCCGAGGGTCGGCGGCGGATTCGGCGTGCGGGCCCGGTTCCCGCTGGAGCCGTGAGCCGTGCGAGGCCGTAGGTTGGGGCAGGAGCGCCGCGGACGCGGCGGTCCGGTGAGGCGAGGAGCGCGACGATGAACGGTCCGGGACGGCGGCCTGCGGTGGTGGCCCGATGACCACGGTGCGGGTCCTGCTGGTCGACGACCAGCCGCTGCTGCGGACGGGGTTCCGGCTCATCCTGGAGGCGGAGGCCGACATCGCCGTCGTCGGGGAGGCCGGGGACGGCGCGGTGGCGGTGGAGCTGACCCGGTCGCTGCTGCCGGACGTGGTGCTGATGGACATCCGGATGCCGGGGGTGGACGGCATCGAGGCGACCCGCCGGATCATCCGGGAGGGCGCGGCCTCGCACGACCCCCGGGTGCTGATCCTGACGACGTTCGACCTGGACGAGTACGTCATCGAGGCGGTCCGGGCGGGCGCCAGCGGGTTCCTGCTCAAGGACTCCCCGCCCGAGGACCTGGTGCAGGCGATCCGCATCGTGGCGGCGGGCGACGCGATCGTGGCGCCGTCGGTGACGCGGCGCCTGCTGGACAAGTTCGCCAGCCGGCTGCCGGCCGTCCGGGACGCGGCGCCGCCGCCCGGGCTGGACACCCTGACCGAGCGCGAGCGCGAGGTGCTGTCGCACGTGGCCCGCGGCCAGTCCAACGCCGAGATCGCGGCGGAGCTCGTGGTGAGCGAGACGACGGTGAAGACGCACGTGGGGAACGTCCTGGCCAAGCTGGGCCTGCGCGACCGCGTCCAGGCCGTGGTGTACGCGTACGAGACGGGGCTGAGCAGGCCCGGCCAGAGCTGACGCGCAGGCCGAAGGGCCGGTTTCGGGGTCGGCCCCTGAGGCGCCCCTGACTTTCGTCGGCGGAGGCCTACTCCGGTAGGACGACGGTGGAGGGGCTTCTCCTGCCGTGGGTGGACGGGCAAGTCCGTTCCTGGGGTCCAGGAAACCGGTTTGTTCGGCTTCTAGGGTTTTGTGAGTCGGATCGCCGGGGGCACGGCGCGGTCCGGACGCATTCCTGCTCACTCACCCACGGGAGTACACGTGACGAACACCGCCCCATCGACCGCCGGCGCGGAGCACGCGCCCGGGGCGGGCGACTTCGCCGCTCGAACCCAGCAGATCGCGAAGGTGTACGGGCGCGGCGACGCCCAGGTCGTCGCGCTCGACGGGGTCACCGTCGGCATCCCCCGCGGCCGGTTCACCGCGATCATGGGCCCCTCCGGATCCGGCAAGTCCACCCTGATGCACTGCATGGCGGGGCTGGACTCGGTGGACTCCGGGCAGGTCTACATCGGCGACACCGAGCTGACCCGGCTCAAGGACAAGCAGCTCACCCGGCTGCGCCGCGACAAGATCGGCTTCATCTTCCAGGCGTTCAACCTGGTGCCGACCCTGACCGCGCTGGAGAACATCACGCTGCCGATGGACATCGCGGGCCGCAAGCCCGACCAGGAGTGGCTGGACGCGGTGGTCGACACGGTGGGGCTGCGGCCGCGGCTCAAGCACCGTCCCACCGAGCTGTCGGGCGGCCAGCAGCAGCGGGTGGCGTGCGCCCGCGCCCTGGCGTCCCGCCCGGAGATCATCTTCGCGGACGAGCCGACGGGGAACCTGGACTCGCGCGCGGGCGCCGAGGTCCTCGGCTTCCTGCGCGACTCCGTGCGGCGGATGGGGCAGACCATCGTGATGGTCACCCACGACCCGTCCGCTGCCGCCTACGCCGACCAGGTGCTGTTCCTGTCCGACGGGCAGATCGTCGACACGATGACCGAGCCGACCGCCGAGCGGGTGCTGGAGCGCATGAAGGGCTTCGACGCCGGCGGCCACAACACCCGTCCCGCGGGCGCGGCCGGCTCCGGGGTGTCGGCGCGATGATGGGCAAGGTCACGCTCCGCAACCTCGCGGCGCACAAGATCAGGCTGGTGCTGACGGCCGTCGCGGTGATCCTCGGCGTCGCGTTCGTGGCCGGCACGCTGATCTTCACCGACAGCATGAACAAGCAGTTCGACGACCTGTTCAGCCGGATCGGCACGAACGTGGCCGTCGACGTGCGCGCCAAGAAGGTCGTCGAGGGCGACGACGACGGGGCGGCGGCGCAGCCGGTCCCGGCGACCGTGCTGAAGACCCTGCAGGGCATCGACGGCGTCAAGGACCCCCAGGGCAACGTCAACGGGTACGCGGCCGTCGTCGGCAAGGACGGCAAGATCGTCGGGACCGCACAGGAGGGTCCGCCCCAGATCGGGACGAACTGGTCAACGGGCGGGACCTACGACCTGGCGTCGGGCCGCGCCCCGCAGGGACCCGACGAGGTCGTCATCGACGCCAGGACCGCGGAGAAGGGCAAGCTCGCGGTCGGCGACACCACCCGGGTCCTCACCGCCGGGCCGCCCGCGCGCATGCGGATCGTCGGGCTGGTCGACGCCGGGAACCTGATGGGCGCGACGCTCACCGGGTTCGACACCCCGACCGCGCAGCGGCTGATGCTGAAGCCCGGTTACTTCAGCGACATCGAGATGGGCTCCACCGGTCCGTCCCAGAACGAGCTGCGCGACCGGGTCGCCAAGGCGCTGCCGCAGAACCTGGAGGCCGTCACCGGCGAGAAGCTCCGCGAGGAGTCCAAGAGCGACATCGCCGCGATGATGGACTTCTTCCGCACCTTCCTGCTCGTGTTCGCGCTGATCTCGATCTTCGTCGGGTCGTTCATCATCTTCAACACGTTCTCGATGCTGGTCGCGCAGCGGACCCGCGAGCTGGCGCTGCTGCGCGCCATCGGCGCGGCCCGCGGCCAGGTGACGCGGGCGGTGATCGGTGAGGCCGTCGCGGTCGGCGTGGTCGGCTCCACCCTCGGCCTCGCGGCCGGCGCGGGCCTGGCCTCCCTGCTGCAGACGCAGATGGGCGACGCCGGGCAGGGCGGGCTGACCTTCACCGCGACCCCGGTGATCTCGTCGTACGCGGTGGGCATCGTGGTGACGGTCGTGTCGGCCTACTTCCCGGCCCGCCGCGCCGCGAAGATCCCGCCGGTGGCGGCGATGCGCGACGACGTCGCGCTGCCCCAGCGGTCGCTGCGGATCCGGATCGCGCTCGGCTCCCTGCTCACCCTCGTGGGCGCGGGGCTCATCGCCGTCGGCCTCGCCGGCGGCGGCGGCAACCCGGTGGTCCCGGTCGGCGTGGGCGCGTTCGCGGTCTTCATCGGCGTCGCCATGCTCGCCCCGGTGATCAGCGTGCCGGTGATGAAGGTGCTCGGCGCGCCGTTCGCGCGGCTGATGGGCCCGCCCGGGCGCCTCGCGCGGCAGAACGCGCTGCGCAACCCGCGCCGCACCGCCGCGACGGCCGCGGCGCTGATGATCGGCCTCGCGCTGATCACCACGGTGAACGTGCTGGGCGCGACGATGCGGGCCTCGGTCGACGAGCAGGTCGACGCGCAGTTCGGCGCCGACTACCTCGTCGAGGTGCAGGGCGCGGGCGGCATCACCGCCGAGGCCGCCCAGCGGATCCGGACGACGCCCGGGGTGGCCTCCGCGTCCCCCACCTACGAGGGCAACGCCAAGATCGAGAACAAGAAGGCGTGGTACATGTCCGGCGACGCGGCGGTGATCGCCAAGGCCGCCAGGCTGAAGGTCACCTCCGGCGGCACCGGCATCGGCGACGCCGGGATCATGGTGGACGAGGACACCGCGAAGGCCCGCGGGTGGAAGGTCGGGGCGGCGGTCCCGGTGCAGTTCGCCGACGGGCGCACCGAACAGCTCAGGCTGGCGGGCGTGTACGCCAAGAGCGATCTGATCGGCCCCCGCCTCATCTCCCCGCAGGCGCACCTGCGGCACACCCTCAAGCCGACCGTGACCACGGTCGTGGTGGACGCCTCGGCGCCGTCGGCGGCGACGAAGGGCGCGCTGGAGTCGTCGCTGAAGGACTACCCGAACCTGAAGGTGTCCGACCAGGCGTCGCTGAAGGCCGACGCCCGCAAGCAGGTCGACGGGTTCGTGACGTTCCTGACGATTCTGCTGGTGATGTCCGTCATCATCGCGGCGGTCGGGGTGGTCAACACCCTGGCCCTGTCGGTCATCGAGCGGACCCGGGAGATCGGGCTGCTGCGCGCGATCGGGATCTCCCGGCGGCAGCTGCGCCGCATGGTCCGGCTGGAGTCGATCATGATCGCGGTCTTCGGCGCGGTGCTCGGCATGGGCATCGGGGTGGCGTTCGGCGCGGCGCTGCAGAACGCCCTCGCGGACAAGGGCCTCGGAGTCCTCGCCGTGCCGTACGGGACCCTGGGGATCTACCTGGTGGTCGCCGCGGTCATCGGCGTGCTGGCGGCCCTCTGGCCCGCGTGGCGCGCGGGCCGCATGGACGTCCTGAAGGCCATTTCCACCGAGTAGCCGACGGCCGGCAACGCGGAAAGGCCCGGTCCCCCTGGCGGGGGCCGGGCCTTTCCGCGTGCACGGTGCGCGCCCCATGCACGGGGCACGCCTGGCGGCGCTACTCCACGGAGTCCGTGCCGTCGGCAGGAACCGGGTCGGCGGCCGGCGCGGCCGGCGCCACCGCGGCCTTGGCGACCGCGTCGGTCGCGCTGACCGTGGTGTTCTCCGGGAAGTGGCAGGCCGCCTGGTGGCCCGGGCTGAGCTCCACCAGCGGCGGCTCGACCTGCTTGCAGATGTCCTGCGCCTTCCAGCAGCGGGTGTGGAAGCGGCAGGCGGGCGGCGGGTCGAGCGGGCTCGGCACGTCGCCCTGCAGCCGGATCCGCTTGCGGTCCCCGCGCTCGCTCGGGTCGGGGATCGGCACCGCCGACAGCAGCGCGTTGGTGTAGGGGTGCATGGGCCGCTCGTACAGGTCCGCCCGGTCCGCCACCTCGACGATCTTGCCGAGGTACATGACGGCGACGCGGTCGGAGATGTGCCGGACGACCGACAGGTCGTGCGCGATCACCACGTAGGTGAGGTCGAGCTCGTTCTGCAGGTCCTCCAGCAGGTTGACGACCTGCGCCTGCACCGACACGTCCAGCGCCGACACCGGCTCGTCCGCGACGATCAGCTTCGGCTTGAGGGCCAGGGTGCGGGCGATGCCGATGCGCTGCCGCTGACCGCCGGAGAACTCGTGCGGGTAGCGGTTGTAGTGCTCGGGGTTCAGCCCGACCAGCTCCAGGATCTCCTGGACGGCCTTCTTGACGCCCTGCTTGGCCTCGATGTTCTGCAGCCGGAAGGGCGCCCCGACGATCGCGCCGACCGTCTTGCGCGGGTTCAGCGACGAGTACGGGTCCTGGAAGATCATCTGGATGTCGCGGCGGAGCGGCCGGAGCCGCCCCTGCGACATCGTGGTGATGTCCTGGCCCTCAAAGGTGATCTTGCCGAAGCTCGGGTCCAGCAGCCGCATGATCATCCGGCCGGTGGTGGACTTGCCGCAGCCCGACTCGCCCACCAGCCCGAGCGTCTCGCCCTTGCGGACCGAGAACGACACGCCGTCGACGGCCTTGACCGCCGCGACCTGCCGGCGCAGCAGCCCCGCGGTGACGGGGAAGTGCTTGCCGAGGTTGTCCACCTCCAGCAGCGGCTCGCCGTCCCGCACGGGGCGGGTCTCCGCGGCCGGACGGGTCTCGTCGGCCGGGGTCTTCGTAGTGTTCACAGTCTCGTTCCCACCCGTGCTCGTCACAGCTTCGCCCGGATCTCGTCGTTCCAGATCTGCCGCTTCTTCTCCAGCGGGAGATGGCACGCCACCTTGTGGCCGGGTTCGGCCTCGATCAGGTCGGGCCGCTCGGTCGTGCTCTTGTCCCCGTTGAGGTCACTGTAGGGGCAGCGCGGATGGAACGCGCAGCCCGACGGCACGTTGATCAGGCTCGGCGGCGACCCCACGATCGGCATCAGCCGCTCCGTGCGCTCCCGGTCCAGCCTCGGCATCGAGCCGAGCAGCCCCCAGGTGTAGGGGTGCAGCGGCTGGTGGAAGGCGTCGTCGACGGAGGCGTACTCCACCGCGCGGCCCGCGTACATCACCAGGATGTCGTCGGACAGCTCGGCGACCACCCCGAGGTCGTGGGTGATCATGATGACCGCGGAGTTGAACTCCTGCTGCAGGTCCCGGATCAGGTCAAGGATCTGCGCCTGGACGGTCACGTCCAGCGCCGTCGTCGGCTCGTCGGCGATCAGCAGCTCGGGGTCGCAGGAGAGGGCCATCGCGATCATCGCGCGCTGCCGCATGCCGCCGGAGAACTGGTGCGGGTAGTCGTCCACCCGCTTGTCCGGCTTGGGGATGCCGACCTTGCCGAGCATGTCGATGGCGTGCTTGCGGGCCACCGACTTGGACACGTCGTTGTGCACCCGGTAGGCCTCGATGATCTGGTGGCCGACCGTGTAGAAGGGGTGCATCGACGACAGCGGGTCCTGGAAGATCATCGCCATGTCGCGGCCGCGGAGCCGGCGCACCTCGGCCTGCGAGGCGCCGACGAGCTCCTTGCCGTTCAGCCAGATCTCCCCGGACACGTCGGCGTTGCGCCGGTTGTGCAGGCCGAGGATGCCGAGGCTGGTCACGCTCTTGCCGGAGCCCGACTCGCCCACGATCCCGAGCGTGCGGCCGCGCTCCAGCTGGAACGACAGGCCGTCGACGGACTTGACCAGGCCGTCGTCCGTCGGGAAGTGGATCTTGAGGTCGCGGACCTCGAGGAACGCGCTCGGGGCCTCGCCGGTGCCCGCGGTCTCCGCGGCGGGCGCGGTGCCGGTCATCAGCCAAGCCTCACTCTCGGGTCGACGATCGCGTACATCATGTCGACGATCAGGTTGATCACGATGATGGAGGTCGCCGTGAGCAGGGTCACGCCGAGCACCATGGGCAGGTCGCCGCCCCGGATCGAGCTGATCGCCAGCTGGCCCAGCCCCGGGATGCCGAAGGTGTTCTCCGTCAGGACCGCGCCGCCGAGCAGCAGGCCGAGGTCGAGGCCGAAGATGGTGAGGATCGGCGTCAGCGAGGCGCGCAGCGCGTGCTTGGTGACGACCGTTCCCTCCGACAGGCCCTTGGCGCGGGCGGTGCGGATGTAGTCCTCGTTCATCGTCTCCAGCATGCCCGCTCTGGTGAGCCGCGCGTACATCGCGGCGTAGAGGAACGCGAGCGTCACCCAGGGCAGGACCAGCGCCTGGAACCAGCTCACCGGATTGGAGGTGAACGGGGTGTAGCTGCCGCCGCCCGGGAAGATCTTGAGTGTGTAGGAGAACAGCGCGAGCGAGACCAGGCCGGTGAAGTAGATGGGCAGCGACACGCCGCTCAGCGCGATGATCATCGCTGTCCGGTCCCAGAGCGAGCCTCTGCGCAACGCCGACAGCACCCCGGTGGCGATGCCGCCCACGAGCCAGACGAGCGCGGCGCCGAGTGCCAGCGACAGGGTCGCCGGGGCCCGGTCGACCAGCGTCTCCAGCACCGGCTGGCTGCTGCGGAACGAGTAGCCGAGGCACGGCGCGGGGCAGTGGTCGGTCACGGGGCCGGCCTTGTAGTCCTTGCCGACGACGATGGCCTTGACGTAGTTGCCGTACTGCACCACGACCGGCTTGTCGAGGCCGAGCCGCTCCTTGGTGTCCTGGATGGCCTCGGCGGTCGGCGCCTTGCCCACGTAGGACGCCGCGATCTGGTCGGTCGTCTGCCCGGCGATCTTGGGCAACCAGAAGAAGATGCCGAAGGTCACCATGCTGACCAGCAGCAACATGACGACGGCACCGATGAGGCGCCGGATGATGTATGCGAACACAATGCTCGGCCCGACCCGCCGGCCGGCGGGACCTGTGGGTCCCGGCACGGCCGGCGGGCGTCGCCTTCACCTGCCTTCAGCTGGACGCACGGACGAAGCGGAGTGTCACTCCACGCCCATGTTGAGGTAGTCGTACATTCCGCCGTAGTAGTACGTGATGCCGGCGTTCGTCACGCGCTTCGGCCGGTACATCAGGGCCTTGGCGTAGATCAGCGGCACCTCGGCGGCGGTCGCCATGACCGCCTTGTCGACCTCACCATAGGCCTTCAGACGCGAAGCCTTGTCACCGTTGGAGATCGCGTCGTCAAGGCCCTTGTTGACCTTCGGGTCGTTGAGCTCGGCGAGGTTGTTGCCGCCCGACGGCTTGATCGCCGCACCGTGCACGATCTGCGAGAGGAAGCCGTAGCCGGTGGGCCAGTCGGCCGCCCACGCCATGATCATCATGCCGATGCCGTGGTCGTGAACGTACTTCGGCACGCCGACGTACTTGTTGAAGTAGTCGCCGGCCGGGAACTGGACGATGCTGACCTTGATGCCGACCTTGGCGAGGCTCTGCTGGATCGCCTCGGCCATCGCGACTTCCTTCGGCCGGTCCGACCGCGCCGAGATCTTGGTGCTGAAGCCGTTCGGCTGGCCGCACGCCTGCAGCTCCGACTTGGCCTTGGCGAGCGTGGCCTGGTCGAGACCGCCGCCCTCGGCCTGCTTCTGCGGGTACAGGTCGAACTTGGTGTAGCCGTCCACCGACGGGGGCAGCACGGTGGTGGCGATGTCGCCGCCGGCCAGCGGGCCTCCGTAGGCGGTCTGCGCGGCGACCTTGTCGGTCGCGTACTGCACGGCCGTCCGGCAGTGGATGTTGTCGAGCGGCTTGACGTTCACGTTCAGCGACATGAACCGCAGGAAGCCCTGGACGGGGTTGTCGACGTACGGCTTCTGCTCGGGGGTCAGCACCTTCGGCTGGGTCCCGGCCTGGACGCCGACGCCGGTGATGTCCATGTCCAGCGCGCCGGCCAGCATCCGCTGGTCGATGTCGTCCGCGTTCTGCTTGATCTGGACTTCGATCTTGTCCGGCAGCGCCTTGCGGAGCGGGTCGGTGCTCTGGTTCCAGTTCGGGTTGCGCGACAGCGACATGGACTTGCCGCGCGTGTAGTTGTCGATCTTGTACGGCCCGCTGGAGACGATCGCGGACTCGTACTTCGTGCCGGTGTCCTTGGCCTTCGGCACAGGGATCGACTGCGACATCGAGACCAGGTAGTCGAACTCCTGGAACGGCTCGTTCAGGTGGAAGACGATCGTCTGGTCGTCGGGGGTCTCGATGGACTTCAGACCCTCGTCGCTCTTGTCCTCGTACGGGCCCTTGTAGGCGGGCTTGTTGTCGACGAGGTACTGCTTGAAGTACTTCGGCCCGAGCTGCAGCTCCTTGGTGTAGTTGCTGCGCTCGATCGCGTACTTGACGTCCTTGGACGTGACCGTGGTGCCGTCGTCGTACTTGACGCCGGTCCGCAGCTTGTACGTCCAGGTCTTGCCGCCGTCGCTGGACTGGCCCATGTCGGTGGCCAGGTCAGGGACGATCTCGAGGCTCGCCTTGCCCGCCGCGGCCTTGGCCGTGGTCAGGCCGCGGCCGTAGAGACGGGCGAAGTTCTGCGAGAAGGCGTAGTAGGTGTTGCCCGGGTCCGGCGAGTCCCAGTCGTCGGAGTCGGCCAGCTTGAGCGTGCCGCCCTTCTTGTCCGACTTGTTGACGACCTCGTTCACGCCGGCGTTGTACCCGGGCCCGCTCCCCGAGCCTCCGGATTCACCGCCGCCGCAGGCGGCGAGCCCTGCGGCCGCGACCACACCGGCCGCGAAGACCGCAAATGGTCTCATCTTGTTCATGTGCAGGCGCACCCCTTCAATTAGACGGGTCGGTTGAACCCGAGTCACTTGGCCCGAGGGTCGAGAGCGTCCCGCAGCCCGTCACCGAAGAGGTTGAAGGCGAGGACGGTGATGAAGATGGCCATACCAGGGATGATCATGTACGCGGGGTCCGAGGAGTAGATCGGAACCGCGAGCGTCAGCATGGCGCCCCACGAGGGCGTCGGCGGGATCACTCCGACGCCGAGGAACGACAGCGCCGCCTCGAACAGGATGTTGGTCGGGATCAGCAGGGTCGAGTAGACCAGGATCGGGGCGACCAGGTTCGGCAGGATCTCCTTGAAGAGCACGTAGGAGTTGCGGGCTCCCAGGCTGCGCGCGGCGTCGACGAACTCGCGCTCGCGCAGCGACAGCGTCTGGCCGCGGATGATGCGGCCGATGTAGGGCCAGTTGAAGAAGCCGATGACCACGACCAGCACCGAGATCCGCAGCCCGTTGCCGTTCATCCCGAACGCGCCGTCGGAGACGACGCCGACCAGGGCGATCGCGAACAGCAGCAGCGGGAACGCCAGGAAGGCGTCCATGGCCCGGCTGATCAGGTAGTCGACCCAGCCGCCGAAGTAGCCGGCCACGATGCCCATGACCGTCCCGATGACCACCGACAGCAGGGTGGCCAGGAACGAGACCAGGAGCGAGATCCGGGCTCCGTGCACGATGCGGGCCAGCAGGTCGCGGCCGGTGCCGGGCTCCACGCCCAGCAGGTGGTCGCCGCTGATGCCCGTGTGCCAGATCCCCGACTTCGGCCGGTTGTAGGTCGGGTCGATCAGGTTCTGGTGGTACGTCAGAGGGTCCTGCACGAAGTACGGCCCGAAGATCGCGATCAGGATCAGCACGAGCACGATGACCGCGCCGGTCAGAGCGACCTTGTCCCGCTTCAGCCGCATCCAGGCGATCTGCCCGAGCGAGCGTCCTTGGATCTTCTTCCTGTCGACGCCGGCGAGGACAGCCTCTGGCTGCGCCTCGCTGTCGGACCCGGTCACCTCTATGGGTGCGGCCACGCTCGATACCTCCTACCGTCCGGCCACTGGTTCGGCCCTGCCGCCGGCGAGTGACCGGCGGTCGCGGAGATCATCCGCTGCCCCCCGTGCCCGTTACGCCGCGTTTGCTGAAGGGAAACGTAGTCCTTCGGGCACGACTGTCCATCCGTGAGGCGTGCTTCGGAAGTACCCGTATCTGACTTGTGATCTCGTCGTCATCTGGGCAACATGCGTCCACGCACCACGTTGGACAAATCGCCCGAATAGTACGTTCAGCCCAGACGTGCCCGGCAACTCCACACGGGTCGGGAACGGCAAGCTTTACCGTACTGAGTCCGATCTGAGACTGATCGTCCGCAGGTCAGGGCGGGGACGCGCAGAAACGGCGGGCCGGGACGCCCCGTCAGGGACGTCCCGGCCCGCCGTCACGACGCGTGCGGGCCCCGCGGCGTCAGGAGATGCCGCGGTCGCGGAGGATCTTCTCGATCTCCGCCATCTCCGGGTCGCCGCCGCCCGGCGCGGGGCCCTCGACGCCCCGCCCGGGCTTGCCGGCGCGACCCGCCGAGCGGCGGCCGTCGCCGGACTTGGCGGCGGCGCGGCCGTCGTCGGCGCCCCCGCGGCGGCTCAGCATCGCCCCGGACGCCAGGTAAAGAAGCACGGCCAGCCCCGCCACCGCGACGCCCGCCCACTTCACCGGGCTGAACGCCAGGTCGACGAAGAACTCGGTCACGCCCGTCAACGCCGCCGCCAGCGGCACCAGCGACAGGGCTGCGCCGCGCAGCCCGGTGCCCGCGCCCCGGCGGCGGTAGGCGCCCCAGCTGATCACCAGCCCGACCAGGGTCACCCCGAGACTGATCGCGAATATGGCTGCGTCGCTCATGCCGGCCCCTCATTCCGTGCGGCGGTGCTCTTCCCATCGTCACACGCGAACCGCCGGACCTGCTCCTTCTGGCGGACGGTTTGCGCCCGCCGCCGTCTCCTCCTGCGGCGGGACCCGTCCCCTAGGGACCGCCCCCCGGGGTACCGGCTCCCGCGTATCAGGTCACGGCCGGACAACGGCCCGGCCGCGGGACGGCCGAGGCGCCGGGTCAGGCGACCAGCGAACGCAGCCGCGCCAGGTCGACCTCGCGCAGCGAGGCGACCACCGTCCGCCCCGGCGCGGGCGGGATGGGCAGGAGGCCGGGGACGGCGACGGTGACGCAGCCCGCCGCCTCCGCCGCCGCGACGCCGTTCGGGGAGTCCTCCAGGACCACGCAGCGCGCGGGGTCGGCGCCGAGCCGGGCGGCGGCGGTCAGATACGGCTCGGGGTGGGGCTTGGTCCGGGCGACCTCGTCCCCGGCGACGCTGAGCGCGAAGTGCTCGCGGCCGACGGCGTCCAGCACCGGCTCGATCAGCCGCCGGTGGCTGGAGGACACCAGGGCCGCCGTCACCCCGGCGGCGCGGATCTCGGCGAGCAGGTCCTTGGCGCCGGGCATCATCGGGACGCAGGCGCCGAGCCGCTCGGCCATGCCGTCCAGCATCCGCCGGCCGACCTCCTCGCGCGGGGCGTCCGCCCCGGTCAGCTCCAGCATGTAGTCGACGGCGAGGTAGAGGGAGCCGCCGACCAGCCGCTCCTGGTGGGCGGGGGTCCACTCGCCGCCGAGCCACGCCATGACCTCCGACTCCACCTCCAGCCAGACGCTCTCGGAGTCGATGAGCAGGCCGTCCATGTCGAAAAGCACGGCGTGCGGGCCGCCACCAGTCACAACTCTCCCCACGGGTCGTCCGGGCCGGAGAAACCACCCTATCTATGCGATCAAGGGACACTCCGGCCAGTCCTCCGCCGGGGGCCGGCGCCTCTTGGACGGGGTGTGCAAAGAGACGGTGACGGATGGGACACCGGACCGATAACGTGCCAGCAGTTGACTACCAACGGGTAAGGAACGGCATGAGCGCGTACCGCACCATCCTCGTCGGCACCGACGGCTCCGACTCCTCGTTCCGCGCGGTCGACAGGGCCGCGCAGCTGGCCGCCGCCACGGGCGCCACCCTCCTGCTCGCCTCCGCCTACAGCCCCATGCCGGAGCGCGAGCGCGCCAGCGCCGCCGACCGGCTCGGCGACCTGGCCTACAAGGTGCAGGGGTCCACGCCCGCCGACGACGCTCTGCGGGCCGCGCGGGAGCGGGCCGTCGCCGCCGGCGCCACCGCCATCGAGCAGGAGGCCGTCGAGGGCGACGCCGTGGACGTGCTGTCGAAGCTGGCCAAGGAGCGCCCCGTGGACCTCATGGTGATCGGCAACCGGGGGCTCAACAGCCTCGCGGGCCGCATCCTCGGCTCCGTGCCGGCGAACCTGTCGCACCGCGCCCCCTGCGACGTGCTCATCGTGCACACCACTCCGCGCGGCAAGTGACGCCCGTCCCCGCCGCCGGTGACCCGATCGTGACCCGGGTTCCGCCGCGGGCGTACAGGGCGGGGTCTGGCTTCCGGAGGGGTGGGGTACGTCACCGTCAGGACGTAGGCTGACAGCCACCGATCATGAGCGGGGCCCCCGACCCCCGGGAATGACGGCCCCCGTCGGTGACGCTGTACCTGGGCGTCGAAAGGAGGCAGCGCGTGGTCGAGCTCGAAAGCGTGCCGGAACTCGTCGATCCGGTGCTCGTGGCCGCCTTTGAGGGGTGGAACGACGCCGGGGAGGCCGCCAGCGGGGTGATCGCGCATCTGGAGTCGACCTGGGAGGCGGTGCCCATCGCCGAGCTCGATCCGGACGACTACTACGACTTCCAGGTCACCCGCCCCATCGTCGAGATGGCCGACGGCGAGACCCGCGGCATCACCTGGCCGACGACCCGCGTGTCGTGGGCGCGGCTCCCCAACGGCAAGGACGTCGTGCTGCTGCACGGCATCGAGCCCAACATGCGGTGGCGGTCGTTCTGCCGCGAGCTGGTCGGGCTGATGCTGGAGCTGGAGATCCGCAACGTCGTGCTGCTCGGCGCGCTGCTCGCCGACGCCCCCCACACCCGGCCGGTGCCGGTCACCGGCGCCGCGTCCGAGGCCGGCCTGGTCAACACCCTGAACCTGGAGCCGGCCCGCTACGAGGGGCCGACCGGCATCCTCGGCGTGCTCCAGGACGCCTGCGCCAAGGCCGACCTCGACACCGTGTCGCTGTGGGCGGCCGTCCCCCACTACGTCGCCCAGCCGCCCTCCCCCAAGGCGACCCTCGCGCTGCTGCGCCGCGTGGAGGACCTCCTCGACGTCACCGTCCCGCTCGGCGAGCTTCCCGAGGAGGCCCGCGCCTGGGAGCACGGCGTCAACGAGCTCGCCGAGGAGGACTCGGAGGTCGCCGAGTACGTCCGCACGCTGGAGGAGCAGAAGGACGCCACGGAGCTGCCCGAGGCGAGCGGCGACGCCATCGCCCGCGAGTTCGAGCGCTACCTGCGCCGCCGCGACCCGGGCTGATCGCGCGGGGCGGGGCGCCCCGGCCTCTCGCATCCCCGGCGGCGCCTCCCGCATCCCCGGCGGCTCCGCGCGCACGCCGTGGAGTGCGCTGATCACGACGTCCACCGTCCCGCGGACCGCCGGCGTCTGTTGCCGGTGAGCGCGCCGCGGCCCCTTCCCCGGCTCTGAGCACGCCGACGAGCCCGCCGTGGCGGGCCTACCGGCGCAGGACGAGGTCGGACGCCGCCGGTCAGAGCGCGATGCCGAGGAGGGCGTCGACGACGGCGGCGGCCTGGGCCGGCGCCGCCTCGTCGTCGCCGTCGGCGGAGGCCCAGGCGTCCACGGCCGCCAGCGCGGCGGGAGTGTCCAGGTCGTCGGCCAGGCCCTCGCGGACCGCGGCGGCCAGC